>CACZZH010000146.1 GCA_902785635.1 uncultured Lachnospiraceae bacterium
AGCAAATACAGTGTCTGCTGTGTTCCCTGCAAACGAAGGCAGATTTTTACAGGTGATCTGCAGCCCGGTCTCCGATCCGGCAATGTTTGAGCTGTTCCAGTATGTGATCGCTTCCGTTCAGACGATCAGCTGAGCTGATCGCTGACCAGAGATCCGGTCATACAGACATCAGGTCAGAATAAACGAGACAGGATAAACGAGAGAGTTGAAGCCTCCGGCGGATCACAGCCGCACCCAGGAAGAAGGCGCTTTGCGCTGGGTGCGGCTGTGGTCCGCCGGAGGCGTTCCTGAAAAGAAATACAAAAAACATTTATTAAAAAGGAGAAAGTTAAAATGAGAAGAATTGCTATAGTTTCATTGCTTAGCGTAACTATGATGTTGTCTGCTGTTACCCATGCGTTTGCGCAGGAGAAGGCGGAAAGTGCAACGGAGACCGCAGTGGAAACATCACTGTTTGACGGACTCACCTTTAATGATGCTGTTGAGATCGCTCTTAAGGATGCCGGCCTGGAAGAAGATGCTGTTAAATTCAGCAAGAAGATGCATTCTGTGGAAGACGGACATATGGTCTATGAGATCTCGTTCATCGTTCCGGGCGAGACCAAGTATGCATATGAGATCAATGATAAAGACGGTGAGATCATAGAGAAGGGATCTTCGTCCTGGGATGCTGAGGATGATGCTGAATATGCAGCACTGATCTCCGAAACGAAGAACTATTTTGACTTTGAAGCTGCGGAATCACAGATCGTAGTAATGCCCGCCAAGAGCATTCTGATCGATGAGTGTGCCAAGGAGCGCCAGATGGAGCTTATCATCTATCGGGATGGATTTAAATATGATGACGGTAAATTTGTATATGAACTGAGTGAGATGATTCCGAAGGAAGCAAAGTTTGAATACAAGTTTGACATGGAGACCGGCAAAGTCATTGAGTCCGAAAAAGAAGGATGGGAAGCAGAAGACAACTATGAATTTCAGGGTATTCTGCTGAGCAACGGATTTAGTGTAGATTAAGAAGCCGGCAGCCTTGAAGCAGCCTGAGCCAGACAGCTGATATTTTATCAGCCGTCTGGCTTTTTCTGTGTGGAAACGTCTGCAGGGGATATGTTTTTCCGCAGGTCGCTCCATTCCTAAACGGACGACATGCACACTGCAGGGGCATACAGTGGTTGTTTCCGTTCGACACGGACCCACTCCGCTGAGCTCTCACTTATCTCCGACTAATGCTCCGAGGTATTCGCGCATAGACGAAACGCTCTTACCTCGGAGCCTAAGCCTTCGTAAAGTGCAATCTGTGCTGCGTTCCTGTCCTGACAGTCTCACTCCAATAATCACTGTACACCCCTTCCGTACGCATGCCTGAGAGCGTAAGTCGGGATACCAAAAACAGCTGACAGTTTCTGTTGTTGACACCAACTCAGCCAGGCGGACCATGGAACTCGTCCCCATGGCCCGTTCGAACAGAGAAATCCGCTTGATATGGTGCTTGTGGCTATCCCTTCCGGGCTCCGATGGGCTATTCGAACAGAGAAATCGGCTTGCTATGGTGTTTGTGGCTGTCCTTTTCGGGTTCCGATAGGGCTATTCGAACAGAGAAATCGGCTTGCTATGGTGCTTGTGGCTGTCCCTTTCGGGTTCCGATGGGCTATTCGAACAGAGAAATCCGCTTGATATGCTGTTTGTGGATGTCCCTTTCGGGCTCAGACGGGCTATTCGAACAGAGAAATCCGCTTGATATGGTGCTTGTGGCTGTCCCTTCCGCCAGGGGGCATGAGTCACGGCTCCGGAAAAAGACCTCGAACAGTTGAATATATAGGTAAATTTCTAAAAAGAATTTTACTTTATGAACCACTCGGCTTACGCTCTCAGCCTGTGCGTGTACATGTTGTCCGTTACTCAAAAACGGCTGTGGAAAAACATATGGAAACGTCTGCAGGGTGTGGAATATCTGTATGGTATGGAAACACTTGTGCCGGAGCATATGGTTGCATCTGAGACAAAAAAATATAAAATAGAGATGGATGAAAATCAGTCTGATGCGGAAGGAACGGGAAAATGGATTTCAGGGCTTTACTGAATCATGAAGAATATGCTTTCCTCCATACCAGTCCCCACCTGGGCGAGAGGATCATTCTGCTGGGTGTGAGCGGAAGCTATGGATATGGAACAAACTGTGAAGGAAGCGATGTCGATCTGCGCGGGGTCACGCTGAATCTGCCGTCCGATCTGATCGGACTGACTTTCTATGAGCAGTATGAGGACAAGAGGACGGACACGGTCATTTATGCTTTTACGAAGGCGGTCCGTCTGTTTCTGAACTGCAATCCGAATACGATCGAGATTCTGGGACTGGATGATGACCAGTATCTCATCAAAACCGATATCGGAAAGGAGCTGCTGGACCACCGCCGGATGTTTCTTTCCAGACGGGCGGCAGGTTCATTCGGGCATTATGCGAATTCGCAGCTGCAGAGACTGCAGAATGCGTTCGACAGGGACAGAAAAGATGATAAGCACCGGAATAAACATGCCATGCATCTGGTGAGGCTTTTCATGATGGGAATCGATATCCTGAAGGAGGCTGAGATCCGCACACACAGGCCGGAGGAGGATCTGAAGCTCCTTCGCAGCATCCGCAGCGGCGACTACATAAAGGATCACGTTATGATACCGGAATTCTATGAGATCGTAAATGAGTACAGGCAGCGTTTCTGTGAGGCGGAGGAGCAATGTATCCTGCCCGAGAATCCGGATATGGAAGCAGTCGAGGCCTTTGTGGAAGATGTAAACCGGCGCGTTGTATATGGGGAGATCTGAGATGATACGGCTTGCGAGGGAAAATGAATATGAGCTTGTAAGAGCTTTTTACCACGGTATTACGGATGAGCTGGAGAATTCTCTGTATGGACCCGGGTGGAAGAAGGACATTTATCCGGATTCGGATATGCTGAAGTCCGCTCTTTCGAAAGGGCAGCTTTATATTCTGCTTTTTGAAGAACAGACTGCAGGCGCCATGATCGTCAACTCTGACGCAAATGAGGCGTATGATACCTTTCCCTGGAAACATGCATTCAAACAGGATGAAATTCTGGTGATCCATGCACTTGGCGTGCATCCCGCCTATGGACGAAAAGGATATGCGAAGCAGATGGTGCGTTATGTTCTTGACCTGGCGAAAGAGCAGTGCATGAAAGCGGTCCGGCTGGATGTGCTGAAAGGAAACGTACCGGCAGAACATTTATATCCGTCTCTCGGATTTGAGTACGAAGGCGAGCTGCCCATGTATTATGAGGATACCGGATGGACCATCTATGAACTGTACGAGTACACTGTGTGACAGGGCGTGACAGGGCGTGACAGGGCGTGACAGGGTGTGACAGGGGGAGAAAGTTGGATTTTTCATTTTTGAAACAGGAAAAGATTCCGATCATCGGAGAAAGTGAACTGAAGCGGAGTGCTGTAGCGATTACGCTTACGGAGCAGGATGAGGTCATTTTCGAAGTGCGCTCGGAAAAAATCGCGCATCAGCCGGGGGATATCTGCCTGCCGGGAGGAGGCGTTGAGCCCGGAGAGACGCCGCAGGAAGCGGCGGTACGTGAACTTTCAGAGGAACTGCTTCTGGATACAGAGCAGATCAGCCTGATCGCTCCCTCCAGCATATTTGTGACCGGATCCCAGGAGATACACTGTTATCTGTGCAGGATCAGCGGATATGACGGCAGCTTCCAGAAGGAAGAAGTGGCGAAGATCCTCAGGGTGCCGCTTGTCTTCTTCCTGATTGCAGAACCGGAAATACATGAGGTCGTGTGGCATCCGGACATGGGAGAGGACTTTCCCTTTGAAAAGATACATGGCGGTCGAAATTACGGATGGAGAGAGCATAAGAGCCGGATCCGCTTCTACGAATATGAGGGTCATGTGATCTGGGGGATCACAGCGCGAATCATGGAGGCATTCGCACAGCAGGTGAAGAAACAGCAGGTGAAGAAACAGCAGGTGGAGAAGCAGCAGGTGACGGAGAAGCAGCAGGTGCAGCAGGACCGGTAACGACAGAGAAAGGACGGGAAGAGCATTGGATAAAAATCATTTGCGGATCATAACACAGCTCCGTCACGAATTGCACTGTCATCCTGAACTGTCCATGAATGAGATCGAGACATCCCGGATCATTAAGCAGTTCCTGAGGCAGTATACTCATTTTCAGATCGCAGAGCGCGGAAACTGGTTCTATGCTGTAAAAGAAGGCAGGAGCCCGTCGCAGAAGATCGCATTCCGCGCAGATATGGATGCGCTGCCGATCCGGGAAGACGCAGGGCTCCCATACCATTCCGTGAACGAAGGCGTCTCCCATAAATGCGGCCATGACGGTCACTGCGCGGCGCTGTGCGGCCTGGCGATGGAACTGGACCGGGAAGATCTTGCTCCTTCTGTTTATCTTATTTTCCAGCCCGGTGAGGAGACCGGTCAGGGAGCAGCTATATGTAAGGAACTGATCCGGCAGGAGGGGATATCCGAGATCTTTGCTTATCACAATCTCAGCGGATATCCCGAGAAAAGCATCGTCTATCGCAGAGGGCTCACCCAGCCGGCGTCGGAGGGGCTGAAGCTCGTATTCTGCGGAAAAACATCCCATGCCAGCGCTCCGGAGGACGGAAGCAATCCTGCAGATGTGATCGCAAAGGTCATTCTGTATGCGGAGGAGACTGTGCGGCAGAGAACGGGCGGGCTGCTCCTCTGCACGGTCACGGGAATCCGGCTCGGCTCGGGAGACTTTGGTATTTCCCCCGGGGAAGGGGAACTGTGCCTGACGCTGAGAGCAGAAAATGAAAAGGACATGAAGGATCTGGAAACGGAGATACTTGCCTGTGCCGGGAAACTGTGCATTGCAGCAGGTATACATTTGCGGCACAGCCTTCACGATTCATTTCCGGAGACCAGAAATCATGAGGAAAGCCTGGAAAAGATCCTTCAGGCTGCAGGGAATCTGCAGCTTCAGGTGATGCCGATGGAGAAGCTGTGGCGGGCATCGGAAGATTTTGGCTGGTATCTGAAGGAGTGCCCCGGTGCAATCGTATATGTCGGAAACGGAGAAGGTCATCCTGCCCTGCACACGGAAGAATACGATTTCAAGGACAGCATCCTTGAGACCGTGGTGGATCTTTTCTGCCGACTGACAGAGACTTGGACAGGGGGCGGAGACAGAGAACTGTCTCCTGTCCCAGAGGAACATTTCGCAGAAAACAGGGCAGAGAACTGAATTCTGTCCCATGGGAGGAATATATCGATGACATTAGATACATTGGCTGCAAAGCAGGAACTGGAAGAGAAGGGGTATACCTGTATTGTCCGAAAGGGGGAAGATCTCTGCTTTTCAATGGAACACGGCGTAAAGCCGCTTCTTAAGTGGATCAGTGAAGGGAAAGATTTTTCCGGATACGGAGGAGCAGATCAGGTCATCGGAAAAGCGGCAGCTCTTCTGTACATCTACCTTGGAGTCCGCGATATTTATGGTCAGGTGATCAGCGATCAGGCGATCCGGGTATTTGAGGAGCATGGAGTCACTTATACATACGCGGAGCGCGTGCCATACATAATAAACCGCAGGAAAGACGGTCTGTGCCCGATGGAACAGACAGTCCTTGGCACATCGGATCCGGAAGAGGCAGTGGAGCTGCTGCGGAATAAAGTGAAGAGCATGATGATAGGATAATGGGACACGGGAGTCGGAGTGGGGGAGCCACGGGGAGAAGTCCCATGGCTCCTGTTTTTTATCTCATAGGAAATTCCGACGGATTTCCTATGAGACAAAAAGCCTCCGGCAGGATGTGCAGCTCGCGGAAAGGAAGATCACTTTGTGATCCCGCTCGCGCGCGAAGAGTGCGCAAGTGCACTCTTTTTTACTCGCTTACATAGTACACAAGCGCATCGACGGATCCGATCTCAATATGATTGGATTCGAAGTAGTCAACGATGTCTCCGTCGATATACAGAGCGGTCGTCTGGGTACTTCCCGGATGAAGGCCGATTCTTTCATATCGATTTTTATCAACATATACCAGAGCGCCATCCGGATCGAAGAATGCGGTTACCAGATAATATCCGTACCGGATCTCGTCACTGTCGTTTGTGCAGGTAATGTAAACGTAATTATCGTAGCTGTCGGATCCGTTAAGCTCAAAGGATGCCTCACAGGGAATCTTCTCCGCCTGCTTTCCCCGGTCGGTTCCTTCAATGGAGAATTTCACATCGCCGACTGTCTGATTCTTCAGGGCGCTGTTCCAGAGAAACTCACTGATATACGTATAATCACCCGGTTCCAGAATAAGGTTGCCCGGGTACGGAGTCACATAGTCAGAGGTCTCCAGGATATCATCGTTTTCAGAGAACAGGACCAGCTTTCCGCTTCCCACAGCAACAGGCTCACTGCCCGTGTTTTCGACCCGGGCATAGAAGTATCCGGAATCCTTCCCGGGAAAAATAAATGCGGTCTTGTCTGTCACTTCCAGGTTTCCCTGCGCATAGAACGCAGACGACATCATGATGGCAGCGGCCAGTAAAGTAATTATTCTTTTTTTCATTTCAAGTTTCTCCTTTTTCTGAATGATCTCATGTGATCACGGGTTCCTGTGAGATAAATAATACCCTGCGGGCAGTGGTTTTCCCACCAACCGCAGGGTGCATTTATGCTGCCTGAAGTTGCGCTGTGGCTGAGAGCCGGAATAATCGCACGGATGTCAGGATCCGTCTGAGAATCCGGCTGCCGTCTTCCGGATCCTTCCGGGTTTTTCCCAGGGAAGAGGAAGAAGCTCCCGGACCTCGGAAAGGGTCATTTCTGAAAAGTCGCTGATCTCTTCTCCTGTCTGTGGGTTCATACCTTCTGTTTCAGAGAAGACTCTTCCCTTATAGAAAATGCAGGTCCTCCGGCCCCGGAAAATTTCCTCTTCGACGATCTGGTCGATCTCGTAACCGCTCATAGCCTTCAAAAGTTCATGCAGCAGATCCTCTTCCATGGAAGCCTGCAGAGCCTTCCGGTCTGTAAAGGAAGGAAACTGTTCTGCTAAGGAATGCCATTCCGATGTACCGGCGTTTTTCCGGAATCGGGAACAGGTTTCGGCCTGCTCATCATAAAAAAGCCAGTCCAGGCTTCGCTCCAGGGCAGATGAAAGCAGCAGAAGGGTCCTTAATTCAGGATAGGCAAGTCCCGCTTCCCATTTGGCAACACTTTGCCTGCTTACATTCAGTTTCTCAGCCAGCTGCTCCTGGGAGATTCCTTTTTCTTTTCGTGAGATTTTTAGACGCTTAGAAAAACTCATTTTGCACCTCCTGTACGTCCGGGGATCATCGCAATTCAATACCCGGGAGTGAGCCTGGAATTGCGATTCGTTTCTGTTTCCTGTAAAAGAGAAGGAATTTTTCGCGGACGGGACAGGTGGCGGGACAGGCGGCGGGACAGGGCGGGGGGGACAGGGCGGGGCTGTTTGATCTATATTAAAACCATTGTTTATTCTGGTATAAAGTATCAGGTATTTATTATCTTCGATATAAGTAATTTGTTTTTTATTCTATATGTAAATTATATATTTAAACTGCTTTTATTTTGCGTCAGTCATATGCTGGTCGTTCTTCAGCAGCAGTTCTCTTTTCCTGCGGCAGCGTCTGCCGACGATGATATAAAATATGAGTGCTATAATGTCTGCTGCGGCCACCCCGATCAGTATGTATTGCATGATCCCTACATGTTTGAAAACAAATACAGCTGCAGCGAGAACGGACAGGGAAAAGAGGATGCTGAATACAGCAGCGATCTTTAATGATTTAGGATTATTCAAAATAATTCTCCTTTCTTTTCGTCCTTTATTTCAGGCAATGCCTGTTTTACAAATCTTTTTTAAGTCTCTATATATATGATCATGTCTGCGGGAGCTTACTGCCTGCAGCATGTTGCTTCGTCGTACATATCTATATACGCATCTGCAGGAAAATATCCATGAAGGATATTCCAAAAAAGATCAGCCCAGTGCCACATCCAGTACCATCATAAGCACGAAGCCGAGACTGAACGCGATCGTTCCCAGGTTGGAATGTTCTCCTTCGGACATTTCCGGGATCAGCTCCTCCACAACGACGTAAAACATCGCCCCGGCAGCAAACGCGAGCAGACAGGGAAGCAGTGAGGCGATAATGCCGGAAGCCAGGATCGTTATGAGCGCGGCGACGGGTTCGACTGCACCGGAAAGAACTCCGTACAGGAATGTTGTCCGTTTCGGCATCCCTTCAGCCCGAAGCGGCATGGAGACAATGGCACCTTCAGGGAAATTCTGGATGGCGATTCCGATTGCCAGAACCAGCGCACCTGTCATGCTTACAAGGCCGTTCCCTGAGATAAGATCTGCATAGACGACACCGACTGCCATTCCCTCGGGGATATTGTGGAGCGTGACAGCCAGGATCAGCTTTGTGGTCCGCTTCAGGCTGGTGCGGGGTCCTTCCTCTTCGTTGTCCAGATGCATATGCGGCGTCACTTCATCCAGCAGAAGCAGAAAGCCCATGCCGACGAGAAATCCTGCTGCTGCGGGTACAAAAGAGAGCTTCCCCATATGCTGCGAGCCCTCCAGTGCCGGCTGCAGAAGACTCCAGAAGGAAGCAGCGACCATAACGCCCGCTGCGAATCCCGTCAGCAGCCGCTGCAGATTCTTCGAAATGGAACCTCTGAGGAAAAAAACCATCGCTGCGCCCAGCGAAGTTCCGATAAACGGCAGCAGGATACCGCCTGCGATCTGTATATTCATTATTCAGACCTCTCTTTCTCATATTTATGCTTCATCATGCAATATCCGTGACATCAGTTCACAGACTTCAGGCAGGAAAAGCAGGCTTTTCGCTATGACAGTCTTATCATCATTTTTATGGGTGCGCAACTTTTTTCTGCGGCCGGTCAAGGGTCTTAACTGTGTTTCTTTTCCTGATTGTGTTATAATTATAAATCAATATTTGACCTTGCAGGCGGTGCACAGAATTAGTGAGCAAGTTTACCTTTGCATAAAGGCACAGGAGGTTTTTATGGAATTTAAGACCATGTATTATGTGGTGGAGAGTGTTGACGGTGATTATGCAAATCTCCGACGGACGGATGAGCCGGCAGATGAGCCGATGCTTGTGGCAAGGGCACTGCTTCCGGCGGATATTGTGGAAGGAACAAAACTGAAATATGAAATGCTGCAGTATGAGATCATAAAATAGCAGCAGGAAAGCACGGGCAGCAGGAAAGCATGGGCAGCAGGAAAGCACGGGCAGCAGGAAAGTACGGGCAGCAGGAAGGCACATAGAAACCTTGCATAGGGCTGTGATGGAGGGAGTGTCATACGATGAGCAGAGTCAAGGAACTGCAGAAGTATATCAGTAAGGTATTAGCAGAGAAGATGGATGATGACCAGAAGCGTGCCGGGGCAGTCGCACATCTGCACGGAGTCTCCCTGGCGGCGGTGATGATCGCGAAGAAACGGGACGAAAATGCGGAGCTGGCGGCGATGGCAGGGCTCCTTCATGATCTGTATGCATATAAGAGCGGTTCTTATGAAGATCATGCGCATAAGGGAGCCGAGTACGCCCGGAAAGTGTTGGGGAAGCTTGATATTACGACTCCGGAGGAGACAGAGGTGATCTGCTCCGCCATCTGGCATCACGATAACAAAGCAGAAGTAGATGGCCTGATGGACGAGGTGCTGAAGGACGCGGATGTGATCCACCATTCTCTTGGGGATCCCACGAAGCCGGTCAAGCCCCACGAGCAGGCGCGGTATGAAAAGCTGAGCAAAGAGTTTGGCTTTCTGGCATAGGAGATAAGGACCGGTGAATATTACAGTTTATCTGGGAGCAAAAGAGGGAAACGATCCTTCCCTGCACAGTGCGGCCAGGGAGCTTGGCACATGGATCGGCGGGAACGGACATACCCTGATCTACGGAGGTTCGAAATGCGGCCTGATGGGAGTACTTGCCGAGAGCACACTCATGGCCGGAGGAAAAGTGATCGGGGTGGAACCGCAGTTTTTCATTGACATGGGATTTGATTATGACGCTATCACGCAGCTGATCGTCACAAAGAACATGTCTGAGCGGAAAGCTAAGATGATCGAGCTGGGGGAGGCTTTCATTGCCTTTCCGGGCGGAACGGGTACGCTGGAGGAGATCTCGGAGATCATGTCGATGACGGCACTGGGGCATCTTGATGCACCGTGCATTATCTACAATCGGAACGGATATTATGACAGCCTGAAAGAACTTCTCAGGCATATGGTCAGGGCCGGACTGGCTGAAGAGGAGAAGCTGCAGGGCATCTGTTTTGCGGAGGATCTTTCCGCTATCGTAAGAATCCTGACAGAGGAACGGAACTGAAGCGGAAGCTGTTTCCAAAAGATCCTGACAGGGAGATGGAATGGAAATGAGACGGAAATTGTTTCAGAAAGATCTTCCGGAGGAACAGAAGATCGATCTGCTGAGGGAGTATGTTGATGCGTCCTCCCATGTGGTGTTCCTCGGCGGCGCAGGCGTCTCAACGGAGAGCGGAATTCCGGACTTCCGGAGCAAGGACGGCCTTTACCGGAAAACGGACCGGAAGTTTGCGAGGTACCGGCCGGAATATCTGCTGAGTGATCAGTGTCTGCACAGGGAGCCGGAAGTGTTCTTCGCCTATTTCCGGAAGAATCTGGATGCCCGGCAGGTGCAGCCGAATGCGGCGCACCTGAAGCTTGCACAGATGGAAAAGGCAGGAAAGCTGGACGGTGTTATCACCCAGAATATCGACGGCCTGCACCAGAAGGCCGGAAGCGTGAATGTGCAGGAGATCCATGGAAGTGCTCTTCGCAGCTACTGCGTCTCCTGCCGGAAGGAGTATGGACCGGATTTCATTTTTGAAAATGAAGACCCTGTACCCAGATGTCCGGCATGTGGAAAAATGGTCCGGCCGGATGTAACTCTGTACGGTGAGATCCTTCCAGATCTTGCTTATGAAAATGCGATCCGGATGATCCGGGAGGCGGACTGCCTGATCATCGGCGGGACATCGCTGGAGGTGGGTTCGGCAGCAGGGCTGGCTCACACCTACCATGGAAAGTATCTGGTCATCATCAATAAGGGAAAGACAAAGATGGAGGGAAAGGCGGATCTTGTATTTCACGAAAGTATCGGGAAAATACTGGGCCAGCTGTAAAAAACGAAACGAGGTGGTGCTGATGACAAAAAAGAAAGCTTATCTGGTGATACAGGCGGCGGCCCTGATCGCGTTGGTCCTCCTGCTGTCCCTGACGACGGTATCGATCTACCGGGAAGGGCAGGTGCGTAAGGCGGAGAATCCGTTGGAGAGCGTGTATACACCGGAGATCGTGGCGAAGAAGTTTGCGCCTGCTGCGCCGTTATTCTTTGGGCTGCTGGGCATGACGCTCGCCGGACTGGTGCTGGGCGTGAAGGATGAGGAGGCCGAAAAGCCCGTGAAGGACGCTGAGGCAGGACGGGATCTCATCGTGTCGCGTGTCGGAATGCCTTCAGAGGAGATGAAGCGGGAACAGGCTGTTCAGAAAAAACTGCAGGTGACCGGCTGGGTCATATTCGCCCTCTGTATGGTCCCGATCGTGATCTACCTATGCAATTCTGCGAATTTTCCGCAGGAGGATTATGACGGCATGCTCTTTGGCCTGCTGCGGGTCCTGGTTCCGTGTACCTGCGCCGGGCTGACCGCCCTGGCTGTAACGTTCGTGATGCGGGATAAGAGCGTGCAGCGTGAGATCCGGGCAGCCCAGGCGGTTCTGAAAGAAGAGAAGGCAGCAGGAAAAACGCCCGGACAGGCAGAAGCTGCTGCGGTACCGGGAGTAGAAGTATCGGGAGCTGCCGGAGCAGAAGTATCTGCCGGAGCAGCGAAAGATGGCGGACCCGGAAATAAAGATAAGATGAAAAAACACAAAACGATTCAGGCGGTCCTTGTCGTCGCGGCCGTGGTTCTGATCGTGGCCGGGATCTTGAATTATAGTGCCCGGGATGTGCTTTACAAAGCGATTACAATATGTACGGAGTGTGTTGGTCTTGGATAATAAAGTGAAAACATCATGGTGGCAGGCGCACCGTCCGACGACACGGCGGCTTGTCCAGCTCTATTCGGCTCTTTTGCATAATGCCTATGTAAAAGGATTTATCGACGGGAAGATCTACACGGGAAAGGCAAAGTATGCCTGTGTTCCAGGCTTTAACTGTTATTCATGTCCCGGCGCAGTGGGTTCCTGCCCGCTGGGTTCGATCCAGAATGCCCTGTCCGCCTCAGGATACCGGGCCGGCTGGTATGTGCTGGGTATTATTCTTCTGTACGGCGTGATCCTGGGGCGTACCATCTGCGGATGGCTGTGCCCGCTGGGACTGATTCAGGAGCTTCTGCATAAGATCCCCGTGCCGAAGATCAGAAAGAGTTCCGTCACCCGGGCACTGTCCTGGCTGAAATATGTGATACTGGCGGTGTTTGTGATCGCCATTCCCCTGTGGTATGGTCTGCGGGATGAAATACCGCTTCCGGCCTTCTGTAAATACATCTGTCCTGCAGGTACTTCGGAAGGTGCGATCGGTCATCTGGCCAATCCCGCCAATACTTCTATGTACAACATGCTGGGAATTCTTTTTACCCGGAAGTTTATCATTATGCTGGTGATCATGCTGGCGTGCATTTTCTGCTATCGCAGCTTCTGCCGTTTCCTGTGCCCGCTGGGTGCGGTCTACGGTCTCTTCAATCGTTTCAACATCATCGGCGTGAAGGTGGATACGGACCGGTGCAATCATT
Source organism: uncultured Lachnospiraceae bacterium (assembly GCA_902785635.1). GTDB lineage: Bacteria > Bacillota > Clostridia > Lachnospirales > Lachnospiraceae > Merdiplasma. Next base: position 12,818 of record CACZZH010000146.1, read on the forward strand.
GCGGAGCCTGTGTGCGCGGCTGCGGTATGGATGTGCGGCATGTGGGCGACCACGAGTGCATCAACTGCGGAAAATGTATGGAATCCTGCAGCCAGGGTGCCATTTCCATCAAGGCGGGGAATATTGTACTCAAGGCCCCGAGGCAGGGGTGTGCCGGTGACGCACAGGATGCACCTGCCAGGCGTGCACGCCGCGGACGCATCCTCTGGGGCGCGGCGCTGGCGATTTTGTGCTTTGCACTGCTGTGGTTCAATGTACTGGATCCGGCTGTCCGTAAGCAGAGCGGATCTTCGCAGAGCGGATCTTCGCAGACGCAGGTCTCACAGGGCGGCGGCACACAGTCCGGAAATACCGGGTCAGATGAGAACGATGCAGTGACGCAGACCTTCGGAACGGAGAAAGCATCCAAAGAAACTGAGCAGGCAGAGACTTCCGGCCAGTCCGAAGAAGCGGCGCAGTCCGAGGAAGCCGCGCAGTCGGAAGAAGCCGCGCAGTCGGAAGAAGCGGTGCAGTCCGAAGAAGCGGTGCAGTCCGAAGAAGCTGCTCAGACAGAAACAGCCGGGCAGGCAGGAACAGCGGCGCAGGCAGAGACTTCTGCTCAGTCCGAAGAAGCGGCACAGGCAGAGAACGATGCCGTATCGAAGGATGATACGGAAGAAACAGCCGGGCAGGCAGAGACTTCCACGCAGTCCGAAGAAGCGGCGCAGGCGGAGGAAGCTGCTGCAGAAGACAGCGCTGCAGCAGGCGGCTCATCGACGGCCGATTATGAGAGCAGCGCTCCCATCGGCCACGAAGTCGGCAATCAGCTGGGAGATTTCACACTGCCCTGCTACGACGGATCACAGTTCCATCTTGCGGACAACCGTGGAAAGATCACATTCATCAATCTCTGGGGGACCCACTGTACGCCCTGTATCAATGAGCTTCCTTATTTCAGCGACCTGTACAGGGAGCATGAGGGAGACATTGCGATGCTCGCCGTTCATATTTCGCTCGTGACTAAGGATCCGGTCGAGTTCATATCGGACAAGGGTTTTGCAATGCCCTTTGCCACGGATCCCGGCGAAAAAACCGTGGAAGAA
>CACZZH010000147.1 GCA_902785635.1 uncultured Lachnospiraceae bacterium
AAGAAGGAAGACCTGCTCGTGTGGCGCGGCGAAGCCATCCGGCAGCTGATGAAGACTTCTCCGATGAAAGCGTACCGGAAAATGCGCGTGACGGCGAAACGGGGGGATCCGTACAGCATGCTGCGTCCGCTCCTTCCGAGCGATCCGGAGGGTATCCTGTACTGTATAGACCACATGGCTCACCGGAAACATGATTTCCTGCTCCGCGGCTGGTGCTTTGACCGGGAATACAGCCTTGACCGTGTGCTGGTCGTAAACGCAAAGGATGTGGAGGTACCCGCGGAGATCACGCGCTGCCGCAGGCCGGACGTCGCTTCCGTCTACGGCCTTCCGGAAGAGCGGGAACTGGGATTTACGGTTTCCATCGACTACACGGAACTGAAGAATATGCCGCTGTACCTTGAAGTGGAAACCGCCCGGGGCTATACCTGTGAAAAGCTTCCCATTGAGACCGATCCGGATAAGCGCAGGGAAGCGGATGAGAGGTTCCGCTCCGGCGGGAAGGACCGGCATATCATCACGGATTATGAGGACTGGGCCCGCGATCACGCGACAGCCGGGGCGGAACTCGAACAGCAGCGCGCGGGGCAGGATGACCCGAAGCTCAGGTTCAGCCTGCTGGTCCCCGTTTACAGGACGGATCCGGCGCTGCTTCGCGAACTGGTCGGTTCCGTCCTGGCGCAGACGTACGGAAATTTTGAGCTCATATTGTCGGACGGCAGCGGCGAGGCTTCGCCGGTTGCGAAACTCATCGATGAAATGGCTGCGCTGGATGCGCGCATCCGCGTACTGCATCACGACCGGCAGCTCCGCATCGCGGAGAATACCAATGCAGCTGCCGAAAATGCATCGGGAGACTGGTTCGTCTTTCTTGATCACGACGACCTGTTAACGGCGGATGCCCTGTATGAGCTTGCGGCCGTCATTCATTCCGACCCGGATGCCGACCTCATCTATTCCGATGAGGACAAGCTGCTGCCGGGAGATGTGCCTGCGGAACCCCATTTTAAACCGGACTTCAATCCGGATCTCCTGAACTGCGTGAACTATATCTGCCATATCACGGCAGTGAGGAGAGATCTTGCGGAGAGGGTAAAGAATCCCCTGCTCCTCGATCCGGCTTTTGAGGGTGCGCAGGACTATGATTTTGTGCTCCGCTGCGTGGAAAGGGCAAGACGGGTGGAACATATTCCGAAAGCTCTTTATCACTGGCGCTCCCACAAAGACTCCACAGCGGCGGATCCTGCAAGCAAACGCTATGCTTTTGAAGCCGGAAAGCGCGCTGTGCAGGCACACTATGACCGCTGCGGCATCAATGCGGTGGTCAGCATGGGTGCTTATCCGGGTCTTTACCGCACGGATTATATCCTGCCGGATCCGGAACCGCTGATTTCCATCATTATTCCGAACAAAGATCATATTGAGGATCTGGAGAAATGCATCCGCTCCATACAGCAGCAGGATTATTCCCGGTATGAGATTCTGGTGATCGAAAACAACAGCACGCAGGAGGAGACCTTTACGTATTATGAACAGCTGCAGGCCGCGCACAGCAATATCCGTGTGCTGTTCTGGGACAAGCCGTTCAATTATTCCCTGATCAACAATTTCGGGGCGGCGAACGCCCGGGGAGAGTATCTTCTTCTGCTGAACAATGATACACAGATGCTGGGAGGAGACTGCCTTGCCCAGCTGGTCGGACCTGCGCTCCGGCCGGAGGTAGGTGCCGTCGGAGCACGCCTTTATTATCCGGACCGTACGATTCAGCACGCAGGGGTGATCATCGGATACGGCGGAATCGCAGGGCATGCATTCCAGAATATGCCGGCATCGGCAAACGGTTATTTCTCCAGAATCATCTGTGCATCTGATCTGAGCGCTGTCACAGCAGCATGTATGCTGGTGAAGGCAAAAGTCTACCGGCAGCTGGGAGGTCTGGACGGCGCGTTCCGGGTCGCATTCAATGATATTGATTTCTGCCTGCGTATCCGGGAGAGAGGACTTCTTGTAGTATATAATCCTTTTGCGGAGCTGATTCATTACGAATCAAAATCCAGAGGATATGAGGATACTCCGGGGAAGATCTCCCGCTTTAATAATGAAGCAGACCGATTCCTGAAAAAATGGCCGGATATCCTTACCAAAGGGGATCCTTATTATAATCCCAACCTGTCACTGGACCGGAATGATTTCTCATTGAAGTAACAGGTCCGTCGGTGTATAATGCACAGAAAATGAAACAGGAGGTTTTTATGCCTGACAAGCTGCCTGAGAAGGCCGGAAAAAAACATAAGCTGGAAGTGCCCTGGAAGTGGTTCCTTATCCTCCACATCTCCGTTCTGCTGAACTCCATGTCAGGAGTCGCCTCAAAGATGGCAGGACGTTATCCGCTGATGTCCATGGGATTTCTGTTCTACTATGGGCTGGACCTGCTTCTGATCTTTGCCTTCGCCATTGTATGGCAGCAGGTACTGGGGCACATGAGCCTGACATTTGCGATCACGAACCGTCCGGTGCGTGTGATCTATTCGCTGATCTGGAGTGTACTGATCTTCAGGGAAAGGGTCACGCCCTTAATGGTAGTCGGAGTGCTGGTGATCCTGACCGGAGTTGTGATAGGAGTGAGCGGTGATGAACAGTCTGATTCTTAATATTTTGCTGTGGCTGTTTTCCGTTTTTGTCTCCTCTGTATCGCAGACTTTGCTGAAGATCTCTGCGAACAAAGAGTATCCGGACCGGCTGCATGAGTACCTTAATCCGTATGTGATCATAGCCTACGGAATGTTTTTTGCATCCACCTTTATGACAATGTTTGCCATGAGAGTGGTACCGTATTCGTTTTCCCCGATGCTGGAATCTACAAGCTATATCTTCATTCCTCTTTTTGGCGTGCTGATACTGAAGGAAAAGATCAGCAGAAGAAGGATTCTGGGAATCTGTATCATCCTGATCGGAATGCTGATCTTTGCTCTGGCGAAAATATACGGGATCTGACACGATCATATGAGATCTGTGCATTTATGAAAACTCTTTCCATGGCCGGGCAAAGACGGCCGTGCAGGGGGAGATAATACTTAGAATAAGGAGTATATGCGATGATTGCTTTTAATAATCCGCCTTTTGTCGGGAAAGAACTGGAATATATCAAAGAGGCTGTTGACAGCGGGAAACTGTGCGGTGACGGCATGTTTACCAAAAAGTGCTCCGAATGGATGAGGGAACGCTTCAGCGTGAACCATGTACTGCTCACTACGTCCTGTACCCATGCGCTTGAGATGGCTTCCTATCTGTGTGATCTGAAGCCCGGGGACGAGGTGATCATGCCCTCCTATACATTTGTATCGACGGCAGACGCGTTCGTTCTGCGCGGGGCAGTGCCGGTATTTGTGGATATCCGTCCCGAGACAATGAACATCGACGAGAGGCTGATCGAGGACGCCATTACGGATAAGACAAAAGCGATCGTTCCGGTGCACTATGCAGGCGTGGCCTGTGCCATGGATGAGATCATGGATATTGCAAAGCGTCACGGTCTGAAGGTGGTGGAAGATGCTGCTCAGGGTGTAAATGCCTACTATAAGGGAAAAGCGCTGGGAACGATCGGCGATTTCGGCTGTTACAGCTTCCACGAGACCAAAAACTATTCCATGGGAGAGGGCGGTGCGCTCGCTTTTCAGGATGACGCATATCTTGAAAGAGCGGAGATACTCCGGGAAAAAGGAACGAACCGCAGCAAGTTCTTCCGCGGCCAGATCGATAAGTATACATGGGTGGACTATGGCTCCTCATATCTTCCCAGTGACATGAATGCAGCCTACCTGTATGCGGAACTGGAGCAGGCTGAACAGATCGACCGGAAGCGCCACAGCATCTACCGGTACTATCATGAAGCACTCAGACCGCTGGCACAGGAAGGCCTGATCGAACAGCCGTTTGTGCCGGATTATGCGAAACATAACGCACATATGTATTACATCAAACTGAAAGATCTGGAAGAGCGCACGAAGCTGATCGCTTATCTGAAGGAGAAAGGCGTGATGGCAGTGTTCCATTACATTCCTCTTCACAGTGCCGAGGCAGGAATGCGGTTCGGAAGATTTCATGGTGAGGATGTGTATACAACAAAGGAAAGCGAACGGCTGATGCGTCTGCCCATGTTCTATAATCTGGACATGAAGGATGTAGAGTATGTAGCAGACTGTATTCTGAAATATTTTAAGAAGTGAGATGAACGGTTATTTAAAGAAGCTCAGCCCGTACATGGTATTGAAGGGAATCCGTTATCTGAAGCATTTCGGGTGGAAGGAATTCTGGATCCGTCTGTCGGAGCGGATGGAACCGGAAGAGGTGCCTTACGGTCCCTGGTATGAAAACTATGTGCCAGGCGAGGAAGAGCTGGCCCGCCAGAGAAAGCAAGTACGGCCGGGGCAGCCGCTCTTTTCCATAATTGTACCCTGTTATCATACTCCCGGAGATTATCTTCGGGAGATGTTGGATTCTGTGTTTTCGCAGACCTATGGGAACTGGGAACTGATCCTGGTCAATGCTTCGAAGGAGGATTCCGGGATGAGAGAGATACTCCGTTCTTATGAAACGGATCCCAGGGTCCGTGTTGAAGAACTGGAGGAAAACACCGGAATCAGCGGAAATACCAATGCCGGCCTGCGTCAGGCGAAGGGAGATTATGTGTGTTTCCTGGATCATGATGATATGATCGCACCCTCTGCGCTGTTTCTCATGGCCCGTTATCTGGAGAACCACCCGAAAGTCCGGATGCTGTATACCGATGAGGACAAGATCTCTGCGGACGGAAAGGAGCATTTCCAGCCGCATCTCAAACCGGATTTTAATCTGGATCTGCTGCGTTCCAACAACTATATCTGCCATTTTCTGGCAGTTGACAGACAGATCGCCATGGATGCAGGAGGGTTTCGCAAGGCATTTGACGGTGCCCAGGACCATGATTTTATTTTCCGATGTGCGGAACTGGCGGCTGAAAGATCGTACGGGGACGGGAGTTCTCGGACAGCTTTGGCGCAGTCAGGAAGCGGACTCCGCTCCGGAAACGGTCTCTCTTTAAAGATGATCGGCGAGGTGATCGGACATATTCCGGAGATCCTCTATCACTGGAGAGTCCATGCTGCGTCAACGGCGGATAATCCCCAGAGCAAGATGTATGCTTATGAGGCGGGAAAGCGGGCGATCGAAGAGCATCTGCAGCGCTGCGGCCAGGAAGGTACAGTGGAACTGCTGAAGGATCACGGCTTTTATCGTGTGCACTATGCTCTGCCGGCAGACAGCACGGAGCCTCTTGTCTCAGTCATTATTCCGAATAAAGACCAGAAAGAAGCACTGAAGCAGTGCATTGACAGCTTTGAGGAAACGACAAAGGGAGTGAATGCAGAGATCCTGATCATCGAAAACAACAGTACGCAGGAAGAGACCTTCCGGTATTACAGGGAACTGTCAAAGAACAGCCGGATCCGGCTGCTTCGCTGGAAAAAACCTTTTAATTATTCTGCGATCAACAATTACGCCGCAGACCGGGCACGCGGAAGATATCTTCTTTTCCTGAACAATGACACCAGAGCCTTCCGGAAAGGCTGGCTTGAGGAGATGCTGAGCGTGTGCAGCCGTGAGGATGCAGGTGCAGCAGGAATCAAACTGCTCTACCCGGATGACACCATCCAGCATGCCGGAATCGTGATCGGTCTGGGCGGGGTAGCCGGCAGTCTTTTCGTGGACATGAAGGCGGAGCGGTCGGGATATCTGCACAAGGCATCGCTGCTGCAGGATCTTTCAGCTGTCACGGCAGCCTGTATGATGGTACCGAAGGAAGTATTTGAGCAGGTCGGGGGATTCGATGAACAGCTTTCCGTTGCCTTCAATGATGTGGATCTGTGTCTGCGCATAGGGGAGACGGGGCTTCGGATCATTTATGATCCGTTTGCTGTCCTGTATCATGATGAATCCCGTACAAGAGGAGCAGAGGACTCCGCAGAGAAAGCCCGGCGTTTCCAGGGAGAGATCGAACGGATGCGAACGAAGTGGGAGAAGCTTCTGAAGAAAGGCGATCCTCTCTATAATAAGAATCTGTCTCTTTCCAAATGGAATTATTCCCTCAGGGCAGGAGCGAAAATGGAATGAATGAGGCGACCATAGTTATACCAAACTGGAACGGTATGAAATACCTGCAGGGCTGCCTGGATTCCCTCCGGGCACAGACGCAGCAGAATTTTCGTATCCTGATGATCGACAACGGGTCCGAGGACGGGAGTCTGGATTTTGTACGCAGCAATTATCCGGAGATCCGTATCCGGGCATTCCACAGGAATACCGGTTTCTGCAGAGCGGTCAATGAAGGAATACGGCTGAGCACGACTCCTTTTGTGATCCTGCTGAACAATGATACCGTGTGTGCTCCGGATTTCGTGAAGGAGATGCTTGCGGGTATCAAAAGGCATGAGAAAGCGTTCTCCTGCAGCGCACGGATGATGCAGATGCATGCAGCGGACAAGATCGATGATGCAGGAGATTTCTATTGTGCCCTGGGATGGGCTTTTGCCGACGGGAAAGGACTTCCCGCCGGTGAACGGATGAAAGAGCATCCGGTGTTTTCGTCCTGCGGCGGTGCGGCGATCTACCGCAGGGATGTGTTTGAAAAGATCGGGCTGTTTGATGAACGGCATTTTGCTTATCTGGAAGATGTGGATATCGGTTTCCGGGCAAAACGGGTCGGTTATGAAAACTGGTATCTTCCGAAAGCAGAGGTTCTGCATGCGGGAAGCGCTGCTTCCGGATCCAGATATAACGCTTTTAAAACCAGGCTCACTTCCCGGAACAGTATTTATCTGATACGGAAGAATATGCCGGTATGGCAGATTCTGTTGAATCTGCCGCTTCTGGCAGCAGGTTTTCTGATCAAGACGCTGTTTTTCACACGCATCGGTCTGGGCGGCCTCTATATCAGAGGTCTTGCAGAAGGATTGAGGCCGGGAATGGGACAGCTTCCGGAAACAACGGTAAAAATGAGGCAGTACCTGGGCTCATCCTTGAAAATTCAGCTGGAACTGTGGAAGAATACGGTGTACAGACTGCTGCTAAGACATAGGTGAGAGTTTAAAGAGGAAAAAAAGGGGCACGCAAATGAGCGATTTTGATGACAGAGTTGAATCCAGCCGTTATGCGGACAAGAACGGCGGCCAGAACACTGATGTACGGGGCAGCTATAACGGTGCGCAGGGATACGGTCCGCAGGCCGGCTATAACGGTGCGCAGGGATATGGCCCGCAGGCCGGTTATAACGGTGCGCAGGGATACGGTCCGCAGGCCGGTTATAACGATGCGCAGGGATACGGTCCGCAGGCCGGTTATAACGGTGCGCAGGGATACGGTCCGCAGGCCGGTTATAACG
>CACZZH010000148.1 GCA_902785635.1 uncultured Lachnospiraceae bacterium
ACACGGAAGAAAATGTGGCGTTTATCACACAGAAAATGGGGCTTGACGAATCTCTTGCTTCCCAGTATTTGCATTGGATCGGAAATTTCCTGCGCGGCGACTGGGGAGTTTCCCTGGTGTCCGGCGAGAACATCCGCGACCGCTTTTTCACGAAGATGCCATATTCCTTTTCCATTGGCATTACGGGACTTCTGATCGGCGCGGCGGCCGCATTTTTTCTGGGATACCGGGCAGCCCTGAAACGCGGTGGGTTCTGCGACCGGTTTACGGCCGCGCTGACGGTGTTCACCCAGAGTGTTCCCATGTTTATCGTTTCGATCGTGATCATCTATGCGCTGAGTGTGCGTCTGCGCATGGTGAAATTCTTTACCGGCGACGGAAAATACGCGCTGGTGTGTGCTGTCCTGATCACGGCAGTGTACAGCATGGGAGGACTTTCCCGAGTGGTGCGCGAGGCATTCCGGGAAGAGATGAAAAAGAGCTATGTGAAATTCATGGTTTCCAGAGGATTTGACCGGCGCACGGTACTGTGGCGCCATGCCTTCAAGCCTCCGCTTGCCAGCCTGATCTCAGCAGTGATCACCCGCTTTGCCGGCGTGTTCGGCGGAAGCACGGTGCTGGAATTCGCCTTTGCCATTCCGGGTTTAAGTACGATGCTGGTCACCGCCATGGACAGCCGAGATTACAACATCCTTCAGACCTATATTCTGGTGGTGGTGCTGTGGATGTTCCTTGTACATGTGGTCTTACACCTGGTGCTGCTGCTTCTGGGAGCAAGGAGGGCGTCATGAAAAGAAAAACCATCCTCTGGATTCTGTTTGTCTGTTTTACGGCTTTTCTCTTCCTGATTCCGCATCCGAACATCAAGCTGACCGATCTGACCGCAACCTATCAGGGACCTTCGGGGACTCACTGGTTCGGCACGGATAATCTGGGGCGTGATCTGTTTGCTCTGATGGTCACCGGCGGCCAGCGTACGCTTCTGGTTGTCTTTACAGCTACTGCCATTTCATTTGCTGCAGGGTCTCTGCTCGGGATGATCGGCGCCTATGCAGGCGGCGTAATACAGTCACTGATCCAGTTCACTGCGGATTTTGTGACGGTGGTCCCGTCCATGGTCATGGCACTCATTTTCTCGGCGCTGTTCGGATTCTCGGCGGGTATGGCGGGAATCATCTTCGGGATCGGCAATATCGGCCAGTATATTAATCTTGCGAACGGTCTTACGGAAGAGATGATGCGCCGCGATTTTGTCAGTGCTGAGAGGACGCTCGGCCTGTCCGGCGGAAGGATCCTTTTCGGGCATATTTTCCCCAATATCGTACGTCAGCTGTTTGTGTACATGGGGAACAATGCGAGCAGTGTAGTACTGCAGTTTGCCGGTCTGGCTTACATCGGACTCGGAACAGATGTGACCAATCCTGACTGGGGAACACTGCTCTATTCCTATCGTGTATATTTTCTCACATATCCAAGACTGGTGATCTTTCCGATCGCAGCGATCTGCCTGCTGGCGCTGTTCTTCCATTACACCTTTGACGACGGGAAGATCCATATCAGAGAACTGACGATCTTCGACTGAGCAGCGGGGAGAAATACCCGTCATGAGAGCACTTTGAGCTTTGAAAATATGCTGCCGGGAAAGCCTGCGGCATTTTCGAAAGCAGGATCAATTAAGCAGGAGAAAATACAGGAGACAATACAGATGACAGATCAGCGGAGCAGCATAAATACCCCGGTCAATGCTAATAAGGCCAGAGAAGCTGCCCGGAAACCGGGAGAGCCTCTGCTTCAGGTCGAAGACCTTTCCATGTGGGTGAAGGGAGATAAAGGGAAGATCCAGATTCTGCATGAACTGAATTTCACAGTCGGGGAAGGGGAACGGTGGGCGATCGCCGGGGAATCCGGAGCCGGCAAGAGCATGACCATGAATGCACTTACCGCTCTGCTTCCGCAGGGAGCAGTAGAGATCAGCGGAAAGATCTGGTATCGTCAGGAAGACGGTTCCCGTGTCAATGTGCTGGAACTGCCCTATCGTGAGCGTCAGAGCATGCTGGCAAGACAGGTCGCTGTGATCTTCCAGGATTCGATCAATGCGCTTAATCCCAATGAACGGATCGTTAAGCAGTGGAGCGAGACCGTTCTTTTGTATCACCCCGAAATGGAAAAAGAAGCCCTGACGCAGCATCTGCTTTCCCGCATGGAGATATTCGGGATCCATGGCGGGGAGAATACCCTGCGGCAGTATCCGGATCAGCTCTCCGGCGGGATGCGCCAGAGGATCGCCATTGCAATGGCACTGGAATCTCCCGGACGTATCCTGATCGCGGATGAACCGACCACCTCCCTGGATGCGATCACACAGCGCAGTACAGTGGAGTTCATCCGGAAGCTGCTCGATGAGAGCGGGAGGACCCTGCTTTACATCAGTCACAATCTGGGAATCCTTCAGTACATGTGCGATCACGTGATGATCCTCCGATACGGATATATCGTGGAACAGGGGGAAAGTGAAAATGTATTCTCACATCCGCAGCATCCTTATACGCAGGAACTGATCTCGGAGACACGGAAGATCATGGGGTAAACGATTTCCTTCGCTGTCTGCGGAAAAGCATATTCAGTGGAAAAGCAGATATATAAGAAAAAGAGGAGCAGTACATTTATGTCAACAGAACGCAGACAGGCAGGAATCCTGCAGGTACAAAACCTTTGCAAGGTGTTCGGGAGAGGCGGAAGCCTTTTTAAGAAGGAAGAACGGTTTGCCGCCGTGGACGATGTATCGTTCGAACTTGTGCCCGGGGAAATGCTGGGACTGCTGGGGGAATCCGGCTGCGGGAAGACTACGCTTGCGAGGATGCTGATGCATCTGATCCGGCCGACCTCGGGATCTGTTATTCTGAATGGGGAAGAAGTGCAGGACCTGCCGGAGAGGGAATTCCGGAAAAGAAGGAAGACGATCCAGATGGTGTACCAGAACCCTTTTGACTGCCTGGATCCGTCCCGGAAGATCCTCTCCCAGCTGGAGGAGCCGATGCGGCTGTGGCATCCTCAGATGGACAAAGCTGCCAGGCGCGGGGCAATTCTGGAGATGCTGACAGAGTGCGGACTTCCCGGGGAGAGCCTGAAAAAGCTTCCCAGTGAATTCTCAGGTGGTCAGCTTCAGAGGATCTCGATTGCGAGGGCGCTGCTGGCCAGACCGCAGGTCCTGATCGCGGATGAGATCATTTCCGCACTGGACGTGCCGATCCAGAATCAGATTCTGCAGCTGCTCTTCAAAATGAAAGAAGAGTACCGGCTGTCCATTCTGTTCATCACCCATGATCTGTCGGTCGCCCGGAAGATGTCAGACCGCGTGATGGTGATGCGTGAGGGGCGGCTACGCGGCATCGGCGCTCCGGAAGAGGTGTTCAGCAACCAGGATGAGCCATATATCAAGGCGCTTGGGGAAGCTGTTTTTACTTTCCGAAGCACATTTACTGTGCATTCATCCTGCGTCGGACCCGACCCAGATGCCGTTCAAATCCGCCCTCCTGAATAAAGGCAGCGAGCACATACTGGTCGAATACGGGGACGGTGCAGGAATAGAAGCCGAGTTTTTCCTCGTAAAGCTTCAGAAGGGGATCCGGCAGCACCATATATGCGATACGCATCCCGGGTCCGATACTTTTGGAGAAGGTATTCATATAAATGACCCGGCCGGTATTGTCAAGGGCATATAAAGTCTCCAGCGGTTTGCGGAAAAAGGTAAGCTCGGAATCAAAATCGTCTTCAATAATATAGGCATTATGGGTATACGCCCAGGCAAGATAGGAAAAGCGTTTTTCTGCGGAAGCGGTCACTCCGGACGGCCAGGAGTGAAAGGGGGAGACGTGAAGTACTCTTGCCCGGGCCTTTTTTAATGCCTTTTCATCGATACCGTCCTCACCCATGCGCAGCGGTTCGGTAAAGGCGCCGTTTGCTTCATAGACACGTTTGATCTTTGTATAGGAAGGATCTTCGATCCCGTAGAGCTGATCCCGGCCCAGCAGCTGCACCAGGATTCCGTACAGGTATTCAGCCCCGGAACCGATCAGGATATTTGCGGGCTGGACCTGCATGCCGCGGAAGCGCAGCAGATACTGAGCAATGGCATTGCGCAGGACTGCGCAGCCAAGGTGCGGCGGCATGCGAAGCATGATGTCCGGTTCTTCGCTCAGAATCCGGCGCATGAGACGCCCTATCCCCGGGACCGGTCCGGAAGCTGCTCCGGAATCGGCAGCAGGCGCAGCTTCGAATCCGGAAGCCGTGTCAGAACCGGAAACATGTGCGGACCCGGTTCCGGAAGTTTCGATTGAAACGGCATCTCGTGCGGACCCGGATCCGGGATTCGGACCCGGTTCGTCTTCCAGAAGGCGGATCTGAAAATTGTTGTCAGCTGCCCGGTCGGGCATCAAAGTGGCATTTACATAGAAGCCGCTGCGCGGAACGGAGCGTACAAATCCTTCCTCTTCGAGAAGGCCGAGGGCATTCTCGATCGTTATAATGCTGAGAGAGAGATGCTGCGCCAGATCCCGCTTGGACGGAAGACGCTCTCCGGGGGAGAGCACCCCGGTAAGAATATCGTTCTTGATCTGTTCGTATAACCAGATGGTCTTGGTCTGGTTCTTACGTTTTTGAATATCATAATTGAGCATATCAGCCTCCCGGAGAAATGGAACGGTCCTGACCTGACAGAATCAGATAAAAATGATTATACATATCAGTCCAGATAAGGTTATAATACTCTAAATAAGAAAAGCCTGTAAAGAAGAAACGAGAGAGACCGATAAAAGGCTAAGGGGAGAAAGCATCATGGGAGAAAGAATTCTGCATCCGATCGAACCGACTTATGATGAGCATTCGCGCATCCTGATCCTCGGGAGCTTTCCGTCTGTGAAGTCCAGGGAGATGGGATATTTTTACGGTCACCCGCAGAACCGGTTCTGGAAGGTGCTGGCGGCTGTATTTGCAGAGGATAGTGCGGGTAAAGAACAGCAGACAGATTCAAAGCCGCTGCAGGAGGCCGGGCAGAAGACGGAGAACAGGACGGCAGCGCGGACAGCAGCGCTTATGGTCCCGCAGACCATCGGGGAAAGACGCAGCTTTCTTCTGCGGCATCAGGTTGCTGTATGGGATGTGATCGCATCCTGCACGATCACCGGATCCTCCGACAGCAGCATAAAAGATGTGGTGGTAAATGATCTGAGCCGGATCCTTGATACCGCACCGGTCCGGCAGATCTACGTAAACGGCCGGAAGGCGGAGCAGCTGTACAACAAATATACGTTTCCCAAAACGGGCAGGAAAGCAATTTGCCTGCCGTCTACCAGTCCGGCAAATGCGGCCTGGAGCCTGGAGAAACTTGTGGCTTCATGGAAGCAGATCCGGATATGAACAGATATTTTCCACCCGAAACATTACAGACATATGGGAGACGCTTCCGGTTTTGTGTTTTTGCTCTTTTTCATATACAGATGAACGTGTTATACTTGTAGCGTCTAACGTGTTTTACAGGATATGCAAAGTGCAGGTTTCGCGCATGGGTCTTAGCGCGGTGAAGAATACAGGAAAAGGAGAGAACATCATGCAGAACGATAACAGACCGTTTGTGCCATGGGATTTAATGGATGATTTTATGACAGCGGCATTTATGAAAGCCGGCGTCCCGGAGGAGGATGCGCGCCTTTGCTCGGATGTGCTGCTGGAAAGTGACCGGCGGGGGATCGAGAGTCACGGCGCCAACCGTTTCAAGCCGATCTATATTGACCGTATCAGGGCAGGGATTCTGAATCCGGTCACGAAGATCGATATCCTGAAGGAAACGCCTACCACAGTGGTGCTGGATGCAAACGACGGCATGGGAATGGTGGCGAGCAAAAAAGCGATGGACATGATCATTGAGAAAGCAAAGCTCTATGGCATGGGGATGGCTGCGGTGACGAATTCTTCCCATTACGGGATCGCCGGGTACTGGGCATCCCTTGCGGTGAAAGAGAATATGATCGGAATCACCGGGACCAATGCAAGGCCGTCGATCGCCCCGACATTCGGTGTGGAAAATATGCTGGGGACAAACCCGCTTACTTTCGGGATGCCTACGGATGAGCCGTTCCCGTTTATGCTGGACTGTGCCACGTCCATCACACAGAACGGCAAGATCGAGTATTACGCCCGGATCGGCCATGATACGCCAGAGGGCATGGTGATCGGGCGTGACGGGAAACCGATGACCGACAGCGTACAGATCCTGAAGGATATCCGCAGCAAGAATGCCGCCCTGGCACCGCTGGGAGGCATCGGGGAGACCCTGGGAGGATATAAAGGATACGGTTACGCGACGGTGGTGGAGATTCTGTGCGCCGCACTGCAGAACGGGATCTTCCTGAAAGAACTCGAAGGAAAGGACGAGAACGGAAACATCCGTCCGTATCATCTGGGACATTTCTTTATCGTGATCAACCCGGATTTTTTCATGGGAATCGATTCGTTCAAAAAGACTGCCGGAGAGATCCTGCGCCAGCTGCGCGGCTCGCTCAAGGCTCCGGGAGAGGAACGTATTTACACCGCGGGTGAAAAGGAATATGATGTATGGATGTACCGGAAGGACAAGGGAGTACCTGTGACTGAAGCGGTACAGAAAGAATTCATTCAGGTGCGGGATGAGTACGGACTTACGCAGTTCCGTTTCCCGTTCGAATGACAGAGCTGCCTGAGCAGTGGAATTGCCGGCAGGAAACTGCCGGTGAGAAATATACAGAAACAGAGCAATAAATACAGAAGCAGAGGAATAATTACAGAAGCCGGGGAATAAGGCAGAAACAGGAAGGAATGACATATGGATTATGCTAAGGAATCCCTCCGCCTGCATCAGGAGTGGGGCGGAAAGATCGAAGTTGTAACTCGTGTTCCCGTATCGACAAAAGACGATCTGTCGTTGGCGTATACCCCTGGAGTGGCGCAGCCGTGCCTTGAGATCCAGAAGGATATTGCGAAAAGTTATGAGCTGACCAGGCGTCATAACATGTGCGCGGTGATCACCGACGGTTCGGCAGTCCTCGGCCTCGGGGATATCGGTCCGGAAGCAGGCATGCCTGTGATGGAGGGAAAATGTGTATTGTTTAAGGCATTCGGTGATGTGGATGCCTTCCCGCTGTGCCTGAAGACAAAGGATGTGGATGAATTTGTCAATGCGGTGTGGCTGCTTTCCGGTTCCTTCGGAGGGATCAATCTGGAGGATATTTCTGCGCCGAGATGCTTTGAGATCGAACGCAAAATAAAAGAAAAATGTGATATTCCGATCTTCCACGACGATCAGCATGG
>CACZZH010000149.1 GCA_902785635.1 uncultured Lachnospiraceae bacterium
GGCCACTGCCAGAATATTGACAACGACGCCGCTGATGACCTGGTTCGCCCGGAAGCGGATGCAAAGGAGACCGTGAAGGCATGCATAGATTCCGCCTCCCACAGCGGCGCCGGCCATGGCGATGTAGATGATCGCCTGGTTCCCGTCCCCGAGGACCGGCATCAGGAGCACGGCGATCAGAGCGCCGATGAAGGCACCGAACCCCTGAAAGCCTTCAATGGCCAGGTTCGTGACGCCGCTTTTTTCGGAGTAGATCGCGCCGACAGCCATGATCAGGAGCGGTATGGCAAAGGAAAGTCCGTCTGTAAATACTTTTGTCATGACTGTCCCTCCTTTTCGTTCATTTTATCCCCGGTACTGCTTTTCGATGAATCACTTTCTGCGGAGTCTTTTTTTGCAGCATTGGTTCTTTCTGCATCATGATCTGCATTATTTTTAATCATATCGGCAGCTTTCCGGATCCGGTTTTCCGCCAGCATCTTCATGTAAGTGCCACAGGAAGCATACATCCCTGCTGGAAGATGGATACGATCACGGCAGCAAAGATGGAACCGACCGGAGAGGAGTTTCCTACCAGGGCAACGGAGATGGAATCATATCCCATGCCAACCAGTGTTTTCGGTATGATCGTGTTGGTATATCCCAGGTAATAGGTGACGCCTGCAAGTCCGGCGAGTACCCCGGAAAAGGCCATGGCGGCAACGATGCTTCCGCCTACGCCTACGCCGATGTATTTCGCACACTGGCGGTTCATGCCCACAGCTTTCAATTCAAAGCCGAAGGTGGTGCGGTCGAAGATGAACTGGACCAGGAAGGCCATGACAACCGCGATCAGCAGTCCCAGCGGGACCTTGCAGCTGACGCCGGCGATCTGGACGTTGGTGAGCGTAAGCCGGGACTGGGGCGTGCACACACGGCTTGTCCGGGTGAGCATGTCTACGTATTTGTTGTTGATAAAGAAGCCCGTCGAATAGCTGATGATATAGTTGATCATGATGGTGGAGACCACCTCATGGATATTGAAGCGGTACTTCAAAAATCCGATCAGAGCGCCCATCAGGCCGCCGGCGGCGATGCCTGTGACGAGTACCAGAGGCCTTGCAATGCCGGCAGGAAGATCCTTGCTGTAACCGACCAGAGCGGTGGCCAGGAAACCGGACAGTAGCATCTGGCCCGCGATACCGATATTGAACAGACCGGCCTTGAATGCGACGATGAAAGCCAGGGCTGCCAGAAGCATCGGGGCGAGATAGTTCAGAAAATCCGAAAGATCCGAGAGCATTCCGCTTCCGCCGCCGTAGTTTTCCTTCGGAGCCAGACCGCAGCCCTGCAGAAAGCTGTAGAAAGCGGCTGCCGGATTCTTGCCCATGAGAAGCAGAAGGATCCCGGCTGTAATGATGGTAAGGACGATGGTCAGCACGGACACCCACACGGAAGAATGCTTTCCGGTCAGGCGGGATGACAGAAGATAATTATTTTTTTTCATGCTTCCTTCACCCCCATCATGTACCTTCCTACTTCCTGGGAAGTCATTTCTTCCGCGGGAGCGGTCTTTAACAGCTCTCCGTTATAGATCACACCGATGGTATCGGCAAGTTTCATGATCTCGTCAAGCTCCAGTGAGATCAGCAGGATCGCAGCACCTCTTGAGCGTTCGTCAAGAATCTGGCGATGGATATTTTCAATCGCCCCGATGTCAAGCCCGCGGGTAGGCTGGACAAAAATGATCAGCTTTGCATGTTCCTCGATCTCACGGCCTATGATCGCTTTCTGCTGATTGCCGCCCGACATGGAGCGCATCTGGGTCTTCGCTCCCTGACCGCTGCGGATGTCATAGCGTCCGATCAGCTGGTCCGCATATTCGCGGAACCTGTCAAACTGCAGGATGCCTTTCTTTGAGAAGGGGCTGCGGTTATATTCGCGAAGTGCCAGATTTTCCTGCAGGGAGAAGTCCATTACAACGCCCATGCCCTGGCGGTCTTCCGGGATGTAGGAGATCCCTTCCCTTGCCCTGGAACGGATGGGCATACGGGTGATCACATTCCCGTCAAGCGTGATGGTTCCGGAGGAGACCGGAAGCATGCCGGTGATCGCGTCCGCGATCTGGGTCTGGCCATTTCCGGATACACCGGCGATCGCAAAGATCTCACCGGAACGGATCGAAAAGGATACATCCCTGACAACAGGGAAATGGTGATCGTTTTCCACGGTCAGATGTTCTACGGAAAGGACAGCATTTCCAAAATCCGCTTTTGGTTTGTTCTGATCGAAACTTACCTCACGCCCGACCATCATGTTCGCCATTTCCTGCACGGAAGTTCCGGCAACGCTGCGCACATCGATCAGCTTTCCGCGGCGCAGGATCGCGCAGCGGTCTGCGATCCGTTTGATCTCCTCCATCTTATGAGTGATCAGGATGATGGTCTTGCCGTCCTTGCGGAGGCCATCGATGATCTGCAGAAGGAAATCGATCTCCTGGGGCGTCAGCACTGCTGTAGGTTCGTCGAAGATCATGATCTCCGCCCTGCGGTAGAGCATTTTCAGGATCTCCACTCTCTGACGAACGGACACAGGTACGTCACAGATTTTATCCGTGGGATTGACCTCCAGGCCGTAACGGGCAGAAAGCTCGGCAATCTCCCGGTTGGCACGTTTGATGTCCACACAGGGGAAAATGCCGAATTTCTTTGTCATCGGCGCCATACCCAGTACTATGTTTTCGGCGATCGTGTAGGTATCCACCAGCTTAAAATGCTGATGCACCATGCCGATGTTATGGGCGGCTGCATCGTTGGAAGAGTGAAAGGCCACCTTTTCTCCCCGGATATAGATCTCACCCTGATCCGGTTCATACATTCCGAAGAGCATGCTCATGAGGGTGGATTTACCGGCTCCGTTTTCGCCAAGGAGGGCGTACACTTCACCGGGGCGGATCGCGATCGAAACATCATCATTCGCCACGATACCGGGAAACCGTTTGGTAATGTGGCGCATTTCAACAATATAATCTTGCATTTTCTTTTCCTTTATCCTGGCAGGAGCTTCCGCCTGCCAAAAAATAAACGCGCAGCCGGGTGCAGGTCCGGCAGGCCGGATCTGAAAAGATAAGGACGGGAACAAAAAGTTCCCGCCCGATCTTTCATGATGATCTTAGTTTAATCCCGGGAAATCATCCACTGCATATTCCGTGCCTGACGGAGGAACGATCTCACCTGCTTTGAGAAGCTCATAGCATTCAGTCATTTTTGCAAGAGCATCCTCGCTCAGCTGCTGGCGTCCTTCCTCAGATACAAAACCGGTGGAATCGGTATCTGCGCCAAGAAGAGCGTCTTCGCCTGCGAAGGTTCCGTCGTAGATCGCTTCCAGCTGCTTTGCAACATTGCTGTGCATGATCTTCAGACCGGAGGTAAGGATGATGTTGGAATCACCGTTGGCACCGTCATCGTACTGGTCAACATCGCAGCCGATCACGTATACGCCGGAGGCTTCCTTGGCAGCCGTGAACACGCCGTTGCCGGATGCGCCTGCTGCTACGAACAGAACATCGCAGCCATTGTCGATCAGAGCTTCGCCGACCACTTTACCGGTAGCTTCATCGCCGAAATCGCCTACATAATTGCCGCCTACATTGTTGCCGAACAGGTCTGTGCCTGCATAGGAGGGAAGCTCAACGATCTCAGCCGCCGTTCCGTACTTTGCGTTTGCATAGTTGACGCCTGCCATGAATCCGAACTCATAGTTGACGTTGGACGGGAATGCCATGCCGTTTACAACAGCCACCTTATTGGAAGTGGTGGAAAGAGCAGCGGCAAGACCGGCGAAGAAGCCGGATTCCTGCTCTTTGAAAGTCATTGTGTAAACATTATCGGCTGTCACAGGATTGCCTTCACTGTCCTGAATCGTGGAGTCGACCACCAGGAAATACTTATCCGGATTGTTGAGGACGATGTCGCCGATCGCCGCAAAATTGAAGCCCGGAAGGACGAAAACGTCAAAATCACCAACTGATTTCTCGACAGTGGGAACAAGCTGCGCGTAATCGCTTTCCTTAATGTCCGTTACCTTGCAGTCCTCGTGGGTCTCCAGGAAGGTAAGGATGCCGTTATAGCAGTCCTGGTTGAAGGAACCGTCGTCAACACCCGTGGAAGTAATGATGCAGATATTGAGCGCTTTGCTTTCCTCTGCCATGGCAGGAACGGACGCTGCGGCAAATACCATGCCGGCGCCGAGCACAAATGCAGCAGCCTTTTTTAAATTCATTTTCATGTTTCCTCCTTTTCTTAAGTGACCTGTAAAGAAAAATGGTATGCGTAAATCTGTTCAGGATTCACGTCCCTTATCTTATCATTCCTGTGGGGACAGAGTCAATCATGCACTTGAAATGCCGGTCTGATTTTGTTGATAGAAATACCAATTTCCATTATAATGATGCAAGAGTAAACATATTTTCAGAAAGAGAAGGTTTTTATGGAGAATAAGAAAGACGGCAATCTTCAGCGGTCACTTTCCCCGATGCATGTATGGGCGATCGCATTTGGCTGCGTGATCGGCTGGGGATCCTTTATCAATCCGGGCAAGAAGTTTCTTTCTACATCGGGTGTAGCCGGCACGGCGATCGCCATGGTGCTCGGAGCTGCGGTGATGATCATCATCGCTTTTTCCTATGCCTATATGGTGCCGAAATATCCGAAGGCAGGCGGTGAGTTTACCTTTACCAAGAACTGCTTCGGAAAGAACTCGGCATTTATCTGCGGCTGGTTTCTGGTGGTCGCCTATCTGACGAACGTTCCGATGAACAGCACGGCCATCGGGCTGATCGTGGACGGTCTGGACGGGACTGCGGATCTCCTGAAATTCGGATTCCATTATTCCATCGCAGGCTTTGACATCTATATGGGAGAGATGCTCCTGGCAATGTCTATCCTTATTCTCTTCGGATGGCTGAATATCATAGGCGTGAAAAAAGCCGGTTTTGTGCAGACCATTCTGTCCACGCTTCTGGTCGTGTGTGTCTTTACACTGTTCATCGCTGCCCTGGTCAGCAGCAAGGCAAAAGGCATCAACATGCAGCCGGTGTGGGGCTTTGACAAGAAAGCAGCGATGGCTGCGAATGCGACGAGCGCCGGGATCGGAGAATACGCACATAAGGGTACGGCCGGCATTCTGGGAGCGATTCTTGCGACCTTCGCGATCGCGCCATGGGCCTATGTCGGATTTGACGCCATCCCTCAGGCAGCCGAGGAATTCAATTTCAACTTTAAGAAGGTCTCCTTCATTATGATCATTGCCATCGTGTTCGGCTGCTTTGTATATACCAGCAATAATACAGTTGCCGCTGCGGCTCTTGAAAACTGGCCGGATCGCGTGATGGCAGGAGAATGGGTCGTGCTTGTGGCTGCAGAGGAACTGCTGGGGACCTTCGGCAAGGTTCTGGTCGGTCTCGGAGTGAGTTGTGCAGTGCTCTCAGGGATTATGGGTTTTTATCTTGCCTCCTCCCGACTGATGTATTCCATGAGCAGGGACGGATATCTGCCGGTCTGGTTCGGAGAAGTCGATCCCCGGTACGGGACTCCGAAGAACGCCATGCTTTTCTGTATCGTTGTGAGTCTGAGCGGACCGATTCTCGGGCGGGAAGCCCTCGGCTGGTTTGTGGATATGAGTGCGATCGGTGCTTCCATCGGTTATTCCTTTACATCCGCCTCTACACTGGTGACCATACGGCGCGCCGGGGACGGAACCGTTTTCCTTAAAGTGATGGCGGTTACAGGTGTTGTGTTCAGTACGGTCTTTATGATCCTTCAGCTGATTCCGATTCCGGGACTTTCCGGAGTCCACTTCGGAAAAGAAAGCTATATCATGCTGATCGTCTGGATCGTGATCGGACTGGCCTTCTATTTGAAGCAGAGAAGATTCTTTACGGAGAGAGACTGACAACAGCCGGGACATCTGTTCGCCGGATGGGAGAAAGGACTGGCCATTGATCTGACGGAGGCAGTGGAAAATATGTGTTTTATTATTCGGAAATACCCTTACGAAACCAGGCCGGACAGAGCTTTTCCGCGGTTACTGTTTCTGATTACGGTCTGTCTGCTGTTTCTGTCTGTTATTCCGGCAAAGGCAGAAACAAACACAAATACAAAAAAAGATGCAAAAGCAAAAAACGTGACCTGGAAGGTGACACAGTACGGGCAGGCGGATGACGCACATCAGTCGATGTTTTATACGATCTGCAGCAGCACCGGAAAACTGATGGTCATTGACGGAGGCTGGGTAAGCCAGGCAGATCATGTACGAAATGTGATCGCCGGTCTAGGGAACCGGGTGGATGCATGGGTGATCACGCATCCGCATCCGGACCATGTAGGAGCACTCAATGCGATTCTTAAGAATAACTATACCGGTATCCGGATCAGGAAGATCTATGCGCCGCAGGTGAATGCCGTCCGCTATGCTGCTACGAAGCAGCCCTGGGATGATTATCAGGTTTATGAAGAATTCGCAAGCCTGACAAAGGGCATGAAAAAACTGAAATACCTGAAAGAGGGGGATAAGCTGAAGGTGATCGGGCTGACCATGACGGTGTTCAACGGATGGGACAGCTCTGTCGATAAGCTTTCGGTGAATCTTTGTAATCAGGGTTCTTTGGTGTTCAGGCTGGAGGGGAAAAAGCGGAGCATGCTGTTCTGCGCAGATGTGGGACAGCCCCGTCAGAAGCGGATCCTGAAAAAATACAAAAAACAGATCCGGTCTACCTACGTACAGTGCGGACACCATGGGAACTGGGGTCTGACGAAGACTTTCTATAAGTATGTCGCCCCGAAAGCCGCTTTTTTTGATGCACCTGCACTCATTACGATGAGCTCCGGCGATTTCTATGATGCACCGACGCTGATCGCGTATTTCCGGAGAAAGAACGTACGCGTGTATATGTTCGGAAACGGAACGCACAGTGTGAAGCTCAAGTAAGAAGCAATGCCGACGGTATCTGTTTTTCCGGAAGCAGGAAAAACTGCAGATGCTTGTCGGTTTTGCGGAAAGAGAGTATTGATCATGAGTAATAATAATACCAGCCTGTTTCTGGCGCAGTCTTATCAGGATGCCTGGGAAGATTATCAGCGTTCTTTAAGGCAGCCGGCATTCCCGGTGTGGGACTATGTGATCTTAACGGCTTCGGACGAACATCAGGCTGAGGGCTTCCGGGCACAACTGGAAGCGAGAAAAGAAGTACTTTCCTCCAGGACTGTATTCGCGGTCATTCCGGATGAGGACGGCGTGCGGGTGGGTTCGGGAGGAGCGACCTTAAGTGTGCTGCGGTATATCCGGGAAAGGGAGAAGAGCTTTAAAGGTCTTAGAATCCTGGTGATTCATTCGGGAGGAGACAGTAAGCGCGTCCCTCAGTACAGTGCGCTTGGGAAACTCTTTTCACCGGTTCCCCACTGTCTGCCGGACGGACGGGCCTCTTCCCTTTTCGATGAGTCTCTGATCGCAGTCAGCTCCGTACCGGGACGCATCCGGGAAGGAATGTTGCTGCTTTCAGGAGATGTGCTGCTGCTGTTCAATCCGCTGCTGATCGATTACAGCGGGCGAGGTGCTGCAGCCATCAGCTTTAAGGAA
>CACZZH010000150.1 GCA_902785635.1 uncultured Lachnospiraceae bacterium
ATGCAGATCCTGAACGCAGCTTAAAAACCACAGGCTGAAAAGAGCAGATCCGTTCGCACGAATAGAGCGCAGAAGAACAGAAATAGAAAGCCCCAAACCCGAGAATTTCACTCTCGACTTGGGGCTTTCTATCATCTGTTATCCGACCATGGATGCAATCAGGAATCCGCCTTTAATTATAAAGTTTTCCCGATATGGCGACAGAGATGCCCTCTCAAGAAACCGCTCAAGCATATAGTTTTGCAAAACGAGCTGAGCAGATACTTACTTTACTCTTGCCATATTCTTAACGACAGCTTTCAACTGCATCGCATTCTTCACAGTAACACCTCCAGGTAGGCCCTGAGCCTTTCTTCTACCCGAAGTTTATGAGCATACTCTGACAACAGCGGGATATTTTTTTCTCTGCGAGAAACGTATTTTTTAAACGCATCTGTAACAATCTGAAAGGGGACTGTGCGTAAGCATGCGGACAGCGCCCGCCTGAGGAGGCTGTCCCTGCACCACGACTGCTTCATGAAAGACATGATGCACAAGGTCTCCACGGACATCGTGCGCTACTGCGTGGAGCACAAGGTCGGAACAATCGTCATGGGAGTGAACCGGGGCTGGAAGCAGGGGGCCGGCCGGAAACTCCGCAGGAGGAGACACCGACCACACCGAAGACCGGTGATGACAGGAACCCGCTGATCTGGCTGCTGCTTCTGGGCCTTGGCGGAGGACTGGCAGGTACTGCATGGTATCTGAAGAAGAAAGACGAGAAGGATCAGAATCAGGAATAATGACTGATCGACTGCACCAAGCAGCATAGAAGTATCATTGCGAGGCTTGCCGGTGAAAATCGTGCAGGCCTTGCTTTGTAGGGTGAAAAAATTCAAAAGCAGGTTGAAGGATTTTCTTCCTTCTTTTGCCCCGGTTATTCTTTGGGGCGGATCAGCCGGAAATGGTTCTTCCTGCATTCCAGGATACCATCCCGTTTCATCCTGGTGAGTTCCTTCGACATATTGGTTCTCTCCAGATTCAGATAATCGGCAAGCTGCTGTCTGTCAAAGGGAATATCAAATTCTGCAGTGCGCTTTTGCAGGGAAACGGTGTTCAAATACGACAAAATACGTCCCCTGGCGCTTTTCGGAGAAGTGTGAAAGCTTCTTCCGGAGAGCGTCAGATTTTTATGCGCGGAAATAAGAAGCAGATTTCCGGTCAGCTTTTCCTTCCAGGCTGAAGGGGGCAGTTTTCCAAAGAGCCCTCCGATGGTCAGGAAAAGAATGCGGCAGTCCTCATTTGCCCGGACATCAACCAGCATCACCTCTTCGGGAAGAAGCGCATAGGTTTCTGCAAAGAACTGTCCGGTTGGCACATGGCTTAAGATCGTGCAGTTGCCCCACAGATCATTGCTCTCGATCGTGACGCTGCCGGAGAGGACGAGTCCCATGCGGTCAGTCAGATCCCCGGCGTGAAAGATGATCTGACCCTTCCTGAACTTCTTTTCAGAAGCATACAGCGTTGCAAGGCAAAGGCGGATTTCATCATCAGACATCCTCTGAAAGAGAAGAGTCTGATGCAGGCTGTTTGTGTCCATGAAAAAACTCCTGATTATTTTTTGAAATGTGGTTCAAACCACATATTATTATCAGCAACTATACTATACTGTGCTCAGCAACACAAGAGGAGGATGCAAAGATGATCAGGCAAATAATTCATATAGACGAAGAAAAGTGTAATGGCTGCGGAATCTGCGCGGATGCCTGCCACGAAGGTGCGATCGACATTGTGGACGGGAAGGCAAAGCTTGTCAGGGAACATTTCTGTGATGGTTTCGGGGACTGCCTGCCGAACTGCCCGACAGGGGCGATCACGTTCGAAGAGCGGGAAGCACCGGAATACGATGAATCAGCTGTAAAAGCAGCAAAGGAGAGAAAGACGATGAACGAAATGAATCACGAACACCATGAGGGTGGCTGCCCCGGATCAAGAATGATGCAGTTCGCACAGAATGATACTGATAACACTCCGGTAATCACCAGGAAGCCGGTTTCCAGATTAGCGCAGTGGCCCTGCCAGATCAAGCTGGTGCCGACACAGGCTCCCTTCTTTGACGGAGCGAAGCTGCTGATCGCAGCAGACTGCACAGCTTATGCCTATGCGAACATGCATGAAGACTTCATGAAGGGGAAGGTTACACTCATCGGATGTCCCAAGCTGGACGCCATTGATTATACTGACAAGCTGACGGAGATCATCCGCGATAATGATATCAAAAGCGTTACCGTTGTCAGGATGGAAGTACCCTGCTGCGGCGGATTACAGAGGGCAGCAGAGAATGCACTGAAAAACAGCGGCAAATTCATCCCGTGGCAGGTTGTTACGATCTCCCGCGACGGCAAGATCCTGGACTAAAGAGGATTCATCATGGAATGGAAAGATAAGATTGGTTCGTTCAGACAGATCGACGTAAGAGGCATTCAGGGGAATTTCTTTCAGGGGATTAAGAAGCAGGCGATGCAGCTGCCTGCGGGAAACGGGATGGAAATCATCCAGAGCTTCGATCCTATTCCCCTGTATGAAGTGATGGAAGGCCTGGGCTATGAGCATTTCACCGAGCAGAAGGGAGCTGCAGAGTTCCACGCTTACTTTTACCGCACGGAAGTGAAGCAGGAAGAGAAGGATATCCCCATGCGTCCGGCAGCCCTGACCAACATGCCGCTGATCGATGAGAAGCTTGGAAATATCGCCGTGAACTTCTGGGATCTGACGTGGAATGACGAAAACAGACATCTGCCCTATGAGATCCGACTGCTGCTTTCCCTGACGAATGCTGTTGGTGCCGGACGGATGCGTCAGGCAACAAGAGAACTTGTGAAGGCATATATCCACGGCCTGGACAGCGCAGCGTTGGACGACGTGTTCGAGCTGCTGGTTTGGAATCAGGGGATCGGTTATTTCAGCTCCGAGATCGGACCGTCCACCCTGTTTGCTGCCTGCAAGACTATAAAGCATATGGAAAAGCAGGGCAGGGAACGCAGTGAGATCTGCGAGATGCTCAAAGAAAAGTTTGGTGAAAAGAATCCGGATGTGAAGGTATGAGGTACTGCATGTAGATCAAAATTCAGCACACGATATTTAATGTATCAGGTAAAACACTACATAGGCAATTAAAAGCCAATGGTGAACCGGAAAATGTCCCAATGTATCCAACGACTTTCGCAACAAGATTACGGAATTACAGGAGACTCCTTCGTCCGGTACGGAGCAGAGGACAAGATGGAATATGCGGGATGCAGATGCGATCCTCACCATTATCCCAGAAGGTTCATCAGAATCAAAAGGAACAGAAGTCGTCCTTGAGGAGGGCGAGCATCTTGGCAAACCGATGTATACAGCTGCCGGGCTGAAAGATGTACCGGAAATTCTCCCATGGATCAGCACACTGCCGGACGGGACGGAACTGTGTGTGGGTGGTCCCAGGGCGGGTGAATGCCCAGATGCATATGAGACGGCAAAAGCAGTTCTGACAGCTCTCCTCCCGGTTTTTGAGACGCCCTGGGAACAGGGTGGATGAATCCAAAATTCTGAAAATCTGGAAATTCTAGCAGAATATAGGCGATATAAACTGAAAAATGAATGCGCTTTTTGGCGGGTTGTCGGTTGCGGCTGACAGCCCGTTTTAAATTGCGATTTTTCTATTGCACGACAAACATATGTTTGGTATGATGAGCTCACAGGACCGGAAGCAGCCTGCTCACGATAGAAATAAAAGCACTTGGAGGTGCCCTATGCGACACAAGGATCCGGAACTGATGAAAAAAATCAGGACTTATATTGGTGAATAGCTAGGCCGTTGATATTATTCGAACTCGCCGTAAAAAAACTACGGACGAGGTTGATTTTTTCTCCGGGGCTGGATATACTAAAGAAAAAGTTCCAGGGAGTGATCGTTATGTTAAAGAAATTCAGTGTAGAAAATTTCAAAGGGTTTAAAGACAGGATTACCTTGGATATAGGAACCCCCAGTAATTACGGGTTTCATCCGGAAGTAATCGAAGGGAACTGCATAACCAAAGGAATCATTTACGGCATCAACGGATGTGGGAAATCTAATCTCGGCCTGGCAATTTTTGATATTATTACGCATCTGACGGAGAAGCAGAAGCTTCTTCAGAACTATGATTTTTATCTCAATATGAGCGGACGGAAGTCATTTGCCGAGTTTGAGTATACATTTGTTTTTGACGGACATGAGCTTGTTTACCGATACTTAAAAACTGCTGTGGATACGCTGAGGGAGGAAAGTCTGTCCATTGATGGGAAAGAAGTTATCTATTACGACTTCCTTGCAGGAGATGGTTTTACTTTGCTCGAGGGATCTGATACCTTAAATTCATCGATTAAGAATGACAGTCCGATATCACGCGTAAAATATGTAAGCAGCAATTCGATTTTGACAGATACTATGCAGAATCAGGTATTTAAAAGGTTTATCGACTTTGTCGATCGCATGCTGCTGTTTTATTCTTTAGACAACCGTGGATATGAGGGATTCATGAATGGAAGCGAAGGTATTGCAGAGGGTATTGTAAATGCCGGAAAAGTGAAGGATTTTCAGAAATTCCTTAAAGAGAATGGGATTGACTATGAGTTGTATGAATGCGAGGTGGATGGACGGAAAGCAATCTACTGTCATTTTGAAAACAAAGATGCTGATTTCTTCAAAATTGCATCCACAGGGACAAGATCGCTTGCTCTATTCTATTACTGGTATATCCGTATGAAGAAAGCCTCCTTTGTATTCATTGATGAGTTTGATGCCTTCTACCATTTCGAACTGTCAGAAGCAGTGCAGAAAAAGGTAAATGAGATACCGGGTGTGCAGATATTTACAACAACACACAACACAGATCTTATGAGTAATGATCTTCTCAGGCCGGATTGTTATTTCCTGCTGAAGAATAATGACATCAGGCCACTTTCCAACCTCACTGAGAAGGAACTCAGACAGGCTCATAATCTTCAGAAAATGTATAAGGCAGGTGCTTTTAATGGCTGATAAAGACTATAAGGCGTTTATAGTCGAAGGAGAGGCCAGGGAACCACAGATCATTGATAATATCTCGAAAGTGTTCTTTTCTCATGGCAATTTTAAAATCATTACGCTTCCGGCAGGACAGAATATCTATATGCTCTGGAAAAAGCTTAAAGAAGATGATTTTGAAACAGACCTCATTGAAGTTTTGAGGGAAGGCAGCGATGAAATCAAAGAGCAGCTTGCAGACCTTTCGAGAGATGACTTTTCAGAGGTATACCTCTTCTTTGATTATGATACCCATCAAAAGAACCTGAGTAAGGAAGAAGATACTGATGCTGTTGCTCAGATGCTTGCAAGCTTTGATAATGAAACCGATAACGGGAAACTGTACATCAGTTATCCGATGGTGGAGGCACTAAGAGATTACAGGACTGGTGAATGCGGTGACAGGGTATCATGCTACGTGTCTGCCCGGGACATGAAGGATTACAAAAATATATCCGCACAGCGGTCTCAATACCCGCAATTCAGGGGATACGATTATGATATCTGGAAGGACATCATAGATGTCTTCGCTATGAGGATCTCGTGCCTTTTCGGGTTTGCCGAAACACTGAAATATGATCAGTATTCCGAACTGGTGAGCCCGAGTGAGATTTATTCTTTAGAGGCAGAGAAAACACCGGTGCAAGGGGTGTTTGTACTGAGTGCATTTCCAGAATTTTTGGTGGATTATTATGGCATGAGACTTTGGAGAACATGCGTGAGACATAAGACGAATCGAAGAAAACAAGTTTCCTTAACATATACACAACATCAGTTTTAATTTCTATGAGCGAGATTACCAAATCTGTAAAAACTCAGGAGCGGACACATGCTTCCGCCCTGCGTGAACTGAAGAAAACAAGCAAATTCATTTCCCTGATCCTCCGCCACCAACCGGGTGCCATCGGCATCACACTGGATGAACACGGCTGGGCGGATGTACAGGAGCTGATCGACGGAATCAACAGATCCGGCGGACATGAACTTGATATGGACCTGCTGGAGGAGATTGTCCGGACGGATGAAAAGCAACGGTATTCCTTCAATGAGGATCATACGCTGATCCGCGCGAACCAGGGCCATTCCATTCCAGTGGATGTGGAGCTGGAGGAGAAGACCCCGCCGGATATTCTCTGGCATGGTACGGGAGAGAAGTACGTCTCTTCCATCGATGAGCAAGGGCTCATTCCAAAGAGCCGGCTGTATGTGCATCTTTCCTCGGATATGGAGACTGCGCGAAAGGTCGGCAGCCGGCATGGGAAGCCGGTCATTTATGAAATCGACTGCCGCAGAATGACGGAAGATGGATATCGCTTCTTCCTGTCAGCGAACCATGTGTGGCTGATCAAAGAAGTGCCGGCGCGATACCTGAAGAAACTTTAGAATATGCGTGAAGCATTTTAAAATCGACCTGCACGGCCTGCGGCAGGAGGAGGCGATGAAGGTCATGATGAAACAATCACACTTTCTGGTAATGACGTTCCTGCTGGTTATCCTGTTGTCGGGATGTTCCGTCTCAGAACAGACAGCCGCGCAGGATCGGACAGAGTCCGAACATTACATACGGATATTGGAGGAAGATATGAAGACAATATACCTTGCCGGAGGATGCTTCTGGGGAGTACAGAGATATTTTGACCAGTTTGACGGAGTGGTTTCCACAGAGGTTGGATATGCGAATGGGCCGGAGAAAGCGCCCACATATCAGGAGGTCTGTCGGAGCAGCGGACATGCGGAGACTGTGAAAGTCATTTATGATGAGAGCCGGATCACACTGACAGAACTTCTGGAATACTACTTTATGGTGATCGATCCGCTGTCTGTCAATAAGCAGGGGAATGACAGGGGGATTCAGTACCGGACAGGGATCTACTATACGGATGAAGATCAGTTGTCAGAGGCACAGCAGGTTTATGCGGCGGAAGAGGAGAAAGCGGGAGCCGCGCTGGCGGTCGAGCTTCAGCCTCTTCGGAACTTCTACACGGCCGAAGAGTATCACCAGAAGTATCTGGTGAAGAATCCGGGCGGGTACTGCCATATTCCGGGGGCGATGTTCGAACTCGGGAAAAATGCAGAGGAAAAAGAAGCAGCTCCCGAGACGCCTGATGAATTGCGCGCCCGTATTGGAAATCTGGCTTATGAGGGGACGCAGAATGC
>CACZZH010000151.1 GCA_902785635.1 uncultured Lachnospiraceae bacterium
AGGGAAGTTCCCTCAAGATGTCCGATGCAGGTCTGTAAAACAGACTCTTCTGTCCCGTGATAGACCGGAAGCATTACATTGATCTTCTGAATCTGGATATACCCCATGCTTCCGCTGCTGGTCACGTTCAGCTGTTCATTGTATTTCTTCTTTTCATCATCCTCAAGGATCCACTTGATTCCGTTCTTTGCCAGCTTTGCATTATATTCCCTTGCAGACCGGAGTACCTCGTCATATTGCTGCTCATCCATCTGTGCGACCTCATCCATATAGGAGATGATCGCCCGGGATTGATGAAAGGAATTCCACCAGTCTGAAAAAGTAGGATAAATGATCAGACCTGCTCCGGCCAGAAACACGATCAGGAGAAATATCTCGATCAGATGTCCTCCTGCAGTTTTTTTCTTTTTCATACTTTCCTTCCTGTCAAATACGTCCAGCTGTTTTGAACAGGATATACCATTTCGGGTTACACTCTGAGTTACTTTCAGATCAAAAGAGGGATGGCAAATTCAATATACATCTGCCATCCCACATGTTCACTATTTATCCGTTTTCCCCGGCAGGATTTACCTGGCTCAGTGCTAATAAGAACAGTTCCTGAGCCGTATCGGATTCCTCAAGCAGTTTCGATACCCGAATGAGAGCATCTACGATCTTCTGGTCTACTCCCATCGTTACAAAGATCTTACCTGCCAGCTCCGGTTCTTCCATTGCCATCTTTCCGAGCCTGATGACCACGATCTCGAACAGTTCTCTTACATCCTGATATGATATAAGACTCTGAAACTCTTCTGAGCTCACTACAGCTATGATCAGATCCATATCGCTCTTCAGTTCCTCGATATCAACATTATCGAGTTCTCCCATCAGCTGCTGCGTAAGCCGTACGATCTCATTTGCTCTATCCAGATCTGTGAGAAACGAACCTCCTTCTTCCGGTACTGCTTCACTGCTCATCTCAGTCTCCGAAGCAGCCGCCGGCAAAGCGGAAGAGCATACACTGATACATGCTGCAAGCAGAAACGCCCACACCCGGGAAGCCATTTTGAGCCTTCTCATCTGAAATCCTCCTTCATCCCCCGGATATATGCCTGATCATTCGATCGTAAGAATATCCGAGAATCCGGTCACATCAAAAATCTCTTTGATATCATCTGAAGCATTCTTTACGACCATGCATCCCTGCTTGTTCATTGCCTTCTGCGCTGTGAGCAGAACACGAAGACCGGCACTGGAGATATACTGAAGATTCTTCATATCCATAATGAGTTTTTCTATTCCATCCAGACTGTTCTGCAGTTCGCTCTCCAGAACGGGCGAAGTGACTGTATCCAGTCTTCCCTCCAGAGCGATCGTAAGTTCCTTGTCGTTTACAGTTTTCGTGATATTCAGCATTTTTCCTTTTCCTTTCTTCTGATGACAATGCAGCTGCCCTGCACATTGCGGTTCCCGCAGTTATCCTACAGATCTTTTCGAAATGTCAATATGTTCTGCCCGTCTTTAAATTCATAACGCACATGGTCCATGCTTTTCTTTACCATATAGATTCCAAGACCCCCGACCCGTCTGTCCTCTGCCGGAAGCGATACATCCGGATCCTGTTGGGTGAGGGGATTGAAGGGTATTCCCCGGTCAATGATCGTCACAGCGACGCTCAATGGATCCTTGGTATCTTCAACACTGATGGATACCTTACCGGATTCCTGAGAAGCCGAACCTACTCTATTATACGCATAACTGGATACATTTACAAATATTTCCTCAAGAGCCAGCTCGATCTGCATCTTTGCCCTCATGCTGCACTCCAGTTCATCCAGCCTCCGGTCCAGGAAAGCAAGCACCTGATTCAGGTTTTCAATTTTCGCATCCACCGTAAGCTCCCTCTTGCCCACAAGTTCTCACCTCCCTACCGTTTATCTTTATCGACCAGTTCCAGGGCCAGCAGTCCCAACAGTGCATAGATCGCTGAAAACAGGAGCAGGAACCCCCAGCATTTCAGCAGATTATCCTTCGTATATGCAAAACTTTGATCCTGCAGTTTTTCAGCTGTATAGGTCTCCAGCTTGTCCTGGACCTCTTCGATCTTCAGAACGTCGTGCACCTTGACTATGAATTCATCTGTTGAATCCTGCATCGTATCGATCGCAGTCGTCAGCGCGATCGATTTCTGGCTGTTATAGTCAGCGGTGATATTCACCGCACGGATGCCCCAGCTGCTGATCGTCACCTGCGCGATGATCTTGGACCCCTGCCGCAGCAGAGGGAAGACCCCTCCTGCAAACACCAGCTGTACCACCAGAAGGAACGGCATGATCGTCATGGCAGTCGTTGTCGTGTGCGCAATACACGATACCATGAGAGCCAGCATGTCCGCCGCATACGTGACCAGGAACATCGTTACAGCCAGATCCAGTGTGAACATACCGGTGATCAGTCCTTTATCCGGGAAGAACATCCCGCATGCCCTGAAAATGATCAGAGTGATGACTACCTGAAGCAGACATATGATCGCCTGATACAGCATGTGAGAAGCAAGATAGGATGAAATATGCAGTCCCGCCCTGTGCTCCCTTTTGATAATGTCACGCTCTTTACACACTACCTGAATGGAGTTGAACATCCCGTTCCAGATGCATACGCAGACCACTGCAAGCGACCCATACTTCGTGAACTCCATGTTCCGGAACATTTTTGAACCCAGAACATATACGACCAGAAAAGCGATGATCGCAGCCATCGGAAGAACCTTCCAGTTCTTTTCGCCGATCATCAGACGGAACTGTTTCCCCAGATAAACAGGGATCTGCTCCATCCGGCTGCGGTACGAACGTATTCTCTTCTCACGACCGGCCTGGAAATTCTTCACTTTTTCGGTCAGGCCTGTCTGCATCACTCCCGGATGCTCCTCCACATTGAAAAGTGCTTCGGATTCGACCGTTCTGTTCTTTTCGTACTCTTTATACTTCTCTATGAACTCATCTGCCCGGCCTTCTCCGCCTTCATTCCTGGCATTGATGCGTTTGACCACATCCTCCATGGTATCGACGCCGAAGAAATCCCTGGCTTCCTGTATCCCGCCGTAAAATGCAAGCTGTCCGACCTTTGTCTCCGTACTCTTGGCCAGAACGATCACTTTGTCAAACAGACTGGCCACCCGGTCCGGCGCATGGGTGATCACGATCACGATCTTACCCTGGCATGCGATCAGGCGGAGATTTTCCATCAGTTCTCTCGCCATGATTCCGTCAAGTCCGGAATCCGGCTCGTCCAGAATGAAAAGATGCGGGGAGGCAATAAACTCCATGCAGATCGAAAGCCGCTTCTTCTGACCTCCTGAAAGCTTGGCTACCTGTTCCTTTTCTTTCCCTGTCAGTCCGAACGTCTCGAGCACCGCGGCGATCCTTCTTTGTTTCTCCTCGGAGCTAATATCCTTCGGAAGACGCATATCTGCCGCATTCTTGATCGTACTGCCGACAGTGTCCTCCATTCGCATCAGGTTTTCCTGCGGAACAAAACCGATCCGGTGCTTGATCTGCCCATAATCACGATAGTAGTCAAGCTCCCCCTCTTTGATCGAGGCCTGCGCCTTTTCGTATCCGGTCACCGCATTTACAAAGGTGCTTTTTCCGGCTCCGGAGCCGCCCAGGATCAGAACCATATTGCCCGGTTCAATGGACAGATTGATATCTTCCAGCAGCTTCACTTTTTTCAGTGATTTGTGAACAGACCGCTCATCGATCTGAATGGAAAGGACATTATCCTGGATCGGATAACCGTAAACCAGTCCTGATCCTTCGAAAACAAACCGGGTATCCCCTATCTGGATCATATCATCGATCCGGATCTTCACTTTGTCAAGGACCGGTACACCGTTATGCCAGACTTCCTCTGCCACGAACTCTTCCATGCTCCAGTGACCGTCTTCGAACTGGAATGTCAGAGAATCCTCTTCCTCCTGTCCCTTTCTGGAAGTAATGTTGACGATATGCCTTCCGTCATCCATATTCAGGATCCGCCAGTCTCTTCCGCTCACATAGTTTTCAAAGAAAACTGCTGTAAGCATCCGCTCGTTTACCATACGGATCACTGCACCGTCTTTCAGCTGGGCTGTGCCGCCCTGGGGAACATTCCGCCCCGACACAAACGTATATACTTCTTCAGAATAATTCCGGAAATACCATTTTCCGTTTTCTGAGAAGATCTCTCCCTGCTTCTCATCCAGGAAGGAATACTCCAGCTGAAGACTGGTCGTTGTGAACACTTCCATCGGGCATTTGCCCTTGATCAAGGCATCTTGAAAAATGACATACTGCCTTGGTTTTTCCTGTCCTTCAAAAAACACCAGACCGGCTGCAGGCAGTCTGACAGGCGCTTTTTTGTCCATTCCATTCATCTCCTTCCTTAAGGGTACAAAGGGAAATATCTGTTTCTGTCTTCTGCTGTCAGCCTACAGGGACAACTTCCGGAATGATCAGCTTCTGGCCGATCGTAAGTTCATACGGTTCCTCAAGACCGTTCGCATCAGCGATCGCCAGATACATATTTCCGTTTCCTGTCGTTTTCAGAGCGATCTGCCAGAGATTGTCTCCCTCCGCAACAGTATATTCATCGGATCCGGTCTGCCCCGGTTCCTGCTGCACGACCTCTTCTGCCGGTACTGCCTCTGCCGGTGCCGTCTCCGTCGCTGCAGCTTCATCTGCCGGTGCGGATTCCGGCTCCGGCTCCGCAGCTGCATCATCCGCAGCCACAGTCTCTTCCGCAGCCACAGTCTCTTCCGAAGTTTCAGGTGCCGGTTCCGGCGTTGCATCCGCCTGAGGCACCTCTTCCGGAGCAGTCTGCGCATCGGTCACAGGTGCAGGCTCCGGTGATGCGTCTTCCGACTGCGCCGGCGTCTCTTCTGCCTGGAGGGGAGCTTCTGTCTCAAAGCCTTCGATCACGGGCATTTCTTCCATACGCACAACGCCTTCCGGATAGATATTCCGGAAATCATCCTTCATGGAGATCACGGTCCAGCCAAGACTTTCCCATTTTTCCCGAAGGGGAGCTGCCTTTTCCGGGTCCGCCCAGTCACGGTCAGGATCATCTGCAACCAGCATAAAAGCTTCACTGCGGTATTTATTGTCATGGGTAACATACATAGCCATGCTGGTATCCCCATTGCTGTTGCCGAAGGAAAGCACAGGCTGACGTCCGATCTCTTTTGCGATCTGAACCACCTTATTCATCTT
Source organism: uncultured Lachnospiraceae bacterium (assembly GCA_902785635.1). Classification (GTDB taxonomy): domain Bacteria; phylum Bacillota; class Clostridia; order Lachnospirales; family Lachnospiraceae; genus Merdiplasma. Next base: position 5,232 of record CACZZH010000151.1, read on the forward strand.
CACGTTCTTGATGAGAAGTTCATCTGTGCGGATGATCTGCTCATCCGGCTCAAGCACATAATCCAGACCATCGGTGCCGTTCTGGTTTTCTGCTTCCAGGCGCACATCCATACCGATCACGTTCTCTTCCGGAATATCCAGAATGCCTTCGATAAGCGTACGGCAGGCAAAACGGTCGCTTCCGCTCACCAGATAAACAATAAAATCATTTGCACGCAGATAATCCACAACTTCCACCATGGGCGGGTAGAAAGCTTCTGCATAGGTCATTCCCTCAAAGCCCCATACATCATGCAGCAGGAAATCCGTCACATAATCCTTATATTCGTCGAGCGTCATATCCGCAAATGCCCTGGTCTGCTGAAGGGCTTCCTGCACCTCGAGGCCTTCCGGGATCGAACGATCAGCTGCAGCCTTTTTTACCGCCTCTGCCACAGCGGTCATCTCTGCATCCCCTTCAAAAGACGGATCATCCAGTACGCGGTAAGCGAACATCCACCATTCCATATAGATCGGCGCGAGTTCTCCGTACACGGTCCCATCCATATCAAATACTGCAATACGGTCCTCTTTCGGGACAAAATTCGGTGAAGCTTCATCAGTCACATCTTCCACGAATTCAACCAGTGCCTCCAGGGAAGGAGCTCCTTCATTCCACTCCGCAAATACAAAACTTTCTTCCTCCGACACCATTTCCGTACCCGCAGTATCGACACTCTCTGCCCACACAGCCGTTGAAAATGCAAAGCCGGCGGTCAATGCTCCCGTGAGCAGCAATGCAATCGCTTTTTTCATAATCCTTACCTCCCGGATATTCTTCATTACCACGTTTCCTGCAAAAAGGATTCCGCATATAAAGATTTTCTCATACACTGAATGCAGAATCAAGAACCGATTTATGTCCATGCGAAGCAAAATGTATATTTACGACCGTTATTTCGCTGTCTGTGCCGACCCGCATGGGCGGACCGTAGTATCCGATACCGGCTGTAACAATGGTATCCACTCCGGATACATTCTTAAACCCATAGGCGTTTTCATTGAAAAACGGAACGATCAGGTTGCCCGGAAAGATCTGTCCTGCGTGAGTATGTCCGCACAGTACCAGGTCCGCTCCGCTCTCCTTCAGTTTTTGGAATTCCACCGGTTCATGCTGAAGCACGATCACCGGCTTGCTCTGATCTGCGTCCGCAAGCACCTGAGAGGGGCTTTTTCTGAGGCTGGTACCGTCACCTGCCTTCTCCCCGTCAACACGGCCGGTGATCTGCACTGCTCCGTCTGCGATCGTTACCGTTTCATCATAAAGGACATAGAAACCGCAGTCTTTAAAAAACTGCTCCATCTGTGATGTGCGGAATGCTTCAGAGATCGGCGAAATGGGAAATCCTCCGAACAGTGTCTCTTCCACATCGTGATTGCCGTAAACTGCATATGTGCCATACCTGGACCGGATCTCTCTCAGAACGGCTGCGTATTTCTCCGGATCTTTCAGGCCATTGTACGAGCTTGTGAAAATATCTCCGGCGATCAGCACAACATCCGGCTGCTGTTCATTGATCAGGTCCACCGCTCTTTGGATCATCGGCACGTTGGAATTGACGCTCAGATGAAGATCGGCGATCAGCACTGCTTTCAGGTCTGTAAGTCCTTCTACTTCTTTTCCGATCGTCACATCGTATTTTTTTACGACTGTATTCTGCGCATGGATCAATCCGTAGACAAACAGCACCAATGATGCGGCAAGGCTCAGGTACAGGATCGGTGCAGCCCAGAATGCCCTTTTCCCATGTCCCAGCACCTGTTGAAGCATTCCGCATATGATTCCGAAGACCCACAGACTCCCGCAAAAATACACATCAAAACCAAGCCAGAGATTGCCGGCCGCCTGAAGTAAGAACTTAAACCCGCTGTCCGGAAGCATGGCCCCCAGTACCGGAAGCATAAGAAACACAATAAACA
>CACZZH010000152.1 GCA_902785635.1 uncultured Lachnospiraceae bacterium
TGTCGGCAGACGCATTGCGCTGAGTCCCCCGACTGCCGATCACGCCGCGATGATCAATATCCGTGACTACGATACTGGGGCAGGGCGGCAGGTCACGGAAATGAATGCGGCTGCAAAACGAAAGAAAACAGGCAAGGCGCAGGGGATGATTCAGAGGAGGATAAGTGAATAATGGCACTTACAAAGTATAAGATCTGCCCGGCCTGCGGTGTGCATAATCCGCCAAGTCTTCTGGAATGCAGGGAATGCGAGACGGACCTGACCGGCATCCGGATCATGGACAGTGATGCGGCGCAGCAGGAGGAAGGCGGTTTCTCCTATCAGCTGCAGGCGGTCGGTGACGACTATACCGTGACGATCAGGGAACCGGTAAGCATCATTGGCCGTGAGGCAGAATTGAAAGATTACCTGGCCGACAGGATATACGTCAGCCGCCGGCATGCGAAGCTGACGATCGCGGACGGAAAAGTGCGGATCGAAAACCTGAGTACTACAAATGGAACGTTTATCAATAACAGGTCGATCTCCGGGACGCTGATCTCCCGGGAACCGGTTTCGGAACCGGCAAGCTCCAGGGTGCTGATCTCCGGGAGGAAGCCGGTGCTGCTTGCCGACGGGGACGAGATCGGCCTTGGCGGAATCGTGATCGACGGGAAGCGCCAGGAACAGGCGGCATATTTTGTGTTCCATACAAAGCCATGAACATTGCGAGAATTTTGTATCCGGTAAAGGTCTTAGGCCCGGGAAACCGGATCGGCATCTGGGTGTGCGGGTGCAGACGCGGCTGCAAAGGATGCAGCAATCCGGAACTATGGGATCGGAAGCCGGAGTATGAAGCGACCATAGATGAAGTGATGGAGCTGATGGGCCGCATCGCGCAGCAGCATCCGGCAGACGGGTTCACGATCAGCGGCGGAGAGCCGATGGACCAGGCGCTGGCCCTTGCGCAGCTGCTTCCCCATTTAAAGGCTTATTCAAACGACATCCTGATCTACAGCGGGTACCGCATTGAAGAATTGCGGGAGCGGAAAAACGCAGCGACAGATGAGGTGCTCTCCCAGGCAGCGGTCCTGATCGACGGGGAATACCGGGAAGAGGAGAATGCGGATGTGCTGCTGCGGGGTTCCGCAAATCAGAGAATCCATATCCTGAACCCGGATCTGACGGAGAAATACAGGGAGTATCTTGCCGCGGCACATAATCAGATCCAGAACTTTACCACATCAAACGGAGTGGTATCGGTCGGGATCCATCGCAGCGGATTCAATGGTTAACAGGGGAAATTGTCAATCAATAGGATTCAAGATCCAAAAGAACAGGAAAGGAGGGGGAGATGACAGACCACATCGCGAAATGGCACCGGGAGCTGTCTATATTCTGCAGGATCAAGCCGCTGATCATAGTGGAAGGAAATGTCCTGGACGTATACCGGTATCCGACGGAAGGCAGCATCTCCAAAGGAAGCATCCTCCGGCTGCCGGAGTATCTGCATTACTATTTTACGGATCTGGGGTATCAGACGATCGTCTTTTATGACAGCATGCAGGGCTTTTATAATTCCTGCGGTGAAGCGCATATGGAAGCATTTGCGAGAATGACGGATTCGTGGCCGGACGAAGGGCACATCCGCAGCGAATTCAAAGGGAGGACAGGCAGCGCGGCGGCGCTCGTACGCACTGCACTTGGCCAGAGCAAAGTGCCCACGGCAGTCATCATGAACCTTGCCTCCAGGTATATTATATCGCCGGATACCATTGATCAGGCGGAAGTGGACAGCTTTACGAATCTGCTGCTGGCCTCTCTGGAGGGGAAAGATGTCCGCTGTGAGGCCGGCACCCTGAAGAATATCGTGGTCATGATCGTGAATAAGGTGAATGACATACCCGCCTGGTTCTACCTGGACAATCCGAATGTGAAAACCGTCAGCATCGGTACTCCATCCAGGGAAGAGCGGGAAACGCTGGTGAAGGGAGAGAACTTTGCAAGCTTCTTCGCGGCGGATGTGTATAAGGAGGATCGTTCTTACTATGAGGCACATCCGGATGAACTGGAAAAGGTGCAGGACAAATTCATCGGCCTTACGGAAGGCTTCAGCTTTACCGAGATCAACGGCCTGCGAAGACTGTGCAAAAATGAGCGCATCCATATACGCCAGATGTCATCCGTCATTGATCTGTACCGGTACGGTGTGAAGGAAAATCCCTGGGATGCTCTTAATGTCCGTGAATGGAAGAATGCGAAGGAAGATTTCTGCAGGCGCGTAAAAGGACAGGACCCTGCCATCGGGAAGACTCTGGACGTGATCAAACGCGCAGTAACGGGAATGGCCGGGGTGCAGGGCGCTGCCCACGGAAAGCCAAAGGGGATCCTGTTCTTTGCCGGTCCGACCGGCACAGGAAAAACGGAGACCGCGAAAACGCTGGCGGAAAAACTGTTCGGGGATGAAAGCCGGTGTATCCGGTTCGACATGAGCGAATACAGTCAGAGTCACAGCGACCAGAAGCTGCTCGGAGCGCCTCCCGGATATATAGGATACGAGGCCGGCGGACAGCTGACCAATGCAGTGAAGAACGATCCGTTCTCCATCCTGCTCTTCGACGAGATCGAGAAGGCCCACCCGACGATATTTGACAAATTCCTTCAGATTCTGGAGGACGGCCGCATGACGGACGGACAGGGCAATACCGTGTACTTCTCCGAATGCATCATCATCTTCACCAGCAATCTGGGAATCTATACAAGGAATGAACAGGGCATCCGGGAACCGAACGTAACACCGGATATGGAGTATCCGGAAGTACGCAAAAAAGTGAGGCAGGCCATCGAGGACTACTTCAAGCTGGAATTGGGCAGGCCGGAGATCCTGAACCGCATCGGCGAAAACATCGTCGTATTCGACTTCATCCGGCCGGAAACTGCAGAGCAGATCCTCCGCTCGCAGATCGAGCGGATCGTGAAAAACCTTGAGCAGGAGAAACGGATCCGCCTTGAGATTACCGACAGCGCATACGAGAAACTGAAAGCAAGAGCGTTGGAAAATCTCAGCAACGGCGGCCGCGGTATCGGAAATATCGTAGAGAGTCTGCTGATCAATCCGCTGTCCCGTTATCTGTTTGATGAGGAGATCAAAGGTGATGTGAGGCTGACCATCAATGATATCAGTCCGGAGGGGGCAGTGGCGGAGACGGCAGAGGCAGAGACGGAATCAGACATCCCGTAACAGGAGTCTGACCCGACCGGAAAAGACCGGAAAAGGTCGGAAAAGAAAATATAATTTCTGCGTGGATTTTTTATTCTCCCGGCGTATATAGACATGTAAACAAAATCACAAACATGCGGCCGGCAAAAAAGCGGCTGCGGATACAAACTAAAAACCATACAAAACAAAAATCAGAATAATAAGGAAAAACAAAAGGAGAATAAAATCATGACAGATATTAAGAAAATCAACGACCAGGAACTTGAGAACGTAGCAGGCGGCGAGAGCAGAACCGTCAACACCGGAATGAAGATCGACGCAGTTGTAAGATCCGGCGCAGGACTTAGCTTCCCGCAGATCGCTTCCATTAAGAACGGAAATACCGTTTCCACGACCGGTGCCTGTGTTCATGCAGATGGCAGAACCTGGTATGAGATCAGCGCTCCCGTAAAAGGCTGGATGGCCGGCGGACTGCTGGGACTGCAGGATGACAAATTCAAAGCTTGATCAAAGCACTGCAGCAATAAAAATATAAAGAATAATTGAATGCTTTACGGAGCAGGCTTCGGGTGATCCCGGGCCTGCTCTTTTTGATGAAGAAAAATAGGCAATATGCACAAAGATAAATGCACAATATTGGTATTTATAATGATTATTTAACAGCGTTATCGTGTGATATAATGGCGGAGAGCCTGACTGCATACAAGGCCGGAAAGAGAAAAAAGAGAGGAGAGGACGCTTATGGGAAAGCAGACCCAAAAGGAAGCGCAGAATGCCGTGCTCCGGGAAGACAGCGGCTTTATGGCTTTTGTCCATAAGTTGGACAAGATCACCGGAAAGGCGGTCGATACACTGGCGGTCGTTCTGCTGCTGTTCATTTTTATTATCGGTATCGCCCAGGTCGTCTGGCGCTGGGTACTGAACGATCCGATCGTATGGTCGGAGGAACTGATCCGTCTGACCTATGTATGGATCTGTTATCTTGGATGGGTGATCGCGGAACGCTCGGATTCCCACATCCGCATCACCATGGTCAGCAGCCGGCTGCCCAAAACAGCCCAGAAATACCTGCAGATCTTCTGCCACATTCTGTGCATCGTAATGTGTGCACTGATGGTACGCTATGGAATCGACCTGATCATTGCAGGGACGAAGAGAACGGCAGTTTCCTTCCCGATGAACTATGCGGTGGTGTACCTGATGGGACCGATCTGCAACTTTATCATGATCTTCTATGAGATCGCGCAGATCGTAGAGTGCGTTGTGATTGGTCCGAGAGATTACAGCGATAAAGGAGGGGATGAAGAATGACAGTCTGCCTGATCGTATTTGTTATACTGCTGTTTACAGGACTGCCTTTGTTTGTCAATCTGGGTCTGTCCTCTTTCCTGTATATTTTCATGACAGGCGATAAGCCGATGGTGGTAGTGCAGCGGATCACCCAGGCATCCAATTCCTTCACCATGCTTGCCGCCCCGTTTTTCATCCTGATGGGCAACTTTATGAATACCGGCGGCGTCACCAAAAAGCTGTTCCGCTTTGCCAACACCATCGTCGGAACGGTCCCGGGCGGAATGGGACATGCGAATATCATCTGTTCCATGCTGTTTGCCGGTATGTCCGGAACGGCGGTTGCCGATGCCGGCGGACTCGGCAATATCGAGATCGAAGCCATGCGGGAAGTCGGATACGACGACGATTTCTCCTGTGCCATCACTTCAGCGTCCGCGGTGCTCGGACCGATCATACCGCCCTCGCTTCCGATGGTCATCCTGTGCGTAACGGTCGGAGCTTCCACCGGGCGCTGCTTCATAGGCGGCATCGGACCGGGTATTCTGATGGCGGTCTCGCTTGGACTTATGGTCACGTACTATGCCATCCGGAATAAATATCCCAAGAACCCGCGCCCGACCCGCGCTATCCTCTGGGAGGCATTCCGTCAGGCATTCTTCGCTCTGATGTCTCCGATCATCCTGTTCGTGGCCATCTATACCGGCATCGTCACCACAACGGAAGCTGCCATCATTGCGGCACTGTACTCCCTGATCATCGGGGTCTTCTGGTATAAGGACCTGAAATGGAAGGATATTCCGAAGGTGATCCTGTCGACCTGCGAAACGACCGGGTCCGTACTGTCCATCGTTATGACGGCAAACATTTTCGGTTATGTTCTGACGGTTGCCCAGGTACCGCAGAAGATCACCATGATGCTCACTGCGATCGACAACAAGTACCTGTTCCTGCTGGTCATCAATCTGTTCCTGCTGTTTGTGGGCTGCTTCATGGAAGGCACCGCAGCCATCCTGATCCTTTCGCCCATTCTGTTCCCGGTCATGACTGCCATGGGCGTTTCGGAGACACAGGCGTGCCTGATCATTATCCTGAACCTGATGATCGGTGTCGTGACACCGCCGGTGGGTATCGTGCTGTATGTCACATCCAATGTGGCGAAGGTATCAGCGAACCGGGTCATAAAGGCAACCATACCTTTCCTGCTTCCCCTGTTCATCACACTGATGATCGTCACATATGTGCCGGCAGTGACGAACTGGCTGCCATCGCTGGTCTACGGAGGCTGATGCATTCGATGCATTCAGGGCGGATGCATTTGAGCCGGATGTATCAGGCATCAAAATGAATTCCCGGAGCAAGGCCTGAGCCCAGCCTTTCCTGTGCCATATTGGAAGGTGTGGATGCAGCGCATTCATCCTTCCGGGACAGATGGAAGAGAGGGCAGACAGCTCTGTGAAATATGTAACTGTCAACCGTGTTCTTCATGATTCTGAAACCACATCATTCAACAAAAAGGAGAGAACGAAAATGAAAAAGAGTTTGGCAATTCTCGCAACTGCAATGACCATGAGCCTGGCCCTCAGCGCGACGACCCTGGCAGCGACAGAGCTGAAATGGGGAAGCTGCAACGCAGAGACCACCCTTCGTGAGCAGGCAATGGCCAAAGCGATCGAAGAGATCAATGCGAATGCGGAAGACATTCATGTCACCGGATATTATGACAGTACACTGGGCGGCTCCCAGGATCTGGTAGAAGGAATTCAGGAAGGCCTGGTTGACTTCATCACGGAAGGTCCCGCACAGTTCCAGACATGGGTTCCGAAGCTTGGCATGCTGGAAGCTCCGTATCTGTGGCAGAACGTTGATCACATGATCAATACCCTGAACGGTGAATATATGGATACGCTGAACGAAGAGTTCCAGAAAGTCGGCGTTCATATCCTGGGTACGCTGTATTACGGCACCAGACAGCTGACCACCAACAAGCCGATCAGCACAGTTGAGGACCTGAAAGGCATGAAGATCCGTGTACCGGAGACCGACCTGTATGTGAAGATGGTTGAGTCCTGGGGCGCTTCCGCAACACCGATGAACATCAATGAGCTGTACATGGCGCTGCAGACCGGCACCGTAGACGGACAGGAGAACCCGCTTCCGACCATCGAAGCACAGAAGTTCTATGAAGTAGTTAAGTATGTGACCCTGACCAATCACATCATCTGCCCGAGCATGTTCTTTGTAAACCTGGATGTGTGGGAGAGCCTTTCCGATCATGACAAGGAAGTGGTTCAGACAGCCGTTGACAATGCCATCGCATGGGAGAATCAGGCAGTTCTCGATGCAGAAGCAAGCCTGGTAACGACCTTCGAAGAAGAGTATGGCTGCACGGTATCCGAGCCGGATGACTCCATCCGTGAAGCGACCATCGCTGCAATTCAGCCGATGGTGGAAGACTGGGATCTGATCCAGTCCTATGCGGAATAAGATCCGGAGCATTGATCTAAAGCATAGATCTGAAGTATTGATCTGAGGTCCGAAAACGACAGAACATAGTCAGGGGCTGATACACGAAATACCAACTTCGTGTATCAGCCCCATTTTAGGTTCGATGCAATTATTGATTCAGTTATTCATCTGATACGCATATCCAAACGATACCACCACCGAGAGCTTTTTCGTCTTCTTGTTTTTCATCGTGATCTCGAAGGTTGTATTTCCGTTTACGCTGGTCTCCGTATCGTTCTTGACCTTTACCTCTTTTCCATCCGGACCCTTCTTAACGATCTTCTTTACTTTCCAGTCCTTTGCCGGGGTCACCGAAAATACGGCTTTATATTTTTTGATGGCTTTGCCCGGATAACCTGCATAAGGAAACGTGTATGTAGACCCCATATTGGCAAGCAGGGATCTCTTCGACGCCTTAAATTTGAAATCCCCAAAGGAGATCATCTTCACAGGGCACACATATTTGACCACCTGAATCTTCAGCTTATAAGTCTTTGTTTTTCCTTTATACTTATATTTGAAGGAGACGGTGCCTTTTCCCGGTTTCGTTCCCCTGATCGAGAGGGTGCTCCTCTTATCGGGGCCCGTCCATGCGGAAGCTTCGAAGAATTTTTCCCCTGTATTTTTAATGCTGTTTTCGTCGATTACGCCGCCTTTGTCCCCGGTGATGGAAATAGAATGATTCGTTTCAACCTTGTTCCATTTTCCGACGTAATCGTCCAGCGCACTCTTTGCGGAAGCAAGCACGGGCAGTGCAAGCACGAAAACAGACGTCGCAATGAGCATCAATCCTTTTTTCAAATGGTTCTTTTTCATTGATCTCCCTCCTTTTGGCAAGAAATGATTATAAAACGATTATATGCTTATCCATATGGATTTTCAATCTATATGCGGTTCTCAAGTCTGCTTCAAGTCAGCAAAAGAAAAGCAAAAAATCCGTGTGGACTTTTTGCTTTACCTGCGTATATAAACATGTAAACAAAATCACAAACATGCGGCCGGCGTAAAAGCGGCTGCGGATACAGATTTAAAAATATACAAAACAAAAATAAGAATAATAAGGAAAAACAAAAGGAGAATAAAATCATGACAGATATTAAGAAAATCAACGATCAGGAACTTGAGAACGTAGCAGGCGGCGAGAGCAGAACCGTCAACACCGGAATGAAGATCGAAGCAGTTGTAAGATCCGGCGCAGGATTTTCCTTCCCGCAGATCTCTGCAATTAAGAATGGAAACACCGTAATCACGACCGGCAAGAGTGTTCATGCAGATGGCAGAACATGGTATGAGATCAGCGCTCCCGTAAAAGGCTGGATGGCCGGCGGACTGCTGGGACTGCAGGATGACAAATACAGAGCATAATAAAACCACTGCAGAATAAATGAACTAAATAAATGAAAAGTTTACGGAGCAGGCTTCGGGTAATACCGGGCCTGCTCCGTTTCGTATAACAGATTCTTTTTCTAAACACATATCATTTCGACTGTCCGAACAGCCAGTCGCGCAGCGCGGAGATCTTGTAGGCATAATTGAAGGACGCCATATGCTCCATGCCATTTGTGCCGTTCAGAACGCTGCCGGTCTCAAACCGGATCATGTTTGCCGCGTTTCCTTCCGCGATCATCGCCTGCACATTCTCGTTCTGCGTATCTTCTTCCAGCTGCGCATCCCAGCTCTCATAGCTGTAAGGCACCTGGTCCTGATCGAACAGGGCCATCACTTCGTCCTGTCCGCCGGAAGCCTTCGCATCCCCTCCCGCCGTGACGTAAAAGAAGGTCTGGTCTTCCAGGACATTGAGTACGGAGATGTCCCACTGTCCGGATACATAAAGGCTTGCCGCAAACAGATCCGGGTATGTGCTGTTCAGATACAGGGAGGACATGCAGCCCATGGACTGGCCGGTGGTGTAGAGCCTGCCGGTATCGATCCGATAGGTATCTGTCAGATCATGAATCAGGCTTACAGTTGCGTCCAGCTGTGTGGAAGCATTCCAGTTATCATCCGTTACGACTTCGGTATAAGCAGGTACCAGCACAAATGAAGGATGCTTTTCCTGATCCTCGTCACTGGCCCATACCGCTGCACCATAGTAGCCTTCCACGATCTGGGAAGCGCTTTTTCCGCCGCCGGTCGCATCCGGAATAAACATCACCATCGGATAAAGTGTATCCGAATCTTCCTCATATCCTTCCGGAATATAAAGGCTGTA
>CACZZH010000153.1 GCA_902785635.1 uncultured Lachnospiraceae bacterium
TCTGGCCCATTCGAGGGAGTGGAATACTTCCCTTTCCAGAATGGCCCGGTCCGAATCACTGATATGATTTTTCAGCAGGTATCCTTCCGTGTCGAAGCGCATGATTACACCCACCATATCAAACATAATATTTCTGATCATAACAAATACTGCCAATTCTTATTATTGCCGGTCTTCAAACTACAAAAAATATGTCTATCAGTCACCTATGATATCTGGCCCCAACATCTTAATATGACACTCTGAATGTCACGATCTCATACGGTCTGATGGGGAACCTGACCGTTCTCCCTTCCAGTAATATCTCCTCAAGTGCATCCTCCAGCAGATTTGCGGTTTTTACAGATCTTGGAGTCATTCCAAATGTCATGACAACGTCAGAGCGTGCCCCATAGCATTCATAGAGGCGGATGATCGTATCATCTCCATCCAGCTGCTGCTTCACAGTTTCCACGATCACGTTCTCCCTGTTGATCTGAACAAAGGGAGGCAAGGCATCTGAATTATAACGTGAGGAAACCGGGTCCGCGAATGGCTGTGATGTGACAGAGCATTCTCCCGGCACGGTCATTACCGGAATATTTAACCTGTAGGCTGCGGACGGAATGCGGGCTATGCGCCAGTCTCCCGGATGCGGAAGAATGGAATAAGTAAAATAATGCCGTTCCTGATCTGCTTCCGGATTCGGATAAGTGGATGACTTCAGAAGCGTCAGCGCTATGCTTTCCTCATCGACAGAGTACCCATATTTACAGTCATTCATCAGACTGAATCCGTAATCTGCCTCCGAGACATCCGCCCACTTATGCGCACATACCTCAAATCTGGCCACATCCCAGCTGGTATTCTTATGCGTAGCTCTCTTCACATTTCCGTATTGAATATCATAGGTCGCTTCATTATAAAAAATATCCACCGGAAAATGCGCTTTCAGCATATAGTGCTCTTCTTTCCAGTCTACGGTCGTCACAAAATCCACCCGGTCCAGATCTCTGTAAAATACCAGATCCTGCCAGATATCGGAGCGGTTAAATCTGTAGTGGACCCGGAGACGTGCTTCTACCGGTCCTTCTGAAATCACAGTGACACTCTGAACGTCTGTCACCTCCCAGCTTTTGCGGTTATAGTAAATATTGATATCCCATGCGTCATAATTGTGGGGCCGGTTCTCATAGCATACGATCCGGTTCAGTGTCTGCCCGGGTTTGCAAAGCTCCCGCCCATTACGCTTGTCGATCATCGAAGTAATACGCATAGCGGCATCAAAGCTGCCGGAAAAACAGGGCGTTTCGAATCCGTGTGAATCTGCAATGACCGCATTCTTCTCCGCAGCATTCTCTGCTAAATGAAATTCTTTCATCGTTTCAGAAGGATCCGTAACATAACGGAACGCTTTCCCGGACATCGGAGGCAGTCCTTTTACATATGCGCACGCTTTCCCATCCACAAACTGAACCGGAAAGAGCATCCCGTCCCCGTCCTGAAGCGCCCGGACTCGGGCCGGCGCATTGAACCGGATCACATCATCCCGCTCTTCCGAGAGAGAGTTAAATGCAATCAGATCCCCGCAAAACCTTTCTGAAAGGACACGCAGCGCATCATAGCGTAAGGCCTCGACATCTGAATCCGCACCCTCATACATAACAAGAGCGTCATCATAGACTTTTTTGATCGAAGAGCCCGGCAGAATATCATGAAACTGCAAAGTCAAAACAGTTTCCCAGAGCTTATGCAGCTTTTCTGCGGGATACGCCATGCCGCAGATCCGTTTCGCATAAGTACACAGCCATTCCACATCACGCAGCGCAAGCTCCAGCTTACGGTTGAAACGCTTATTGCGCGCCATGGCGGTGTAGGTTCCACGATGATACTCCAGATAAAGCTCGCCGCTCCACTTTGGGAGATCCGGCTTATTTCCAACCCGTTTTTCCAGTTCCTCAAAGAATGTATCGGGCATACACTGCCGCACCACAGGCGTACCGGGAAGCGGCACAGACATCCTTCGCGCATGCTCGATCATCCAGTCCGTCGGCCCGCCGCCTCCATCACCATAGCCATAGGAAACAAGAAAATGATCATCGAGCGCCTTTTGCTGAAAGCGCTGCCACCCGCCTCTGATCTGGGTCGGCGTCAGCATTGCGTTATAGGTTGTAAACCAGGCAAGGTCAAGATGGGATTCGTAATCGGAGGAGGCATCCCTGGATGGCGTGAAATGTGTGAGCACCTGCGTCCCGTCGATCCCTTTCCACAGAAATGTATCATAGGGCGAGAGGTTGAACTCGCTCCAGCTCAGCTTGGATGTCATGAAATAATCGATCCCTGCTTTCTTCATGATCTGAGGAAGCGCTGCAGAGTAGCCGAATACATCCGGCAGCCACAGAATGCGTGTGCGCATGCCGAACTCTTTTTGAAAGAACTCCTGTCCATGCAAAAACTGCCGCACAAGAGATTCCCCGGATGAAATATTACAATCCGCCTCGACCCACATACCTCCTTCCGGTTTCCATTGACCGCGTTTCACAGCCTCCTTGATTCTTGCATAAAGCGCAGGCTGATCTTCTCTGACAAACTGATACAGCAGAGGCTGACTGCTCATAAACCGGAAGTCCGGATACCGTTCCATCAGCTTCAGCATCGTTGCAAAAGACCGGACTGCCTTGTGCCGGGTCTGGTACAGATCCCACAGCCAGGCACAGTCAATATGCGTATGGCCTATGCAATCTGCTGTCGCCATAACATCCATATCTCTGCGTTTATCATAATATTCTTTTTTCAGAAATGCCCTGGCTTCCGTTACCGATCTGTTAAATGCCTCATCCTGCGGATTTCTGAGATCCAGAAGGTCCAGCGCGTCCGAAAGCGTCTTCAGAGTCGTTTCCCTGTCACGATCCCCTTCCTGACAAAGGCAGGCAGCTTCCCACGGGACACGGATATCGTAGATCAGCCCTGCCACCTCTGCATTGATGTCCTTCAGACTGACAGACAAGCGCGCAGGAACTTCCATCCCTTTTAATGCCGGAACATATCCTTCCAATAACAGATCGTAAGTCCTTCCATACTCTGGCTTATCCGCAAGCACCAGGTCATGATGCTTTGTGTCAAATGCCTGTTCGATCCTGCCGTCTACCCACACAACAATCTGAGGGTTCACTGCTTCCCATTCCTTCTCCCTGCCTGTAAGAACGTTAAGCACCGTCTGACCGCGGAAAAAATCCGGCACCGTCACCCGGAAGCTGAAGTCGACCCACTCCCGGCCGTCCTTACCCCAGAAAGCACCGTTTTTGAACGCTTTCCAGTCAGAACAGCCGTGGACAGCACACCAAATATCCTCCACAGGCACCTTCCGGATCAGAACACACTCCTCCAGCACCTCCAGCATCTTGCGAATCCGCTTATCCAGCTGATGCATCTGCATAATGATTTTCCTCCTGTAAGCAGCCCTGATCCCGCTTCAAAGCTTTTGTTCTTTTCATCATAATATACCAGAAACTTCCCAAGAGCATCAATAATAATGGTTTTAATCTGGTATATAATGCGTCTTCCCAGTAATCCTGTCCATCTTCATAATCTGCAAAATTTTATATTCTGCCAAACCCCCTGCCAAACAGCAGTCCGACAACCAGAATCGGCAGCCACAAGTGAGTAAATCCACCCAAAAGAACGACCAGGAAAAAGAGAAGCGGGCAGAGCCAGAAAAGACCCAGTCCGAATATAAATTTCGTTGTCCCCCAGGCAAGTTTCAGTCCTGCCTTTACAACTCCAAACAACAGCATGAGCATCAAAATCGTAACCAGCATCCCCATTCACCTCCATCAGAATCTTTCAAGCCACCCGAGCAGGAATTCTACACGGTCGATCGCATCATCGATCTTATCCTGTGCCTGCCGGATCTTACTCTGCACCATCAAATCTGCAAGGAGCCCATCGAAAAAGAAATCTGCAAATGTCAGAAAGTCTCCTATTTCGATGTCCAGGCCCTGAAGCTCCCGTACATCTGACAGTTCGCGGCTGAACCGGTTAAGATCTTCTTTCGCACGATTCAGGCTGTTCTTTGCGTCCCCGATCTTCACATGTTTGATCAGTCCGCTTAGTCCGCGGCCGCCGAAAATATCTACGATCCCCCATCCCCTGGCGCTGCCAAGGCTGTTCCTTGCGTCTTTTAAAGAACAAAGCGCCATCTCGCCTGCCACAATTGCTTCCCTGATTTCCAGTTCTCTGTTATACATACTCTAACTCCTTTCTGAACAAACTGACTTATCATGAAGAAGCATGGATAAAAGAAAAGACTTTTATCACAGCTTATGCATGGATAAAAGTCTTGCCTTCTCACTTGAACCGGATGTAATTCTTACATCGTACTGACGGTTTTAAGCCCGGCGCCCCGGCCGTTTAGCTACTCCCTTTTATTTGACAGCATTGTATCACGAAAGATGCGTTTATCAATTAACCGAAGATTAAAAAATCATTAAGCCGGAATCTGCGATGTCACTGTACGGTGTCGTCCTTCAGATAATCTGCGCAATAATCCCAGAACTCATCCAGATGTTCCAGCTCGTAAGTATGGGGTGTGGTATGAACCCAGTATTCAAGATTACTCAGGTTCAGGCTGATGCCTGTGTAAGATCCATCGCCCCACTCCAGACCTATCCCGTTATAATTATCTGTGACCCACTCGTCTGATTCTTCTCCGATCCTGATCGCGCACAGCAATTCGACCGCTTTATCGAGAGCTTCTCCTTCTTTGAACCTCGCGGTTCTGCCATATCCGCCCTGGTCTACGTGGAATGAGAGCTCTGCCGGCGGTTCCACTTTGATATTCGCCAGCTTATCGTCTCCCAGCGCCTGATACAGGTATTCCCCTGTTTCCGGTACATGTGCCGGGGGAAGTTCCGTCTCTGTTTTCACGTTTGAAATCCCTATTTCCACAGCCGCCGGTATGGACTGCTTTCCCCACTTGATCTCGTCATGAAAGAACCCGGCTTTGGCATGCGGCTGCAAAGCCTTATCTTCCCCGTCATACACGATCCCGAAAGAACGGAATTCTTCCCCGTTCTCATCAATCAAGGCAAAGGTATAAATCACCTGCATGACACCTTCGTCTGAGTTGTTCTCCAGAGTGCCGCTAAACGTATACGTGAAACCTCCTGTTTCCGGATTTCTCAAAGCCGAAGCACTTTCCAGCGTAACCGTTACACCATCCAATGTGCTCGGACTGTTTATGATTTCGAGGATCCTTTCTTCCTCTTCATATGGTGTGGAATCCACAATTTCATCCGGGCCAGACTGTTTAAAGGAGTCATATTCTTCAGCCGCCTGTGCTGTCACCTCAACATCTCCGCAATCGTAAAAGGATTTCGTTTCTGTTTTCACGTCGCCGCATAGAACAGCCTTTTTCATTCCCCTGCAGTATTCAAAAGCATTCTCTTCGAGCCGGCTTCCATCAGCGCATACTGCTGCAACCAGATCATCGCAGTAACCGAACGCCCGTCCTTTAAGGAGCACATTCGAATCGATAAATACCCGTTCCATTGCTTCACAATAACTGAAAGCACAATCTTCTACCGTAGCTCCCGCCGGGATGGTCAAGGTGGAAGGCAGCACGGCATAGCTGAACGCATCCTCCGAAATGGTGACATTTTCAGGAAGCTGAAGAGAATCCGTTATCTCACAGTATTCGAAGGCCTGCTTCCCTATTCTGCGAATACTGCCTGGGACAGACACCTTTTTCAGCTTCCGGTATCTGAATGCCTCAGCCCCTATTTCTGTCACCAGGCATCCATTGATTTCGGAAGGAATCGTGACTTTATCCGCATCACCGGTGTACTTTACGATAGCAGCTTCCATATTATTGATCAAATAATCGTAATCACCGGTTGTGAGAAACTCCGTTTGATCGTCCTGCTGAAAATCCCAATATCCGTCAAACGTGCCGGCTATGGCGCACACACCCGCTGTCATGATTATGACAGCAGTTAACAACAGGGCTGCCCACATTTTTTTCATTGTATCTTCCTCCTTATGGGTAACAGGATATAGAAAACTGAGTTCTCCTGTCTATACGATAGCAAAGACAGTGCGCGTTTTCAACCACTGTTCCGGCCTTTCCCGGGACTTGAATATTAAATGGGATTATCCGTTTTTCATAGATGTGATATGTCTGCAGATGATGTTGATCATCCGTCAATTTGGTCCGGCAGGTTTGGCAAGTTGGGCAGGTTTGCTGATAAAGCGGATAGCATAACATAAAAAGATAAAGTATAATACTCATAAAGATTGTCTTCTGATTGGGAAGTTTCATGCTGAAAGGAAGAAGAAATGGATCATAATTTTTCAATATTATTCTTCATCTTTGCTGCCGCCATCCTTCTCTATGCTGCCCTCCTGGCAATCACAAAAGATTACCGTATGCTGCCATATCGGGCCACAGTCTCTGTCAAACCGAAAGATTCTAAGCAATACACATTTCAACTTGCGAAAGTCGTGGCTTTGGTGGGATTGGCGATTGGAGCAGGTGCGGCGGTCGCTCTGTGGAATATGGCTGCCGGAGCGATCGTGATGATTGCCGGGACGATTGCATCGCTCTGGCTCGGAACGAAAATAGTGAAAAACTGAGGTGATCTTTGGTCTTGCTTTCTCAAGTTCGGTTATGACAAATCATCCCGGATCCGGATACCTATGGAATGTGAGGTCCTATATGACTGAAATACCAAGAAGAGTAACGCTCCAGCCAAATGGCACATACATATGGTCAGCCGAGCTGGACATGGATATTGAGCGGAAGAACTATAGAACCGGGGGCCTTATCTGGGTCGTAATTGCTGCTGTTATATTCCTGATCGGGATTATCTTCCTCCTCCGCAGCCACAGGTGGCAGCCTTTTCTGTATATCACCGGATTTGTAATCGTCATTCTTCTGATCACCTTTGGCGTTGTCAAGGGGCAGGAAAACATGGGTCAGATGAGACGTACTTATCGCCTCATGGACGAATTGATCGCTACCGGATCGGGGAGAAGAACGGCGGTCTTCGATTTCCGGAAAGCAAAAGTGATGATTCTGGGAAAAAGATATATAGAACTGCAGGGAACGATAGGAGCATTTCGGGCTTATGTACCGGAGGCGGATTTCGATTTTG
>CACZZH010000154.1 GCA_902785635.1 uncultured Lachnospiraceae bacterium
CCGCTATGATTATAAACATCTTATCATTAGTTTTCATGCTGTGCCGCATCTGGCACAAATTGTCGCCGATACGGCATAAACGGTATACTGTCAGCAGCGGGCCATGGGGACAGGTCCGCGCTTTCCAGCATCCTACGCCGGCGAAGATTTTTGACTTTTTGTGATTGGTAGACGCCCGCTTCTGCTTTCTGGCTTCCTGCGCCGGCGAAGATTTTTCACTTTTCCTGGTCGGTAGACGCCCGCTTGCGCTTTTCAGGGGCCATGGCCCGCACTTTTCACATGTTAGGCAGGATCCGGCTCGACAGCTGCAAATAAAACACCTCTTCCTAATCTCGCAGATGCGCTGAAGCCGGTATTTCAAAGTGTTCAGATGAATGTGCATCCGGGCTGCGGTATCGGCCTGAGAACATCCGGCCGCAAGATACTCCCTGAGCGTCCGCTCCAGGTCGGTGTGGCTGTGCTGGTCATATTCTTCCAACAGCCCGAATGCAGGATGCACCAGTTTTCTGGTCATTTCCTGCTCCTGCAGAGACTGCAGAAGATACGGCAGAGCCAGATCGCGGCAGCTGCGCACCCCGCTCTCCTGGGAATAGTTCAGCGCAAATACTGCCTGCTCATATGCGTTGCGGATCTGCTCGGGCGGCTGAAACGGCATCGAGATTCCGATCGCAAGGTTCTCCCCGGAAATACTTTTCCGGATACGCGCAGTGATATCCTTCTGATGATGTTCGTCCGTCAGCACCACCACCCGGTCCTCGAATTCACATGCGATGGCCGCTTTCCGTGCAGCGTTTTCACTGAGCATCCCGGATCCTACAGCCCTATATCCTGCTGCCCTATATCCTGCTGCCTCGGATCCTGCTGCCCCATATCCTGCTGCCTCGGATCCTGCCTTTTGTGAAACAGACACCACCGGCTTCCCAGGCAGCTGCTCGATCTCCTGCATCAGCATATACCGCAATGTATAATTGCGTATTGCCATGTTTTGAAACACCAGTAATACAAGATTTGCCGAAAAATGCTGGCGCTCCTCAAATTTCCTGAGGACTGCCGGCAGGAGCGTTTCACCTTGCAGAAGCTTCAGAAAGATCGAATGGCTTCCCTGCCGGACGGATGTCTTGTCCGCGAACTGAGCAGCCTGCACACAGGCTGCTGTGAACAGCGGGAGAATGCACATTCTTGCCGGAACGTTTTTCACTTCCAGCGGAAACAAAAGCACAAACCCTACTCTTTCCTTCCCCTCCTGCAGATACATAGCCAAAGCACCATTGTCAGTTCTTCCTTTAGTATGCAGATACTGCGGGCGGTCTGTCAGGTCATGGCTCACTCTCCCCTGGGAATCCACAAAGGTCCTTCCGAGAATGTTATCGCCCAATGTCTGATTCCTGCGCAGATTCTCGATCAGTTCCGGATCATCCAGCCTTTCTGCATTTACGGCTGCCGCCAGTCCGCCTTCGAGGTCAAATATCAGGAACGGATCCTCCATCACCTCACCCGCGATCTCCATGATCTTCTCGAGAGGTTCGTGTCTGCTGCCGGCAAGGAAAAGTTCCTGCTCCAGGTGATTATAGTAGTCAAAAGATGACAACACATCATTGAGCAGTTCCTCATAGTCCGCCCCGTCACACAGGATCTGATTCTTACCGTTGGAGAGCAGAAGCGACTTCTCATAACGGGGATCCTGAAAATAAGCCCGTGCCTGCCCCAGATACACATAATCCAGTGAAGGTGACGGCAGCTGATCCGTAAAGAAGCGGACACCACTGATCGTCATCGTGTCCTTCAGAATATGACTTTCCGTGCGATAACCCCTCTGCAGAAGATAATCCGCGATCATAGACATACTGATCTTCATAAATGTTTTCTCCGTTGATCTGCGTCATTTTTTGTATCTTTTTGCTGTATCTTCGTTCTATATCCTTTTCCGTATCCTTTTTTCGTCTCTTTTTTTCGCTTTTTCTGTCGCTTTTTTCTGTCGCTTTTCCGTCGCTTTTTCTGTCGCTTTTTTCTGTCGCTTTTCTCTGTCGCTTTTTTCCGTCGCTTTTTCCGTACATTTTCTCTGTCGCTTTTTCTGTACATTTTCTCTGTATCGTTTATCCGTATCGGTTCTGAACTGTATTTGTCTAAATCAGACAAATCATGTCAAAAGTTCCTGAAAATCATCGTCAGTCCCGGACATGGAAAAGTTCTCTTTTCTCCGCTATTATTTAAGTATATAACCGATTTTTCGATCTGACAACGTCAGAAAATGTGACTGGCACAGCCGCAGAAACCTGCACAAAGTATCTTGTCTGATCAGACCAAATCAGTGTTTCGTCTGTGAAGATCAGATCAACAAGTTGTCTGTTCACACAAGATCAGTAAGTTGTCTGTCCGGACCGGCCATTGGGTTATCCATACAGATCGGGCAGAAAAAACAAAATCTTCATGGAGGTGTTATTATGTCAGAAGGACCACAGTTCGATTTCAAGAGCAATTACCTGAATTTTCTTCATCATCAGCCGACAACGCTGATACCCAACTCTTTTGTTGGAAACAAGATCCTCGGCTTCGGCGCCCTCAACGGACCGGCCATTGAAAAAGGCGCCCAGTTCGGTGACGCGATCGACGGATTTGGCATCAAATGGGAATATCCCTCCACGGGAGGCGGTGCCGCCATTCCGGATGTAAACTATACGGTCATGGATGATATCTGCGATTGGCGCGAAAAAGTACATATTCCGGATCCTGCCGCATATGACTGGAAAGCAGATTATGCAATGGAATGCAAAATTCTCGGGGAACCTGACCGCTCCCGCGAAGTCGTGGATTTCGGATTTGGAAATGGCGTATTTGAAAGACTTGCCGCTCTGATGGGATTTGAAAATGCCCTGATGGCCATGGCAGAGGACCCGGAAGAGACCAACGCTCTGTTTGAGGCTATCACCGATTACAAGGTTGCCGCCCTTGATTACATTATCGATGCCTATCACCCGGATACGATCACTTACTTCGACGATGTAGCCACCCAGCGCAATCTGTTCATGTCACCTGCGACCTACCGCAGCCTGATCAAACCGCACCACAAACGGTTTGCCCAGGAATGCCTGAAGAGGGGTATCATGCCCATCTACCACTGCTGCGGCCATGCTGAGGATATCGTAGAAGATATGATCGACTGCGGATGGGCTGCATGGAGTTCCGTCCAGATCAGCAACGACATCTGCCATCTGATCGAGACCTACTCCGACCGGATCGGTTTCGTTGGCGGCTATGACAGTAACGGTGAACCTGCCCGGATCGATGCACCACATGAAGTGATCGTCAACGAAGTGAGGCGCTGCCTGGATACCTACGGAAAATACCACAAAGGCTACTGCTTCTTCGGGTTCCGTTACGCCAACTCCCTCGATCCCGCTGTCCAGGGTAAAGCAATGGGCGAGATCGTGGAGGCTGCCATGGAGTACAGCTTTGCACTTCTTGCTCAGGGCAAATAACTTTGCGTTTCTTGCTCAGGGCAAATAAAAAAGACGTTCTCCCATATTCCGGTCAACTCCGGGACCGATCAGCACCAGTTCTCCTGCAGGCCGGTTTTCTTTCAAATTTTCAGAAGCTCCTGCCTCCGAAGAGAACTCCTCCATAAAGAGGTCTCCAAAGGTCAGATCCAGCCGTTTTCTCTGTCCGGTCGTAAGCAGAAATGTTCCCTTCGCCCGCCAGAGCCGGCTGTCTTCATAATTGGAGAGCATATTCTTTAATTTCATAAACTGCTCCGGCGTCAGCGCCGCAGAATAGCGTACCGTAAGCGTATAGAGTACCTGTTCTGCGGCTTCTGTTTTTTCACCATCTTCACCATCACTCTGCTCATCGCTCTGTCGTAAAGAAGCGGTCGCTGCCACACGCAGAGCACCATTCATGGTTCTTAATGGTCTCATCCCGGGCAGGGAGATCCGCGCTGCCTGCTCCGCATCCAATGCACGAATCGTAAAACGTGAGTGGGAACGGGATGACAGGGGATCAGGGTGGGACTGGCACTCAGGCTCAGGCTGTAGATCGGACCGGGACTGGCGCTCGGGCTCAGACTGTAAATCGGACCGGGACTGGCGCTCGGGCTCAGGCTGTAGATCGGACCGGGACTGGCGCTCGGGTTGGGAACAGTTCTCTGTCTCCGCCTCTGTCCCAGCCCCAGCCCATTTCTCACTTTCACCTACATCAAAAGTATCCGCATCGATCTTTGCGATCGGCGTATCCACCAACCGCGCTGTCGAGTTCAGTTTCCTGATTTCCGCACGTGCCTTCTCCAGATCATCTTCCCCCATTCCTTCCGTAAAATTCAGATAGATACAGGTTGCCTTTTCGATCTGTTCGCGGTAAAAATCTCCCACCACAGTCAGCAGACGAACGATCTTCTTCGCATTTACGATCATCACCATACGCCGCAGCAGTGCACTGCGGCACTTTTCGCAGGCCTGCACCAGTCCTTCCAGATCTGCCGCTCCGGTAGGTTCTATGATGATGTAATCCGGCCCGACTTCTTCCGTCAACAGATCGATCGCTTCTGTGAATGCTCCCCGGATCGTGCAGCATACACAGCCACCGGTCATCTCCCGGACCGTTATCTGCGCCTGTGCCGGTCTCAACAACTCCGCATCCAGGTTCACCCGTCCGATCTCATTTTCAATAATTGCCACTTTCTTCCCGGCATATTCCGTAACAAGCAGCTGACGGATCAGAGTCGTCTTCCCGGCGCCGAGAAGCCCCGCATACAGATCAATGCAGCATTCCTTTTTCATCGTAACTCTCCATTCCCAGCTTTTTTCCATACAGGTATTTCTCTGGCAGATCCGCGCGCATCCTTGCTGTATATTTATCCTGGCAGATCCTCTTCCCCCTGGGCGTCTCATGACTTAGGACGCCTGCTCCAACGGGATGATCATCCGCACCTCGAAGAAATGGTTCTTCTCCTCAAAAGAGACCTCCCCTCCGTATTTGTGGACAGCGTAGACCAG
The DNA here is from genome assembly GCA_902785635.1 of uncultured Lachnospiraceae bacterium. Lineage (GTDB taxonomy): Bacteria > Bacillota > Clostridia > Lachnospirales > Lachnospiraceae > Merdiplasma. Next base: position 4,986 of record CACZZH010000154.1, read on the forward strand.
GCTTCGTACTCCGTACCCGTGCAGTTCACGGTCCTTCTTGGTCGTCACCGGAAGTCCGTCCTCCATCTCCACGGTCCCTTCGCAGTAATTGCTGATCTCGATGTAAAGGAAGCCGCGCCGCTGGCCGACGGACATACTGATCAGCCGCTTTTCCGGATCCTCGATCTGGGCAACATGCTCGATGGCGTTGTCCAGAGCGTTCCCAAAGATCGTGCAGATATCCGTCACATGCATGAAATCAAGCAGTTTGCCGTCCGCCATGCAGGTAAACTGGATCTGCGAATTCTTCATTTTCATGCTCTTCCCGGACAGAATCGTGTCCAGGACATAATTCCCGGTCTGCTGTTCCGGCCGGAACTGCGTCAGTTCCCTCTCCAGTTCCTCCAGGTGCGCCTCGCGCCGCTCCGGATCCGTCTCCTGGCGAAGCAGCATCGTGTGATGCTTGAGATCGTGGTACTTAATATTGATCAGCTCGATCGTCTCCTGGTAGTTGCGGTAATTCTCATACTGCGACTGCAGCACAAGGCTCAGATTGGCCAGGTCCTTCTCCGCCTGCAGCTCCCCGATCCGGAATTCAAAGGCATACAGGATCGCCATTCCCCCCAGATCCACCAGTGTCCTTGTATTAAAGATATCCACCTGCGCCATGCCGAAAGGAGGGCGTTTGAGCAGAAAACCCAGATTACTGACCGCAAATGTTGCAATGCCGATCAACGAAGCGGCAAACACATCGCTCCAGGAGTAGACCATTTTCCGTTTGCGGCCCATGTAATGCCTTTCCAGAAGATAAACTCCCCCAAAAATAAGAGCATACATGAAAAGCATCAGAAGCACACTGGATGCCCGGCCTTCCCCGATCACGTTCCGGACCTGAATATAGCACTCCCATTCTGCGGAAGCCGCAAATTCTGCCAGAATGATCGCCCGGATCGTAATATAGATCAGGCTGATCCGGTCCAGCCGGCAGTTCCAGTCAAGGAACAGGTACATCATCACAAACGCAATGAGCATACATCCGATCCACAGATACAGAGGTACGCTTCGGGTCACATATAAAAAAGAGCATTGGATAAGAATGCCCACAGCAAGATGCCACAGTCTGCGGACCAGCGAACTTTTCTGCGGAAGAATCATGCAGTAGATAAAACACGCAAGCATCTCCGCAATTCCGGTATAGATTCTGGGAATATCCTGATAGATATGCATGATTTCCTCCGAAGGAGCCAAAGGGACAGAGGTGGGACAGGGGACGGTTCTCTGTCCCCTTGGCTCCGGCTCCTGTTCACTCATTCACTCCGAGATACTTCGCAAGTGCCGCCATGAACTGTGCTCTCCTCGCCCGGCTGATCAGCAGTTTCGCTCCGTGCACCAGACAGCATCCGTCCTGCACCCCGTCCACGTGCTTCATATTTACAAGGCATCCCTTATTGATGCGGAAAAAGTCCCGCCCGGAAAGCATTTCCTCCGCATCCTGCATCCTGCCGCGCACATAGTGATCTCCTAATGCTGTATGATACAGGAGCTGATGGCCTTCGCTCTCCACAAAGAAGATCTTCCCCGTATCGACCCGAAGCATCCCGCTGCGGGTATTGAGCACCACCTGCTCCTGCTGCCGGTTGCCGAGCCGCTCCAGGGCACGGCGCATTTTCTGCGCAAAGGAAATATAATTGACCGGTTTGAGCACGTAATCCAGCGCATCCACCTGATATCCCCGGATCGCATAATCCGCCCGGTTCGTGATAAAGATGATGATCACCTCGCGGTCCAGCTCGCGGATCTTCTCCGCTGCCGTCATCCCATCCATAAAACGCATCTGAATGTCCATCAGGATCACATCATGATCCCCGGAATATCCTTCCGCGATCTCATCTCCATCCATATAACGTCGGATCAGAAAACGCTCCCCCGACTCCTTCTGAAACTGTAACAGATAATTCTGCAGATCCTCTGCAAAAGCATCCTCATCCTCTACGATTGCGATCCGGAACATAGAAACCTTTTCTCCCTGTACAAAATAAAAATGCTGTTTAAAGCTTTCTCTTCCTGATAACAGACCTGATACCAGACTCACAAAAATATCTTTCAGTGATTTTGTTCGTAATCTAAAATATATTATATACTCTTTTCTTTTATTGTGAAACTCACATATCTCTTCATATCTCTCCACCTCACCGACCAGATACCCGGTAAAACAGGGTGCAGATATTTTTCATTTTCCCTGTGGAAATCCTGGTATGCCCGCGTATATATTAACATGAAAAACATTACAACCTTTGAGCTGGAAGAATAAACAGGGTTGACGAGCTGCGCGCCGTTGAAAGTGTTGAAAACCAGAGAGGAAACATTACAACCTTTGAGCTGGAAGAATAAACAGGGTTGACGAGCTGCGCGCCGTTGAAAGTGTTGAAAACCAGAGAGGATCACATATATTTTAAAACATTCGATTTTCGTTTCTTGCAGGATTAAGAAGAAACTTGATATATAGATATAAAAACGACTTTAAAGACAAAGGGCAGCCTCTCACGGGAAGCTGCCCTTCTTTTTATCTGTTCCACCGAACTCGATCCGGGACAGAGAACCGTCCTGTCCCGCTCCAATCATGTCTTATCGTTCATCTTCTTCCTGAAGGCGTCTTCCGTCATACCGGCACGAGCCGCCGCGTCCTCGATCGTCAGAACGCCATCCTTTACGAGCAGCTTCAATGTTTCAATGACTCCTTCTTTTCGTCCTTCCTCCAGACCTTCTTCCATGCCCTTTTTTAATCCTTCTTCCAGACCTTCTTTCCGGCCTTCCTCCCGTTCGAGTTCATAATGTTCTAATAACGTCATATATTCCTGTCTCCATTTTTTATGATATTTCGCTTCTTCAACAACAGAATGTAAATTGTTTGTGAAGGAATCTTCGGGTATCCCGGTAGCCACAAATCCAAGGAAAGCTTTCATGTTTTCTGAAACATCATCTGCTCTGCCTGCTGCGCACAGATAGATCTTCTCTGTTTCATCGCCAAGCTCTATACGGGGATCCTCCCTGCACAGATTTAAAAACGAATATTTGTGAAAACCAATATCCGGGAATAGATTAAACCTGCAGATATAGATCACATAGCTCCGGTTCAGCTCTGGATATTTCGCACAGTAATTACTGCAAAGAAATGAAATACGACTTGCTTCTTTGTTTTTATGATAGCACAAAAAAAGGATGCTCACCAGAAGAGATTTTATTTAAGAAACAAAGGGCAGCCTCCCACGGGAAGCTGCCCTTCGCTTTATTATAAATTATTGGTTATCTTTTCGCCGTCCGTCGACGGCTGGCAGGGACCCCGGGGCGGTTCTCTGTCCCGCCCCGCGGGACGGAGAACCGTCCCCTGTCCCATCAGTTATCAGTTACTCCTGCTCTTTTTTGCGCTTACGGCTCACGACCACTGCCCCGCCTGCTGCAGCCATTGCTGCGATCAGGATCAGGATCCACATCATGATCGGTGTATCATCGCCGGTCTTGACACTGGCTGCTCCGCCGCCGGATACGGTCGTTCCACCACCGCCGCCGCTCGGTGTGTTTCCACCGCCGCCGCCGTTTGTAGGCTGCTTGGTGTTGGTGAATGCAACGGTGTCGGCTCCGGTCAGCTGTACTGCGGTCATGTTGCCGTCCTCGGAGATGCTGACCTTGACACTGAGCTTCTTCTCGCT
>CACZZH010000155.1 GCA_902785635.1 uncultured Lachnospiraceae bacterium
ACGAAATGCTGATCAGACAGCATTTCGTCAAGCGCTTTGCGGCCCCTGCAAGTCTTAGACAGGATGAGGGATCCTGCCCCCGAGGCCGCCTCAGCAAACGCATGATCTGCAGTGATGCGCGAATGCGGAAAAACATATACTTAACAGCGGCTCCGATTTCTGTCCTTGACATACCATCGGAAAATTGCTAAAGTATGCTTTACAGGCTGAGAAGGGAACAAGTACGCTGTATCCGGAACGAACAGAGAGCTGCCGGCTGGTGAGAGGCGCGCGGAAAGTTGCAGCAGAATACATCCCGGAGCTCTGCACCGAAGGATCCGTAGGCTGCAGCGGAGTGACGTCCGTTATTTCCCGTCAGAGTATAGTAGTGTTTTACACAGGCGCTGTACTCACTGAGGCAGCAGATGCGAGTCTGCTGTGAAAAAAGGTGGTAACACGTGATCAATGATCCCGTCCTTTTACGAAAAGGGGCGGTTTTTCTTTTGCACGGGAAACGCTCCGACGCCGCATTTTTTACCGATACATTACACTACAGTAAAAAACAGGAGGTACGTAAATTATGAATTGTTATGAGGAACTTCAGGCAAGAGGCCTGATCGCCCAGGTGACGGACGAAAAAGAGATCCGCGAACTCGTAAACAACGGAAAAGCAACCTTTTATATCGGTTTTGATCCGACGGCGGACAGCCTTCATGTAGGCCACTTTATGGCTCTGTGCCTGATGAAGCGTCTTCAGATGGCCGGCAACAAGCCGATCGCACTGCTTGGCGGCGGCACCGGTATGATCGGGGATCCCTCCGGAAAGACCGATATGCGTCCGATGATGACTCCGGAGATCATCAACCATAATATCGAATGCTTCAAAAAGCAGATGAGCCGCTTCATCGACTTTTCGGACGGAAAGGCCATCATGGTCAATAACGCCGACTGGCTGCTGAACCTGAACTACATAGAGATGCTCCGTGAAGTCGGACCGTATTTCTCTGTCAACAACATGCTTCGCGCAAGATGCTATGAGCAGCGTATGGAACGCGGCCTGAGCTTTTTCGAGTTCAACTATATGATCATGCAGAGCTATGACTTCTATATGCTGTACCAGAAATACGGCTGCAATATGCAGTTCGGAGGAGATGACCAGTGGAGCAACATGCTCGGCGGTACAGAACTGATCCGAAAGAAGCTTGACAAGGATGCCTATGCAATGACCATAACCCTTCTTCTCAACTCCGAAGGTAAGAAGATGGGCAAGACCGAATCCGGCGCCGTATGGCTTGATCCGAACAAGACCTCTCCGTTTGATTTCTACCAGTACTGGCGCAATGTCGCGGATGCAGATGTACTGAAATGCATCCGTCTGCTTACTTTCCTTCCGCTGGAGCAGATCGATGAGATGTCCACATGGGAAGGCAGCCAGCTCAATACTGCCAAGGAGATCCTGGCTTATGAACTTACCAGCCTGGTCCACGGCGAAGAAGAAGCCAAAAAGGCTCAGGAGAGTGCAAAAGCTCTTTTCGGCGGTGGAGCCTCCGGAGAGATCCCTACGGCAAAGATCTCACAGGAAGATCTTCGCGACGGGAATATCGATCTGATCTCCCTGCTTGTAAAAGGCGGTCTTGTGGCAACACGGAACGAAGGACGCCGTTCGATCGAACAGGGCGGAGTGACCGTAAACGATGAAGTCATTCGCGATATACGGAAGCTTTTCTCCGGTGAGGAGCTTCAAAAGGAAGGCGTTCTCATCCGCAAGGGAAAGAAAAACTTCAAGAAGATCATTCTTGAGTAATACGGTTACCTCTTTCCGGAAGGGCATTTGTCCATAATGAAAAAAACAAGAACAACCGAACATGTGATACGGAACGTCCTCCCGGGAAGCATTGCCCAGGAGCTTGAGATCGAACCGGGAGATGTGCTTCTCTCTGTAGGCGGGGAGAAGGTGGAGGATGTTTTCGATTATCACTATCTTACCAACGAAGAATATCTGGAAGTCGTGATCCGAAAGCCCTCGGGAGAAGAGTGGGAGCTGGAGATCGAGAAGGAGTTCGAAGAAGATCTCGGAATCGAATTTGAGAATCCACTTCTGGATGAATACCGTTCATGCAGCAATGCCTGCATTTTCTGCTTTATCGACCAGATGCCGAAGGGGATGCGGGAAACGCTGTATTTTAAGGATGATGATTCCAGACTTTCCTTTCTTCAGGGAAATTATGTGACCCTCACAAATATGAGTGATCACGATATCAGCCGTATCATCCGGTACCGGCTTGAACCGATCAACATATCATTCCAGACCATGAACCCTGAGCTGCGCTGCACCATGCTGCGCAACCGGTTTGCAGGCGATGTGTTTCCGAAGATTCGAAGACTGTATGAAGCCGGCATCACCATGAACGGCCAGATCGTTCTGTGCAAAGGGGTCAATGACGGCGAAGAGCTCGAGCGGTCTCTTCGGGAGCTGGAACAGTATGTGCCTCACCTTCAGAGCGTATCTGTTGTTCCGGTCGGACTCACAAAGTTCCGGGAAGGCCTATATCCGCTGGAGCCCTTTACCGCTTCGGACGCGAAGCATGTGCTTGATCAGATCGGACGCTGGCAGGATCATTACATGCGCCGTTACGGGATCCATCTCGTTCACGCTTCGGATGAATGGTATTTTCTGGCCGGCAGGCCGATCCCGGAAGCAAGCTGCTACGACGGTTATCTGCAGCTGGAGAACGGGGTCGGAATGATCCGCCTTCTTATAGAAGAAGTGGAAGAGTACCTTTCATCCGCAGCCGGAAGCAGGAGGCAGAACACAGAAGAAGCGGAAAGCAGCCATAGCGGGGAAAACATGCCAGAGTCCTGCATTTCCCATACAGTAACCATTGCGACCGGCCAGCTGGCTGCCGATACGATCCGCATGCTCTGCGCACGTGTATGCGAGGTCTATCCGCAGATCCGCTGCAATGTCATTCCCATCCGCAATGATTTTTTCGGGGAGCAGATCACCGTAGCAGGCCTCATCACAGGTCAGGATCTGAAAAAGCAGCTGGCCGGAAAAGACCTCGGGAATGCTCTGCTTCTTCCCTGCAATATGCTCCGGAGCGGCGAGAATGTATTTCTGGACGATGTGACCGTTGAGGAGCTGAGTGATCATCTTCAGGTACCGGTGCGCATCGTAGATTCCGACGGAGCAAGCTTTGTCAAAGCCATTCGGCTTCTTTAAACGATTAGGAGGAAAAATGAGCAAACCCATCGTTGCCATCGTCGGCAGACCCAATGTGGGAAAATCCACATTGTTTAATGCCCTTGCGGGGGAGAATATTTCCATCATCAAAGACACTCCCGGGGTGACACGGGACCGTATTTATGCGCAGGTAGAATGGCTGGACCGGACTTTTACCCTTATTGATACGGGCGGTATCGAGCCGGAAAGTTCAGATATCATTCTTTCCCAGATGCGTGAGCAGGCACAGATCGCCATTGATACCGCAGATGTCATCATTTTTATGACCGATCTGAAGCAGGGTCTTGTGGATTCCGATTCGAAAGTGGCCGATATGCTCCGCAGAAGCCATAAGCCTGTCGTGCTTTGTGTGAACAAGACCGACAGCTTTACCCGGGATCAGGCGGATGTATACGAATTCTATAATCTCGGTATCGGCGATCCGATCCCGGTCTCTTCCGCGAACCGTACCGGGATCGGCGATCTGCTTGACGAAGTGATCCGGCATTTTCCGCCGAAAGATGAACTGGAAGAAGAGGATGAACGTCCCAGAATCGCTGTGATCGGCAAGCCCAATACCGGAAAATCCTCTCTGATCAATCTTCTGCTTGGAGAAAACCGTCTGATCGTATCCGACATTGCCGGTACGACCAGAGACGCCGTCGACACCGCTGTCACGCATGACGGAAAAGAATATGTGTTTATCGATACGGCCGGTCTTCGAAGAAAGAACAAGATCAGGGAAGAACTGGAGCGGTACAGTATCATTCGTACCGTAACTGCTGTGGAACGCTGTGATGTCGCCGTTCTGTTGATCGATGCCGTTGAGGGTGTTACCGAGCAGGATGCGAAGATCGCCGGGATCGCCCATGAACGCGGAAAGGGCATGATCATCGCTGTCAATAAATGGGATGCCATTGAAAAAGATGACAAGACGATCTACCGGTTTACCGAAAAGGTACGTCAGACGCTTTCTTTTATGCCCTATGCACAGCTTGTTTTTATCTCTGCCAAAACCGGCCAGAGAGTCCAGAAACTGTACGAACAGATCGATGCGGTTCTGGAAAGCTGCTGTCTGCGCGTTGCAACCGGTGTTCTTAATGAGATTCTTTCCGAAGCTGTTGCCATGCAGCAGCCTCCGGCAGACAAAGGCAAGCGTCTGAAACTGTACTATATCACACAGGTGGCAGTGAAGCCTCCGACATTTGTGATCTTTGTGAATGATAAAGAACTGATGCATTTTTCCTACACGCGGTATATCGAAAACCAGATCCGCAATACGTTCGGTTTTACCGGTACCGCGCTCCGGTTCCTGATTCGTGAGCGGAAGGAAAAACAGACCTGAGAGGGAAGATAAAGGAGAACAGAAAATGATTCGTATCGTTTGTTTACTGATCGGATATGCATTCGGCCTTTTTCAGACCGCATATATCATCGGAAAGCTGCACGGAATTGACATAAGAGAACATGGCAGCGGCAATTCCGGCACAACAAATATGCTCCGCACCCTGGGGACCAGATACGGTCTTCTCACATTTGCCGGAGACTGCCTGAAATGTGTCGCAGCGATCTGTCTGGTGCGTCTTCTTTTCGGAAAGAGCCACGCAGATATGCTTCCGCTCCTCGTGATCTATACTGCCGCAGGTGTGATCCTGGCCCATGACTTCCCGTTCTATCTCGGATTTCGGGGCGGTAAAGGCATAGCCGCCACGGCAGGACTTGTCTTTTCCTTTGACCCGATCATGACTGTACTGGGACTGATCACCTTTTTCGGGATCTTTTTCATCACACACTATGTTTCCCTTGGTTCTGTCATGGTCTATGTCGGTATTATGATCGAAATGATCGTTCTGGGACAGATCGGCCATTTTCACATGACCCAGAACCTGCTGACAGAAATGTATATCGTTACCGGATGCCTGGCACTTCTGGCATTCTGGCTGCACAGAGAGAACATTAAAAGACTTCTTGCCGGCACGGAGCGAAAGACCTATCTTCACAGCAGTAAAAATAAAAAAGAGTAGAAGCCCTGTTATTTAAGAATATAATTTTAAAAATACAATATATCTGTACGAAAAGCAGTTGTGTGCCCATTTCTTGTGTGATATAATCCATAAGAAGTGGGCCTTTCTTTTTTGTGCGTAAGTATTGACAATTTATTAACAATATTTACAAAGAATTTCCCGCTTTGTTATCCGTTTCAAGAGGAAGGGAGGATCCCGGATGCATATTCTGACAGACGAAAACAATACCCCGATCCTGCATGGACACAGGCAGGCAGGAGGAGAAATCGGAACCTGCAGTGCAGCAGAGCAGCAATGCAGCAATGACGGGGACTGCAGCAGCTGTCAGACGCACCCTCATTCTCATGCACACGGCAGTCTCCCGGAACCTCAGACACCACAGCAGATGGCCGCAGTTCTCGAATACATGCTCAGGCATAACCGGCAGCATGCGGCACAGCTGGATCAATTCTCGTCAAAACTGATGGATATGGATCAGGAAGAATCCGCCATGCAGCTTCAGAAAGCCGTGGATGAGTTTTCCAAAGGAAATCTGTATCTTGGTCTTGCATTAAGTCTTTTAAAGGGGGAATGATAAAAATGTGTCTTTCAACGGTATACCGCAGTTCTTCACCGGACAGTGTGATCATGGAATTTGTGAGCCGCATTGTGGTCGACGGAGACCGCATCACACTGACAGATGTAATGGGAGAAGAAAAGACGGTCACAGGAACCCTGAAACTGGCAGATCTGACAGGCGGGACTGTTCAGATCGAATGCCGTGATTAAAAAACGGAGGTAAAGGATCAATGGCTTCTGTAAAGCTAACTGAGAAAATGAAAGACCGGCAGCTGCTTTCATTTGAACTGTTCCCGCCCAAAACGGAAAAGGGCATGGAGAATCTCCCCGGAACCATCAGTCATCTCATGGCCTATCAACCGGACTACATCTCCTGCACATACGGAGCAGGCGGTGGAAATGTGGGTGCAAACCGCGAAGTATGCCAGATGATAAAAGATGCGGGCACAGTTCCTGTAACACATTTCACAGTGATCAAAAACACAAAGCAGGGCATGAAGGATCAGATGGATCAGTATCTTGCGGAAGGTGTTGATCATATTCTTGCGCTGCGCGGCGATATTCCGCGCGGTGAAACGACCACCTGCGGAGATTTCAATTACGCAACAGATCTCGTGAAGTTCATCCGCGACAGCTATGGCGACCGGTTTGAGATCGCTGTTGCCGGATCTCCCGAGGGACATATTGCCTGCCGAAGCCTTGAGGCAGATGTTGCCGTATTGAAAATGAAGCAGGACAACGGCGCTGATTACATCATGACACAGCTGTGCTGGGATATGGAACAGTTCAAGAGATGGCTGGACATGATCTGGACCGCAGGCGTTACGATGCCTGTTGATGTAGGCGTAATGCCAATCCTCGACATGAAGGCGACTATCAACATGGCGCTTTCCCGCAATGGCTGCGTGATGGACCGTGAGCTTTCCAGACTGATCTCCAAATACTGGATCTTCCCGGATCCGTTCGATTCCAATCCTCCATTCGAGGACGATCAGAGAGCGCAGAAGAAGGAAGATTTCCGCAAGGCAGGTATTGAATATACGATCCGTCAGATCGACCAGTACCGTGCCCTCGGTGTGGACGGCATCCATCTGTATGCACTGAACAAATGGAAAGATGTTGCCGAGATCATTGATGCATCCGGCATGAAAACTCTCATCTAATCCGTTTAAGGAGTTTTAATTATCGCTGTGGATGCCGATGCCAACTCCAACCTCAATGAAGTAATGGGCGTTGACGTGGAGATGACGCTCGGAGAGATCCGCGAGACTGTGGAACGCAGCGCAGATCAGAAAGTAAGTCCCATTCCTGCCGGCATGTCCAAGCAGGATTTCATGGAGCTTATGTTTTCGCGCTGTCTGGTGGAAGACGATGACTTCGACCTTCTTGTCATGGGAAGGACCCAGGGTAAAGGATGCTACTGTTATGTAAACGGTCTTTTACAGACACAGGTGGCAAGACTTACACCGAACTATCCCTATGTGATCGTGGATAACGAGGCAGGCCTGGAGCATATCAGCCGGGGCATTCTGCCGAAGGTGGACTATCTGCTCCTTGTCAGTGACTGCTCCAGAAGAGGGGTACAGGCGGCCGGCAGAATCGCGCAGCTCTCAAGGGAAGTTGGTCTTTCCCCGGTCCGCACGGGACTGATCATCAACCGTGCGCCTCAGGGCAAAGTAAACGAAGGGACCATGGAAGAGGTACACAACCAGGGTCTGGAGCTGATCGGCGTTGTTCCTCATAATGATACGGTCTATGAATATGACTGCGAGGGCACGCCTACGATCAATCTTCCTTCTGATTCGCCGGTACGCGAAGCAGTATGGAAGTTTATGGATGAACTGAAAGTATGACGCCTGCTGGTCTTACTGCGTCATTATTCAGATATAACAGGAAAAGATCCATGTTGCTCAATGTTACTATCAATTCATTTTAACAAACTGCTTTTCAGCACAGGAGAGGAAAGCAGGTACAGGAGGTATGAATGGCTGACTTTAAACTCACAACACTTGAAGAAATGGAGACCGCTACAAACCGGCTTCTCGAGACTGGCGCAAAAGTTGGCGCAGACGGATGGCAGATGCGTGTCAAGAATCAGACTCCGCATTGTAAATTCGGCGAGCAGGGCATCTGCTGCCGTATCTGTACAATGGGTCCCTGCCGCATCACACCGAAGGCCCCGAGAGGCGTTTGCGGATGTGACGCTCATGGTATCGTAGGACGCAACTTCCTCCGTTTCACAGCAGGAGGCGCTGCTACACATTCCGATCACGGCCGTGCGATCTGCGAGACTCTGCGCTGTGCCGCTCCGGACGGGGCCTACAAGGTAAAGGATCCGGAGAAGCTGATCCGTATTGCAAAAGAATGGGGCGTTGAGACCGAGGGCGTGGATATCTATGATCTTGCCCACAAGATGGCAAAGCTTGCTCTGGAAGAGTACGGAAAAGTAGACGGATTCCAGAACTGGCTGTCCAGAGCTCCGCAGCATACACAGGATCTGTGGAAGAAAGCCGGTATTGCACCGCGTGCGATCGACCGCGAGGTCAGCTGTGCCATGCATATGACCCATATGGGATGTTCCTCCAAGCCGGAAGCTCTGATCCGTCAGGCTCTGCGCAACGGTCTTTCCGATGGCTGGGGCGGTTCCATGGCCGGTACCGAGTTCTCAGATGTAATGTTCGGAACTCCGCGGCCTATCGATACAGAGGCAAACCTGGGCGTAATGAAAGCAGAGGACGTCAATATCGTTGTTCACGGACATGATCCGAGCCTTTCCGAACTGATCTGTGACTGGTCCGAAAATCCGGAGATGATCGCCCTTGCCAAATCCGTTGGTGCGAAGGGCATTACCGTATCCGGTGTTTGCTGCACATCCAACGAAGTCGCCATGCGCCGCGGCATCCCGATGGCCGGCAACTTCCTGCAGCAGGAGAATGTTGTGCTGACCGGCGCCTGCGAAGCGATCGTGGTCGACGTACAGTGTATCTTCCCGGGCCTTGGACCGCTGAGCAAATGCTTCCACACAAAATTCGTCACTACATCTCCCATCGCACAGATGCCGGATTCCGATTACATCGAATTCGATCCGGAAAATGCCAATGAGAGTGCTAAGGCCATTGTTACCATGGCCATCGAGAATTTCAAAAACAGAAAGCCCGAACTGGTATACATCCCGGATATGAAGCAGAAGGCTACTGTCGGTTATTCCGTTGAAGCCATCGTCAAGACTCTGGACGGCGTTACCAATTCCCAGGTGGATGTGACCGGTACGACCAAGCCGCTCTTAGAGTGCATCACCTCCGGCGTCATCCGCGGAGCTGTAGCCATGGTAGGCTGCAATAACCCGAGAGTACGTCCGGACTATGCACATGTTGAGCTTATGAAGAAGCTCATCGCCAACGATATCGTGATCATCGCTTCCGGATGTTCCGCACAGGCAGCTGCAAAGGCAGGTCTTATGAGCAAGGAAGCTAAGGATCTTTGCGGAGCCGGCCTGAAGAGAGTCTGCGAGCTGGCAGATATCCCGCCCGTTCTGCATATGGGCAGCTGCGTGGATATCTCCCGTATGATGGTCCTGGCTGCAACACTTGCCAAGGATTCCGGGCTGAACATCTCCCAGCTTCCGGTAGTCGGCTGCGCTCCCGAGTGGATGTCCGAAAAGGCCGTTTCAATCGGCAACTATGTTGTCGCTACAGGTCTTGATACCTTCCTCGGCGTAGATCCGTATGTATCCGGCAGTGATCAGGTGACCGAGCTTCTTACAAATGGGGTGAGAGACTGGGTCGAAGCTGCCTATGTTGTTGAGAAGGATATCGACAAACTCGGCGATCTGATGATACAGCGCATTGAGGAGAAGAGAGAAGCTCTCGGCATCTGATCTGCGAAAGGCAAATAATATGAAAATTGCGATAACTGGAAAAGGCGGCGTAGGGAAAACAACTTTTGCAGCGACTCTGGCGAGATTGTATGCCGATGAAGGACGCAGTGTCCTGGCTGCTGACGTAGACCCTGATGCCAATCTGGGACTCGCTCTGGGAATGCGTGAGGAAGATCTTGCCGAGATCATTCCGATCACCAAAATGCGAAAGCTGGTGGAAGAGCGCACCGGCGCAGACGAGTTCAACAAGATTTTCCGGATCAATCCCAAAGTGGATGACATCCCGGATAAGTATGCAAGAAACTGCAATGGAGTAAAGCTTCTTCTCCTGGGCACCGTTGACACAGCCGGCAGCGGCTGTGTGTGCCCGGAGCATGTGATGCTTAAGCGGATCATCAGTCATCTGATGCTCCGCAGCAGTGATGTAGTCATCATGGATATGGAAGCCGGACTGGAGCATCTCGGAAGAGGAACGACCTCCGGTATGGACCAGTTCGTTGTCGTGATCGAGCCAGGCGCGCGAAGTGTTCAGACTTACCGCAATGTCAAACGTCTTGCGGAAGGTCTTGGCGTGAAGCAGGTCGGCGTTGTGGCAAATAAGATCCGGGACGAAAGAGATGAGGAATTTGTAAGAAGCATGATCCCGCAGGAAGATCTCCTCGGAATGATTCATTACAATACCGACATCATGGATGCAGACCGTCAGGGTGTATCACCTTATGATCTTGCTCCCGCAGCAGTTGAGGAGATCCGCGCGATCAAGCACCTGATGGAAAGCCGTTCCGCCAGGAGCTGACAGCCAAAATCCTTAAAAATTGCATGTTTTCCCGGTGATTATCCCTTTGCTATTTGCCCTTTTCAGTATATAATAGGAATGATATGGGCAAATATACGGAAACATAATTCAAAACAATTGGAGGTAAAAAAAGTGACACTGTTTGATGTTGTATTTAGCGGAAATGATACCGTCTATGGCCTCACTGAAAGCGCGATCAACGATGCCATCGCCAAATACGGCGAGGATAAAGCTATCGCTTTCCCGAGCACGGCTTACAGCCTTCCCTGCTATTTCGGCGTTACAGGGACAAAGGTCGGCAATCTGAAAGAGCTGAAAGAAGCCCTTGGCGTTGTCAAGACTCTCATGACCAGAGAAAAGAGACTGAATGATGTTTTCATGAGCGGTGTTGCCACA
>CACZZH010000156.1 GCA_902785635.1 uncultured Lachnospiraceae bacterium
GACAAAAGACGATCTGTCGTTGGCGTATACCCCTGGAGTGGCGCAGCCGTGCCTTGAGATCCAGAAGGATATTGCGAAAAGCTATGAGCTGACCAGGCGTCATAACATGTGCGCAGTGATTACCGACGGTTCGGCAGTCCTCGGCCTCGGGGATATCGGTCCGGAAGCAGGCATGCCTGTAATGGAGGGAAAATGCGTGTTGTTTAAGGCATTCGGCGATGTGGATGCCTTCCCGCTGTGCCTGAAGACAAAGGATGTGGATGAATTTGTCAATGCGGTGTGGCTGCTTTCCGGTTCCTTTGGAGGGATCAATCTGGAGGATATTTCTGCGCCGAGATGCTTTGAGATCGAACGCAAGCTGAAGGAAAAATGTGATATTCCGATCTTCCACGACGATCAGCATGGGACAGCGATCATCACGCTTGCCGGCCTGACCAATGCGCTGAAGGTCGTCGGAAAGAAAAAGGAAGAAGTGAAGGTGGTGACCTCCGGTGCCGGTGCGGCAGCCATCTCCATTGTGAAGCTGCTGCTTTCGGCGGGCTTTAAGGACATCACTATGTGCGACCGCAGCGGTGCGATCTATAAGGGGCGCGAAAAGGGCATGAACTGGATCAAGGAGGAGATGGCTGAGGTCACGAACCTGGGTCGGAAGTCCGGAACCCTTGCCGATTTGCTTGTCGGAGCGGATGTGTTCATCGGAGTGTCCGCTCCGGGACAGGTGACGGAAGAGATGGTGCGCATGATGAATAAAGATGCCATCATTTTTGCCTGCGCAAATCCGACTCCGGAGATTTTCCCGGAGGAGGCGAAGAAAGGCGGTGCCCGTATCGTATCCACCGGGCGGAGCGATTATCCCAACCAGATCAACAATGTGCTCGCCTTCCCCGGCGTATTTCGGGGAACGTTTGATGTGCGTGCCAGTGATATCAATGAAGAAATGAAGATGGCGGCTGCCCATGCGCTTGCCGGCCTGATCTCAGATGAGGAACTGTGTGAGGACTATATCATTCCGAAGGCGTTCGATCCGAGAGTAGGCAAGGCGGTCGCAGCCGCGGTCGCGCAGGCTGCGAGACAGTCCGGCGTGGCGAGAATATGACAAAAGATATGACAAAAGGGCCGGTATTTTCCCAGCTGGTCCGTTTCACAGTGCCGCTGATCTTCGGAAACCTTCTGCAGATGACCTATAATGCTGCAGACAGCATGATCGTGGGACGGTTTGTGGGAAAAGAGGCACTGGCGGCTGTAGGCACGAGTAATCCGCTGATGACGCTGGTCCTGCTTTTTACAAACGGCATCTGCCTTGGCGCAGGGATTCTCGTGAGCTTTCATTACGGGGCAAAAGAAGAGAAGATACTGAAGCGGCAGGTCAGCACCGGGATGGGAGCCGGGATTGTATTTTCTGCGGCAGTGGGTGTGCTGATCGCGCTGCTTGCGGGACCGGTATTGAGACTGCTGCGTGTGGATGAAGCGATTCTGGAGCAGGCAGCGGGATATCTGCGCATCATTATGATGGGCCTGGTGTTCAGCTTCATCTATAATTACCTGGCCAGCATCCTGCGGGCAATGGGGGATGCGAGATCACCGCTGATCTTTCTTGGCATCAGTGCATTGCTCAACATAGGAGGCGACCTGTTTCTGGTAGCTTTCCTGAGAATGGGGATCTTCGGGGCCGCATTGAGCACCTTTATCTGTGAGATGCTGAGTGCTCTGCTGTGCTGGATCTATGTGTACCGGAAAGTACCGCTGCTCCGTCTGGGGAAAGGCTGGCTTACGATGGATGCGGGCCTCCTGAAAACGACCGTTTCCTATGGTATCGTGAGCGCGCTGCAGCAGTCTACGGTGCAGATGGGAAAGCTGTTTGTACAGGCGTTTGTCAATACTCTGGGCGTTACTTCCACAGCCGCTTTCAACGCCGTGAACCGGACGGACGATTATGCGATCGTTCCCGAGCAGAATATCGCGCATGCGGTGAGCAGCATGATGGCACAGAATGTGGGAGCAAAGAAAAAGGACCGTGTGTACCGCTCCTTTTTCTGCGGCATGGCCCTGGAACTGGGATATGGGCTGTTGGCAGGGATCGTGCTGTTTTCCCTTGCGGATCCGCTGATGCATCTGTTTACGACGGACAGTGAGGTGATCCGGGAAGGAGCCGGATACCTGCGGCTGATCGCTTTCATGTATCCGGTTCCGGCGTTGACGAACGGGATACAGGGTTATTTCCGCGGAACCGGAGATCTGAAGATCACCCTGATCAGCAGTTTTCTGAACATGCTGGTCCGGGTGATCGCGTGCTGGACCCTGATCTTCCGGATGGGGATGCGTTTTGAAGTCCTTCCATGGTCTTATCTGGCCGGGTGGGCTGCAATGTGTGTGTTTGAAATACCGTTCCTGCTGTACACGATGCATAAGGACAGGGGCCGGGGCGGGGATGATCTGCAACAGGAATGATCCCGGAACGGCAAACTTTATTTTACTGTATTTTAAGGTTCAAATTGTTCAAAGATCGGCCAGAGCCCTTCACTGAGAGCCTGGTCGAATTCTTTTCTGCTGCGCAGCGTCCATGCGACTCCCTGCTTCTTAAGTACATGAAGGAAAAAGCGGTTTCCTGCTTTCTTCCGGTCCTTGAAACGGTAAGCGATAAAATCCGGCCTGGTGAGGAAACCGTGGAGCAGATGGGTTCCGATGAGCGCCTGGAAAAAAGAGAGGCCGTTTCGCTCCCGCATATAATCCA
Organism: uncultured Lachnospiraceae bacterium; assembly: GCA_902785635.1. Classification (GTDB taxonomy): domain Bacteria; phylum Bacillota; class Clostridia; order Lachnospirales; family Lachnospiraceae; genus Merdiplasma. The sequence continues at coordinate 2,732 of CACZZH010000156.1, forward strand.
TGGACAGCTGTCCGCGGATGATATCCGGACGATTGCGGCGCAGCCATAAAAGCACATGAGGATCAAAGCTTTCCAGACACCATATGCCATGATAGGAATCCAGTTCTTTGCAGACCGCCTCACTCAGGCGGTCTGCATTATGATTCAGGGTCTTCAGCTCAATGATCAGCGGAGAGCGGCCTGAAAAGAGATCCAGAACTTCATGAAAAGTCGGGACGGTCTCATCTGTGCCGTTAAGATGAAGATGCGAAAGATCCTGCAGGGTGCATTCTTCGATCATTCCTTCCTGTCCGGTCATTCGTTTCAGGCTGGAGTCATGCAGTACAGCCAGTGTTCCGTCACGAAGAAGATGCACGTCAAGTTCTGCTCCGTATCCGTGCATGACCGCTTTTTGAAAAGCAGCCAGACTGTTCTCCGGGATATCCGGAGAACTGTGGAGTCCGCGATGAGCAAAATACCATCTGTCAAATGCTTTCATCCGGTTGTTCTTGGCAGGGTCTTTATGTTTTACATTTTTCATGGATGCGCCTTCTTTCCATTCTTACAGATCCATATTCTCAAAGCTTTCCAGCCCTTTGGAGCGAATCAGCCTGCTGTCGCCATGCTTCACAAACTGCATGGTAATAAAAGCAAGGAGAGAGAAAACAGCGGCATAGGGAAACAGTGTACGGTAGCTCACATGACTGAGCAGGAAACCGGCAGCTATGGGAGTTACGGTCTGTGCTGCCATGCTGAACGTGTAATAGTAACCGGTAAATTTGCCGATGTCGCTTTCGCGGCACATCTCGACCACCATTGGCAGAGAGTTCACATTGATCATTGCCCATCCGATACCGACTGCTACGAAGACAGCATAAAGAACAGGACTGAAATGATCGGAGAAGCAGGTATAAAGAAAACTGAGAAAAAAGGCGGTGAAGATCAGGACGACGCCGATCAGAATGGTCTTTTTGCGCCCGATCTTTCCGGCAAGCATACCGGTGGGAATATAGGTAAGTATCGCGCCGACAGTGGCGATCGTCAGGCACAAAGAAGCGCCTCCGGCGCCTCCCAGAGGCATGTTCCATACGCGGGCAGCATAGGTGGTGAACCAGGTCTCCACAGCATTGTACGCTATGAACCACAGCGCAATAGAGATCAGAAGAAACGTCAGACTGCGCATGACCGGCTTCGGAAGCTTCTCGTTTCCGGACGCATCGGTAACACTGAGCGTATCCTCGGGATGGGCAGCTTCATAGAGCTTCTGCTGACGGGCAAGCTCCGGTTCATCGACCATCGTCATGATAATAAGGAGTGCCACAAGCATGATCCCGGCGACGATCGAGAACAGAAGAAGATAACTGACATGGTCCCTTCCTGCAGTGCGGGCCTGAGAGTAAAGGACTGTGGCAACGATCAGATACAGGATGCCGCCCACAGCCCCCATGAGATTAATGATGGCATTTGCTTTGCTGCGCAGAGGCTTGGGTGTAACATCCGGCATAAGTGCCACGGCCGGACTGCGATAAGTGCCCATGGCGATCAGAAGCAGGCCAAGTACACCGATAAAGGCGGCAAGCTTAGTGGTGGAAGCTGCAGAAAAATAGCTGTCATCCAGCAGCGGAAGAAGTATCATTAAAAATACGGCAGCGAGAGTGCCGATCAGAATGAAAGGTTTGCGTCTGCCCATCTTTGATCTGCAGCGGTCGCTGATTCCGCCGAACAGAGGGAGCAGGAACAGTGCCAGCACGTTGTCTGCTGCCATGATAACTCCCGACCATGTCTCATTCAGGTGAAATGTGTTGGTCAGAATCAGGGGAATGATATTGTTGTACATCTGCCAGAATGCGCAGATGGACAGAAATGCGCTGCCGATCAGAATCGTACGCCTTGTATTCAGTTTTTCCGACATGGATTCCGTCCTCCTTTTTTCTGCGGATCATGCTCCGCCACGGTCAGTTTTCCTGCCGCTGTTTACCATTATACTATTCTTTGAGGACCTTTTCCATTCCTATTACCGCTTGCGCTGATCAAAACCAAGTGGTATCATGTTTTTTGGTAAAGACGTACCGTATTATTGATGAGGAGGAATAGACATGAGCGAGCAGGCACTTCCGGCTTTGAGCGTAGAGCAGATCATTGCTGCATTAGATGGTGTGACAAATTCAAGCGTTGATCAGGCAGGTTCCACAAAACCGCTTCTGGAATGCATCACCGCAGGAGTTCTTCGCGGAGCAGTCGTAATGCTGGGAACCGAGGGAAGCGATGTGCGTGACAAAGATGAGTATGCAGGGCTGATCAAAACACTCCTGGCAAATGATATCGTAGTCCTTGCACTGGGATATGCAGAGCAGGTAGCGATCGATGCGGGTCTGGTCTCGGCCGACGCAGCCGGTCTGGCAGGCAGCGGCCTGAAGCGTGTATGTGAACTCGCAGAGATTCCTCCTGTCCTTCCGCTGGGCGGTCTTGAGAATGTCGGAAATGTAGTAACGATCGCTACGGCACTGTGTGCTGATTCCGGACTTACAGTTCCGCAGCTTCCGGTCGTAGGCTGTGATGCAGCCGCAGTGACGGCGCAGGCGGTGGAGCTTGGAAATACCTTTACCGGTCTCGGCGTGGATGTATATGCCGGTGTTGCTCCGTTTGAGGGCAGTGTGGAGGATCTGAAAAAAGCAGCCGGTCTGAAGGAAACGGAACAGGCTGGTTATACCGTGTCTGCAGATCTTGGCGAACTTGGTGCAGCGATCGTAGCAGGATTGGAAAAGAAGAGAGAGGCGCTGGGGATCTGATCAGATGATCGGCAGGATTCCCGGGTGAAAAGACCAGGCGGCTTAATCCGGCACAAGAATGTCGGATAAGCCGCCTCTTTTACTGCCGGGATTATTTTCAGGGTGCAACCGACTTATGAGCATGAATATTTCCAGAGAGACGGTCAAGTATATCGCAGCGGCAGCGATGCTGGCGGATCATTTTGCAGTGATCTTTCTTCCTGAGGGAACGTTTGGCTATGTACTCTGCCGAATGGCCGGCGGAATGACTGCGATCACAATGTGTTATTTTCTGGCAGAGGGGTTCCGGCACACTGCCTGTCTTCACAGGTATAAAAGGAGGCTGCTGATATTTGCCCTGCTTGCGCAGGTCCCTTATCAGCTTGCTTTTGCAAAGATCCCGATGCGGGCAGCACCGATGAATATGCTCTTTAATCTGTATTTCAGTCTTTGCTTCTTGGAACTTACGGTGGAAGGAAGCGCGCAAAGTGATCCGCATCCGGCTGTGAGGCAGAAGATCAAAACGGCTGTACAGATCATCCGGCCGGGATTGCCGGTCCTGCTGGCGGTACTTTGCTGTCTGTGCGACTGGAGTTTTCTGGCGCCGGCTTATGTGCTTCTTTTTTTCAGACTTCTGCAGCAGGGTACCTGCCGCAGCCGCGCAGCGGCATTCAGGACCTGGGCAGCAGCGATCGCTCTGAATGCATTGATGTGCACCGCAGCTGCTTTGAATTCGGAAAACTCTTTCTGGTGGTGCGCTTATCTTTCATTGCCCGGACAGATCTGTTCTTTCATTCTGATCGAAAACGGATATCACGGACGGCAGCTGCAGAGAAACAGATGTTTTCACAAATGGTTTTTTTATCTGTGGTATCCTCTTCACTTGCTGATGCTTTGGGTTTGTGCTATAGTCAGTACGTTGGCATAAAAAGGATTAACGGGAAGAGAGATGTTTTTATGAAAAGACAATTAAGGCTCAATGTGGTCTTCCTGCTGGTTTTATTCGTTCTTTCGCCGGTCATGCTGCCTTCCGGAAAGGCCTTTGCCGCTGATAAGCCCGGCAAAGTGAAGAACGTTTCCGCAGTGGGGATGGACCGGAGCGTACAGCTTAGCTGGAAGTCGGTTGCCGGTGCGGATGGTTATCAGATCGTGGTGCGTTTGGACGGAAAAAAGCTGAAAACGGTCAAAGTATCTGCAAGATCCGGGAAGAAAACGGTCTCCGCTGTGGTGAAAGGTCTGAAGAACGGCACAGAATATACATTTAAGGTCTGTGCATGGAAAAAAACGGGCAAGGGAAAAGTAAAGGGAAGCTATTCATCCAAAACGGCGGCTTCACCGTTTTCCGGCGAACTGAAGGCTCCCGTACCGGCACTGAAGAGTTTCCGGGACGGTGCGGCGGTCCTGGAATGGGAGAAGGTCGAAGGAGCGACCGGATATGAACTGTATCAGAAAAACAG
>CACZZH010000157.1 GCA_902785635.1 uncultured Lachnospiraceae bacterium
GTCCGAAGCCCTTGCCGGCATTGCCCGGACCGTGACATGGCTGATCGCGGCTGTCTGGGCCCTTGCATTTCTTATTCTGCTGGTAGTCTTCGTAATGATCGCAAATGAACGCAGGAAGGAATTTGCACTTCTGCGGCTGCTCGGGACTTCCAGAAGGATGCTGGCAGGAGTGGTCCGCAGGGAGACCATGCTATGCAGCCTTGGCGGAGGAGCGCTTGGAATCGGAGCTGCAGCTGCCCTGGTGTTTCCCTTCTCAACATTGATCGAGACGAGGCTGCAGCTTCCCTATTTGATGCCTTCTGCATGGTTGATCTTTCTGATCAGTGCAGGTGTTCTCGCTGGAGTGCTTCTGGCCGGGATGCTTGCTTCTGCCTGGGCAGTCAGGCGGCTTGGCAGGGCTGATCCGGGGACGGTGCTCCGGGAAGGAAACTGACAGCGTCGGAGGAAAAGAAGATGAAAATAGGAGCTTCTGCCATTGAGAAATGGTATTTTCGGGGAAAGGCAGAATCGAACCGTTTTTTTGCCGTGAACCGGACAGATCTGACGCTGGAGCCGGGAAAAGTGACTGTACTTACCGGACGCAGCGGCAGCGGTAAAACAACTGTGATGAACATTATGTCCGGCCTGCTGACACCGGATGGGGGAAAGGTGCTTGCGGATGGGAAAGATCTTTATGCACAGGACGACAGAGCATTGTCGGAATTCCGTAATATGCATTTTGGGATGATTCCCCAGGGGGCGGATGTACTGCCGCATCTGACCGTCATGGAAAACATCCTGCTGCCCCAGGGCATCTGCGGGAGACGGAATCCAAAGGGCACCGATCCTGCCGGGAAGGCTCAGAAACTGCTGGAATGCATGGGAACCGGACAGCTGGCAGATGTCCGGGCAGGGGAGCTCTCCGGCGGAGAGCGCAGGCGCGTGTGCGTAGCCAGGGCTCTTGCGGGAATACCCGATGTCATCTTTGCGGACGAGCCGACCTCGGATCTGGATGATGAGAATATGCAGATCGTTCTGCAGATGCTCAAAGGAGCGGCAGAGGCGGGAGCCGCCGTACTGATCGTCAGCCACGACAGCGAAGCACTGGATTATGCGGATGTACGCCTGAGGATGAACAGCGGTGTGCCTGAAAGTATATGATTTTTCGCAAGCGGAGATTTGTTGCATAAGCTCCATATTTGACACTGCCAAACTGATATGATAGATTTGAACCATGTACCGTAATGGAATTCAGTTGTTTCATTTCAGGGAGGGACAATATGAAAACTACAAAAAAACTCTTGTTATGTATGATTTCTCTTATGCTCCTGCTTGCTTTTCCGATTGCCGTCATGGCTGCGCAGAAGACAGTTTATGTTCTTTCGTCTGTCACGGATGATGGCGGACAAACGTCAGAGTTCACCTACAATCAGAACGGGCTTTTGAGCAAGGCGGTCATTCCCTCCGCATCTTTCGGGATGCCTGCCCAGAAACTGAAAGCTTCTTACACCAAAGAAGGACTCCTAAAAAAAGTCACCAGAACCGACTTTAACATAACGCACACCGAAAAATTTACCTATAAAGGCGGAATGGTATTCAGGCATACCTCAACGACCAAATATGAACCGGGTACAAATAATACCCTTATGACAACTTACAAGTGGAATGGCAAAACCTTTACTTCCACCGTCAAGGATGTGGATACGGGCGAAAAGCAGGCTTCGATCAAAGGAAAGCTGGATTCTAAAAACCGACTTATCTCCCTGACTGTAAAATATACGGATGCTTCTGCGGAGAGCGTGAAATACAAATATGACGCAAAGGGATTCCTGAAGGCAGCCGCGTATGACAACTATACGACTACATTCAAAAATACAGTCAAAAATAACAGAGTGACCAAAAAGGTCATGGACAAGTACTCGACCTATAAGCTTAAGTACAAAAAAATAAAAGTTCCCGCTTCTTTTGTCACGAAGGTGAAGACTCAGCAAAATTATATCGTAAACAATCTGACGTTGGATTGGTTTGCCTTTGATTATCCGATGTGGTAATTGTCAGAGAGAGATTTTTACAATTCTGAAAACGGCAGCTTATCTCCTTTCGGTTTCGGGAAGTCCGGTCCGAATGAAAGGAAATAAGCTGCCGTTTTTATATGAGCAGAAGCGGTCCTGCAAAACCGCACCTGTTCAAATCGGCTGACTTTTATGAGAAAACATTTTTTGCGTTGTTCATTTGAAGATATCCCTCCTTTCCTTCATGACCGGCTCCGCATGCGGTATCCGATTCCGCGTATCGTCTCGATCCGGCAGCCTGACGTCCCCAGTTTCTTAATCCCAAGTCAGACCAATGTTAATTTCGTGTAAATTTTTCGGATCTGCGTATAAAGATTCTTAACACAGCACAGTGCACGATCAGATTGCACAAAAATGGTCAACTAACTCTATGAAATATGACTAATATGAAAAACAGAAAATGTGTGTTATAAATAAATTATTGAGCTGTAGAATAGCTTGACAGTTAGAACGGAGGACGATATGTATCTGCAGGAACCGAGCAAAGGCTTCACCCGCGTGAACCTTTATGAGCAGATCGCGGATTATATAGAAAAACAGATTCTTCTCTCGGGAAGCGGGGAGTGGAAGGAAGGCGAGAAGCTCCCTTCTGAACAGGAGCTTGCCATGCAGTTCAGCGTGAGCCGCAATGTGATCCGTGAGACGATCAAGGTGCTGAAGGAGCGGGGACTGGTCGATCCGCGCAACGGTGTAGGTGCCGTTATTACAAAGCCGGATCAGCAGAAGCTTTCCTCCATGATCTACCGGTATGTGCTGCTTCAGGAGATGGACCCGGAGGAGATCTATGACGTACGTTGTCTGCTTGAGGTATACAGTGCCCAGCTGGCGGCGGAACGGGTCGATGAGGAAGGACTTTCGCGTATGCGTTCTCTTCTGGACCGGATGAACGACCGAAGCCTGTCGATCAAGGAACGAAGAGAGACGGACTTTGAATTCCATGTGGAGATCGCCCGTGCGACGGGTAATCGGATGCTGGAGCTGTTGGTGGATGCATTGCGGGAAGTATTTATGGCCATGATGGAAAAAGGAATCGTTGTGTTTGGAGGCATCGATGATGCCGCCATGCGCCATGAGAGGATCCTGGATGCCCTCTCGAAGCATGACAGCGTCCTGGCGGGAGAGATGATGCGGGAGCATATCGAATTTTCACGGCTTCAGGTGCGGATCTATGAGAAGGACGCATCGAATGCGCAGGCATCGGGCGAGTAAGAAATAAGATACCATTTCCCCGGAATATTTCCGGAATAGATTTCGGAACGTATGACGGGGGATCATACCGGAAGGCCGGAGGCCGACGGCGGTATAAAGACAACTGCGAAAGAAGGAGGCATAAAATTATGGAGAGATTAAAAGGCGTGGTGGTTCCGGTCGTGACGCCGCTTACAGAAGACGATCAGATCGATGTTGAGTCTCTTAAAAGACTTACCGATCACTGCATCGAAGGCGGACTGACCAGTCTGTATCCCTGCGGGACGACCGGTGAGATGATGTATCTGACCGTGGAAGAGCGCAAGCTGGCAGCGGAGACCGTTGTAAAGCAGGCTGCAAAGCGGGTGCCGGTATTCGTTCATGTGGGAGCATGGAACCTGGCGGATACGATCGAACTGGCAAAGCATGCGGTTTCCATTGGCGCAGACGGCATCGGCGTGGTGACTCCGACGTTTTATGCGATCAGCGACCGCGGCCTGATCGATTATTACACGGCTGTGGCGAAGAGCGTTCCGGAAGATTTCCCGGTCTATCTGTACGGCATCAAGCAGAATGCGATCAATGACCTTGATAAATATGTATGTGAAGAGGTCGCTAAAGCATGCCCGAATGTGGTCGGAGCAAAATACAGCTTCCCGGATATGACAAGGCTGCAGGAACTGATGACCGTGAAAGACGGTACCTTTGATGTCCTGGTTGGACCGGATCACCTGTTTGAGGCTGTGTGTGCAGTCGGCGGACGGGGAGTCGTTTCCGGCAATGCCATGATCATCCGTGAACATTACGCTGCAGTGTGGGATGCGATCCAGAAAAAGGATTATGATCTTGCGACAAAGCTGCAGAGACGGACCAACATCCTGAATGCGACCATGTGCGCCATTAACAATATCGCGGCATATAAAGTCATCCTGAAAAAGGAAGGCGTTATCGCGACCACGAAAATGCGCAGGCCGATGGAGAACCTTACTCCGGAGCAGGAGAAGGATCTGCTTGCCCGGATGGAAGAACTGGATTACAAGCATGTGATCATCTGATTCAGAAAACGTTCTCTGGCAAAACGTTTTTCAGCATAACGTTCAGATCTTTAAGCCCGGAGGGCTTTCAGATATATTTCATGATCTACATTATTAACGAGGAGGAAAAGAAACATGAAGAAAAACGCATTTGTTCTGGCACTTGCAGCAGGCATGATGACAGCAGCCCTCGGAACCGGCGCTTTCGCTGAGGACCTTGGCGATCCCGTCACCCTGACCGTCACCCTGACAGCAGTATCCACCGACACCCATGCACAGGCAATGCAGAAGCTGAAAGAATATGTGGAAGAGACTTCCGGCGGCAACATGACTGTTGATGTTTACACCGACGCACAGCTGTTCTCTCAGGAAGAGGAAGTGACCGCAGTAGCAGGCGGCGATGCAGACATGACCCTGACCAGCGCTTCCTGGCTGACCACCGGTTCTCCGTGGATCTCCATGTTTACCGCTGGCTATCTGTTCAACAGCTATGACCATATGACCCAGACCCTGAACGGCGAGATCGGACATGAGGTATTCCAGAAGGTTTCCGAAGAGCAGGGACTGCTTCCGCTTGGCGCATGGTATCTCGGATCCCGTGAGATCTCCCTTGGACAGGACAAAGAGATCAAGACTCCGGACGATCTGGCAGGCATCAATCTGAGAATGCCGAACACCGATGCATGGCTGTTCCTTGGCTCCGCTCTTGGCGCAAACCCGACCCCGATGTCCTTCTCCGAGCTGTATCTGGCTCTGCAGACCGGTGCTGTTGACGGACAGGACAATCCTCTGGGAACCGTTGAATCCGCAAAATTCTATGAGGTTCAGAAGTCCATCACTCTGACCCATCACCTTGTAGATTCTGTATGGCCGGCGATCAACAACGACAAGTGGGCTTCCCTGACCGAAGCACAGCAGAAGATCCTTCTGGATGGTGTTGAAGTAGGAAGACAGTTCTGTGACGAGACCAACCTGGAGAAGGAAGGCGAACTGGTCGACTTCTTCAAGGAGCAGGGCCTGAGCGTTTACGAAGCTGACATCCCGGCATTCCAGGAGCATGTTCTGGGCGAATACCTGAACAGCGATTTCTCCGCTGACTGGGATATGGATGTTTACGATCAGATCGTTGCACTTGGCGAGGAAGTTCTTGCGAATAAGTCCTGATCTGTACTGACCTTAAAGAACAATGAGGCTTTCGTACGATAAAGAAAAGCAAGAGATAACGTAACTGCGAAATACTATCATATGCTGAGCGGTTACTGACTTCACAGTTACGAAAAACGGAGAAGGCAGGTATCTTGCAATACCTGCCTTCTTTATGGCAGCCGGTAACTCTCCTTACGGAAGAGTATCAGCCTGCTGAAAGGAGTCCACAATGAAAAAAGCGTTCAATTTTCTGCGCGACTGCGTGGAGCTTTACATTCCGATTGCGGCACTTCTGATCATGTTCTGTACCTTCGTCTTCCAGATCTTTTCCCGTTACATCCTGAACAGCCCGGTTCCGTGGGCGTACGAGGTAACGGTCATGTGCTATCTGTGGATGGTGGTGCTGGGTGCATGTTATGCGTACCGGGATCGCTCTCATGTAACTTTCACGCTGTTTTACGATCAGTTCGGAGTTAAGGCCAAAGCATTTATCGCATTCCTGGGGAATCTTCTGATGCTGATCGCATTTGTCTATATGTTCGTTCCCAGCTGCGACATGATTCTGAACCAGATGAGCAAGCAGGTGACCAGTGTATTCAAGATCGGTCTGAATATCGTTTATTTGCCGTTCATTCCGTTCATGATCATTATAGCCCTGTATATCTGCTCAGACCTTTATACCGAGTTTATGGTATTCACCGGACTGGGCGGCGAAAGATTTGTCAAGAAGATGCTGGCCGAGGGCAAGAGTGAGGCTGAGGAAGCAGTCGAAGCCGCTCTTGCGGAAGAAAACGGAAAGGAGGAGAAATAAATGCATTTCAGTACGGCTCTGATCGTTTTCCTGCTGATCTTTGTGCTGATCTTCCTCCTGAAGATGCCCATCCCGATGGGAATGATGACCGCCTGCGTTTTTTATTTCATCGTTACAGGCGACAACCCCAAGATGGTGGCGCAGCAGACGCTGAAAACATTCTATACGAACTATACGATTATCGCTGTGCCGCTTTTCATTTTCGCGGCAAATATCATGAACAGCGGAAAGGTCACCGACAAGGTATTCGGCTTTGCCATGGGCTTTGTGGGACGCTTTAAAGGCGGCCTGGGTCATGTGAACGTGCTGGCTTCCCTGATCTTCTCCGGTATGACCGGTTCCGCTATTGCGGATGCTTCCGGTCTTGGCAAGATGGAGATCGACGCCATGCGCAACGAAGGATATGACGATGGATTTTCCTGCGCCATCACTGCGGCTTCCGCAACGATCGGCCCGATCTTCCCGCCTTCGATCCCCATGGTCATCTATTCCATGCTCTCCGGCGCATCCGTCGGCGCGCTGTTCATGGGCGGCATGGTGCCGGCAGTTCTGCTGGCCGTTGCCCTGATGCTGTATGTTGCCTATTTTGCGCATAAGAGAAATTATCCGATCAGTAAAAAGGTCGGTGCTATGGAATTCCTGAAGTATTCACTGACGGCGATTCATTCCCGCGATTCTGACCCCGGTCATTCTTCTGGTCGGTATCTACACCGGTGTTATGACTCCTACCGAGGCAGGCGCCGTGGCAGGTCTGTATGCTCTTATCATTGCTGTATTCGGTTACCGCGTTCTGAAATGGGACGGTTTCAAGCAGGTCCTGGTTGATACAGTTAAAGGCACCGGCACCACATCCATCATGATCGGTGCAGCAACCTGCATTTCCTACATCGTAGCGAAAGAGCACGTGGCAGAGGCAGTGGCAAACTTTATTACCGGTTTCACGGACAATAAATACGTGTTCCTGATCATCGTAAACATTGCGATCCTGATTCTGGGTATGTTCATTGACACCTCGGTCATTCAGGTCGTGTTCGTGCCGATCCTTCTGCCGATCGCAACGGCATTCGGCATCGACCTTGTACATTTCGGTCTGGTCGTGATCTTCAATATGATGATCGGTCTGTCCACACCGCCGTTCGGCATGCTGCTGTTCATTACTTCCGGTATTTCGGGCACGCCGCTGAAAAAGGTGATCAAAGAAATAATGGCGCCTTTGATCGCAATGATCATCGTACTGATCATCATCACCTATGTACCGGATGTGGTTCTTTTCCTGCCGAGGCTGCTGATGCACTATACAGGCTGAGATAGTGTTCCGGTAAAATGAATGGTGTGCACAGGGAGTTATGAGAGGAAACAGACATGATCATCGACAGTATAAACAACTGGAAATCTTACTGCGGCATCGCGCCGCATTATGAGGAAGCTGTGAATTTTGCACTGGGTCTGGCGGATAAACCGGCAGGCAGGTATGAGTGCGAGGCGCTTCCGGCGGGCAGTGTATTTGCAATGATCCAGGAAGGAGAGACCGGTCCCTGGGAAGAGGGAAAGGTGGAAGCTCATCGTAAATATCTGGATATGCAGATCATGCTGGAGGGAGGAGAGACCGTCGGGTATGCAGATATAAGCGGCCTGAAAGAAACGGTTCCCTACAGTGAGGAGAAAGATATCGTCTTCTATGAATGCGGCGGACAGCCGGTCCGGATCGGGAAGGGGATGTTCTATCTGGTACTTCCTCAGGACGGGCATATGCCCTGCCGCCGGCTTGACGGACCGGGGCACTTCCGCAAGATCGTGCTGAAGATCCGTCTGTAAACAGTAATCAAAAAGGGAGAGTGGATCATCACTCTCCCTTTAATGTTACTGTGATCATTTCATGTCCCAGCGCTTTCAGCAGCGGGCCGAACATATCCTGCGTGCGCAGCTTGAGGCTGGAGGTGTTGATGCAGGGGTGACAGCCGACATATTCCCCTTTCAGTACATCTTCATCAACGATGAGCTTTACGGCATGGTCCTTATCATTCATCAGGCCGAGAATGCTGGCGGAACCCGGGGTGGTGTCCATGAACCTTTCCATTTCATCCCCGGAAGCGAAGGAAAGACGGCTGCAGCCGATCTGCCCGGGAAGCTCTTTCGTTTTGAATATTTTATCTCCCGGCATCATCAGCAGATAATAGCTGGTGTGCTGCCGGTTGGTAAGAAACAGATTTTTGCAGACAGTTGCTCCCAGCACTTCGTCGATCTCCCGACAGGCTTCCATGGTATAAGCCTGAGCATCGGGATGATCCGTACGCCAGTAGTCAATACCCAGGCTGTCCAGCAGGTCGTAACAGCGCATTTCTTTTTCCAGCCGGCCGTCGCCGGATTCCGGTCTTCCTTTATACAGGGTCAGGTCCATTTTTCTCCTCTTTTTCACTTACGTTTGAAACATCTTTCGTCTTAACCATATGCTGCGGAGCGTCCTTCGTTTCTTTGGAGGGAATCAGCATTTCCAGACCGGTCCCCAACAGCCTGGAGGGAAGACCTTTACCGGTCTCCGAGATTCCTTCATACAGGGTATTCCAGCCGCTTTTAAGCAGATCACCGAAGGTCTGTACAAACAGCTTCTGATCCCGGGTGTCCATCTCTCTGAACGATTTGAACAGGTCCATTTTTTCCTTCAGCGAAGACTGGTTCAGTTCTCTGAGCGTGTCCGCACCGCCGGAAGTGAGAATCTCAAACAGAGAATCCACAAAGGCCTGTCGGTCTTCGTAGTTGATGTTTTCGACCCAGTCCCGTACGGTCTTCTCCAGAAAAACGCTCGTCTGTGTCAGACCGGGGGCGGCCTCCAGGGAGGAGCCCAGGACCTGCCAGGTCATCATATCATGCTGAAAAAGGCCTTTTCCCGTGCTCTTAATAATGTGGTGAGGATAACTGTGATAAAGCAGAAGACCAAACAGAGAACCTTCCGGGATGATGCTGCGGACCTTTGGTACGATCTCCTGGTATTCCGGGCGGGCAAGAACATCTTCCAGAAAACCCGGGCCGTCATTATTATAGATCTCCAGAAGCCTCTCCCGTATGCCGGCATCGCAGAAGGCAGAGGCGTACACGGCATAATTGCCTCCTTTGGAATGACCGCCGACCCGAAGCGGACAGCCGGTATTTTTCAGATAGAAAGAAAGATAGGCTGCTGCATGCTGCTGCCCTGGAGTATCGCTCAGGAAACTCAGATTTAAGTCTTCTTTCCATCCGGAGAGGGAGTTGTCCGTTCCGCGGAAAGAGACGTATGCAGTTCCGTCCGGCAGAAAAAAGGTGACGGCACTCATCTGCTCGTCCTTTTCCCTGGAAAAGCTGCTCACGTAACCGCCGATCCGCACATCTTTGAAACGAACGGTCTGAGCCATCTTCTGCAGAAGCTGCACCGATCCGGACCGGACCTCGGACCGGGGAGTCGGATGCAGTTCCAGATATTTCTTTGCCGCATCGCATACAGTGACTGTGTCGTCCGTATCCATTCCGGGCACAATATTTTCATAATGGACATAGGCGATCTGGCACAGGAGCAGATTATCTGCTTCATTAAAAGGATCAAAAGAGAAAGGAATATCCCCTCTCCAATCCAGATACTCCATAATAGATGCCATATTGTTTCCTCCTGATCGTTTTACAGTAAACGGCAAAAGAAATCATTCTGCCGCCTTCCTGTAATTATCGCTTCTTCCTGCAGAAGTGGAAAAAGCTGTACATGGATTGTAGCATAGTTTTGCAACAACATGCATAAAAATTAAATGGATTTTTCAAAAACTTTGGATTTACGTTTGAGGTCAAATCCCATAAAATAGAAAAGATGTAAAAAGGCAGTTAATGCCGCTTCAGATCAGAAAGCCTGATCAGAAAGGGAAAACTGTATGGCACAAAGAACGGACATCCATAAGATCCTGATCATCGGGTCCGGACCGATCATTATCGGCCAGGCCTGCGAGTTTGACTATTCCGGGACACAGGCCTGCAAGGCGCTGCACAGCCTCGGATATGAGATCGTTCTGGTCAATTCCAACCCGGCTACAATTATGACAGACCCTGAGATGGCTGATATTACTTACATCGAGCCGCTGAATGTTGATCGCCTTGAGCAGATCATTGCCAAAGAGCGTCCGGATGCACTCCTGCCGAATCTCGGAGGCCAGTCCGGACTCAATCTGTGCTCGGAGCTGTACAAAGCCGGTATTCTGGATAAATACGGCGTACAGGTGATCGGCGTACAGGTCGATGCGATCGAACGCGGAGAGGACCGCATCGAGTTTAAGGAGACCATGGACCGGCTGGGCATTGAAATGGCCCGCAGTGAAGTGGCTTACAGCGTGGAAGAAGCGCTGGCCACCGCGGAGCGTCTCGGCTATCCGGTGGTGCTGCGTCCGGCTTATACCATGGGCGGTACCGGCGGCGGTATCGTATATAATAAAGAAGAACTGAAAGTTGTATGTGCCCGCGGGCTGCAGGCCAGCATGATCCATCAGGTGCTGGTGGAAGAATCCATCCTTGGATGGGAAGAGCTTGAGCTGGAGGTCGTCCGGGACAAGGACAACAACATGATCACAGTCTGCTTTATCGAGAATGTGGACCCGGTGGGAGTTCACACCGGAGATTCGTTCTGTACAGCACCAATGCTTACGATCGATGAGGATCTGCAGAAGGAGCTGCAGGAGCAGGCTTACCGTATCGTGGAACATATCGGCGTGATCGGCGGGACCAACGTACAGTTCGCTCATGATCCGAAGAGCGGCCGTGTGGTCGTGATCGAGATCAATCCGAGAACTTCCCGTTCTTCTGCCCTGGCGTCCAAAGCGACGGGCTTCCCGATCGCACTTGTTTCCGCCAAGCTGGCGACAGGACTGACCCTGAAGGACCTGCCCTGCGGAAAGTACGGAACTCTGGATCAGTACCATCCGGACGGCGATTATGTAGTCGTGAAGTTTGCCCGCTGGGCATTTGAAAAATTTAAAGGCGTGGAAGATAAGCTCGGTACCCAGATGCGTGCAGTCGGTGAGGTAATGAGCATCGGAAAGACCTATAAAGAGGCTTTCCAGAAGGCGATCCGTTCTCTTGAAAAAGACCGTTACGGGCTGGGCTATGTAGGGCACTTCCATGAAATGAGCCGTGAAGAGCTGCTGCGCGCACTTGTAAATGCAGGCAGTGAACGGCACTTCATCATGTATGAGGCACTTCGCAAAGGGGCGACGGTGGAGGAGATCTTTGATGCCACCCAGGTAAAAGCTTATTTTGTGGAGCAGATGAAGGAACTTGTTGAGGAAGAGGAAGCGCTGCTGAAAGGCAAAGGGCATCTTCCCTCCGATGAGGCACTGATCCAGGCCAAGAAAGACGGTTTTTCAGACAAGTATCTGAGTCAGATCCTGGAGATCCCGGAAAAGGAGATCCGTGACAGGCGGGAAGAGCTCGGCGTGACCGAATGTTGGGACGGAGTCCATGTGAGCGGAACACCCGACAGTGCATATTATTATTCTACTTACAATGCTCCGGATAAGGATCCGGTGAACACCGACCGCCCGAAGGTCATGATTCTGGGCGGAGGTCCGAACCGCATCGGACAGGGCATTGAATTTGACTATTGCTGCGTGCACGCGGCGAAATCCCTGCATGAACTGGGATTTGAGACGATCATTGTCAACTGCAATCCGGAGACGGTATCCACCGACTATGATACCTCTGACAAACTTTACTTTGAGCC
>CACZZH010000158.1 GCA_902785635.1 uncultured Lachnospiraceae bacterium
GGAAGCGCAGTTCGCATTTGAGCTGAAGGATGCCGAAGGCAACGTACTGCAGACCATGTACAACGATAAGGATGGAATGGTCACCTTTGATGAGATCAGCTACACGCTGGCGGATCTGTCGAAGAGCCCCATCACTTACAAGATTTCCGAAGTGACCGGAAACGAACCGGACTACACCTACGACAGAAGTGTTTACACCATCGTCGTGGTGCTGACCGACGACGGCAATGGCGGCGTGAAAGTAGCCCCGATCGTCCGCAAGGTCACCGGCGACAACCTCGTGGTCCGCTGCAACGGCCTGGAGGATGTGATCTTCCACAACGTTTACGAAGAAAGCAGGATCGATATCCCGGTAGAGAAAGTGTGGAAGAATGCTGCAGGGCAGACGCTTGACTGGCCGAAAGGCGCAGTTGTGGAGATCAGCCTGTATGCGGACGGTAAAGAGACCGGACACAGGAAAGTGCTCTACAGCGGCAGGACCGGCGATACCTTCAAGGACCTCCCGGTCTACAACGATGGTACTGCGATCGAGTACACCGTAGAGGAGACGAAGGTGACCGGCGTCGACGAGAAGCGCTATGTACCGATCGTCACCGGAACCGCGGCGGAAGGCTTCACCGTCACCAACGAGGATCCGGTTGAAGGCAGAGTCTTCAAGCGTCAGGACAGCGAGAAGGGTGCAGTGCTCGCAGGAGCGGTCCTGCAGATCCTCGACGGCGAGACCGTTGTGGACGAGTGGACCACCACGACCGCGGCACACGATGTAAGCGATATCCTGCTTCCGGGCAAGACCTACACGCTGCACGAAGTATCCGCGCCGGAAGGCTTCGAACTGGCAGACGACATCACGATCGTTGTGACCGATGAGGGAGCCATCACAGTGGACGGCAAAGCCACCGACACGATCACGATGGTCGACTATCAGGAGGCTATCTACGGTGAACGGGTACCGGTGATCGTCAACAAGTACGACAAGGATACCATGGAAGAACTGGCAGGCGCTGTGCTTACGGTCTATGATCCCGCGGGCAAAGTGATCGACGATGGCAGCTGGACATCCGTAGTCGGCTCCAACGTGCAGTTCATGCTCGGTAAGGGCTCGACCTTCACTCTGAAGGAAGAAACGGCTCCGGGCGGATACACTTCCGCGAAGGACATCACCATCACAGTATCCCTGGATGGCGAAGTGAGCGTGACCGGCGATAAAGACAGCTTCAAGGTCGATGCATCTACCGGTGAGATCCAGGTGCTTGACACCAGACTCTCCATGAAAGTGGAGAAGAAGGATGACGCCGGCGCACCCGTCAATGGAGCTGCACTGCAGATCCTCGCAGAGGACGGCACCGTAGTCACTTCCTGGGTGACTGACGGAACCGCCAGGGATGTAAGCGGATATCTGCAGGCCGGCAGGAAGTACAAGCTGCATGAGTCTGTTGTACCGTATGGCTATAAGGCGGCAGCCGACATCGAGTTCACCGTGACCGCGGACGGGAAGTTCAAGACAGGCGGTCAGACCACGGATACTCTTACCATGATCGACGCCAGGACCACGACGCCTGGAGGAAACACCAGCGGCAGCGGCGGTGGAGGAAGCACAGGCGGCGGAAGCGGTACGTCCGTAACCGGCGGAAGCGCGGCAAGCGTCAAGACCGGTGACGACACACCGATCATGCTCTGGCTCATGCTCCTGCTCGTCTCGATGGGTGCCATCGCAGCGGCGGGCGTGACACTGAAGAAGCGCAAAAAAGAAGAGCAGTAAAACAAAAGGAAAACACCTGGAGGACCCGGAAGGGTCCTCCAGGTGTTTTCGATTCACCGGACTCACCGGCTCTTTTTTTCTTTTTCTTTACAAACCGTAATATTGTGTTATAATATTTGCTATCCATATTCACAAATGGATTCTGCCGTTGGGGCAGCCTTGAGATGAAATGCATTATCCATGCGGGTTTCGGGCAGTTCCGAAGGGGGAGAGAAGCGGCAGGGAGTATAAATATGTTACAGAGGTGACTTATGGAACAATATATCATCAGGGGAGGCAATCCGCTGGTCGGCGAAGTCGAGATCAGCGGAGCTAAGAATGCTGCGCTCGGAATTCTGGCAGCAGCAGTGATGACGGATGACACTGTCCTGATCACGAACCTTCCTGACGTGAGAGATATTAATGTAATGTTAGAGGCGATGGCTGAGATCGGTGTGAAGGTTGAGCGGATCTCCCGCCATGAAGTGCTGATCACCAGCAATCTGATCTCCGGTGTGAGCGTCAGTTATGAGTCCATCAAGAAGATCCGTGCATCCTATTATCTTCTGGGAGCTCTTCTCGGCAAGTATAAGAGGGCGGAAGTTCCGCTTCCGGGCGGATGCAATATCGGCAGCAGGCCGATCGACCTGCATCTGAAGGGTTTCAAGGCTCTCGGCGCGCATGTGACGATTCGCAACGGCGCGATCTGTGCAGAAGCAGAGCATCTCCGCGGACGCCATATTTATCTGGATACGGTATCTGTCGGCGCAACCATCAATATTATGATGGCAGCTGCCATGGCGGAAGGCCGTACGATCATCGAGAACTGTGCCCGTGAGCCGCATGTGGTGGACGTGGCCAACTTCCTGAACAGCATGGGAGCCAATATCAAAGGCGCCGGTACCGATGTGATCCGTATCGTGGGCGTGGAAAAGCTCCATTCTACCGAATATTCCATTATTCCCGACCAGATCGAAGCAGGAACGTTTATGTTTGCCGCGGCGGCAACCATGGGCGATGTGATGGTGAAGAATGTTATTCCCAAGCATCTGGAAGCTACCAGCTCCAAGCTGATGGAGATCGGGTGCGAAGTGGAAGAGTTCGACAGCTCTGTCCGTGTCGTGTCCTCACGCAGACTGCAGGGTACAAATGTGAAGACCCTTCCTTATCCCGGTTATCCCACCGATATGCAGCCGCAGATCGGCGTGGCACTTTCCCTGGCGGAGGGTACCAGTATCGTTACGGAGAGCATTTTCGAGAACCGGTTCAAGTATCTCGATGAGCTTGCACGAATGGGGGCTATTGCAAAGGTGGAAGGCAACACGGCCATTATCACCGGTGTTAAGAAACTTACCGGAGCGCGTGTCTCCGCTCCCGATCTGCGCGCTGGCGCAGCGCTGGTCATTGCGGGGCTGGCGGCGGAAGGCACCACCGTGGTCGATGATATCCGCTACATCCAGCGCGGTTACGAGAACTTTGATGAAAAGCTTCGCAGCCTCGGCGCAGAGATCCGCCTTGTCAACAACGAGAGGGAAGCAAGGATGTTTAACTTCCGGGTGTGCTGATCTGTACTTTGATCGATCAGGCAGCTTTATGCAATGCATAGAGCTGCTTTTTTTATCTCTTAGATGAGGAAATTCCGTCGAATTACCCTATGAGACAAAAAAAGCCTCCGGCAGGATGCACACGGGCACGTATGGAAATTGTTGCTTCGCAACCGTGCCCGGCGCGCAAAGTCCTGCTGCGCTCCCCTCATGATTGAGGGGTTCGGGGAGCTGAAGTCCGCTTGCGGACTTTGTTCTTCACAGAGAATGGCGGAGCGGACCAAAAGACTTGTAAATGCGCGGAAAAATGAGTAAGATGAAAACATAATATTGCAAGAACGCCGGATGGCGTTCTTGATCCAGGAAGGAGACATGGCATTTATGGTGATTACACAGAAGGATCTGCAGGAGTGCAGTGTGCATCTGAGCAGTGATGAACTGGCGGTCGAGATCATCGACCAGACCCAGCTGCCGAACCGGACGCTGATCCTGAGCCTTACCACTGCAAAGGAAATATACGACGCGATCAAGAGCCTGGCAGTACGGGGGGCGCCTGCGATCGGGATCTGCGCAGGATATGGCATGTATGTGCTTGCCGCCGGGAAGGCAGCCGGTGCGGTCACGGATTCGAAGGAGCTGCTTGCACAGCTGGAAAAGGACGGAGCATATCTGATCTCCTCCCGACCGACGGCAGTGAACCTCAGCTGGGCGGTGAAGCGCATGCTGAAAGTCCTTTCACAGCACACGGATCTGCCGGTGAAAGAGGCAGTGGATCTGCTGAAGGCAGAGGCGCAGGCCATCCACCGCGAAGACATCGAGATGTGCTACCGGATCGCAGAGAACGGTCTTTCTCTCGTAAAGCCCGGAGACGGGATCCTGACCCACTGCAACGCTGGTCCTCTGGCTACCAGCAAATACGGCACCGCGACCGGGCCGGTGTTTCTGGCAAAGGAGCGGGGAATCGAGCTGAAAGTGTTCTCCGATGAGACCAGGCCGCTGCTGCAGGGCGCCCGCCTCACTTCCTATGAACTGCAGAAGGCAGGAGTGGATGTGACACTTATCTGCGACAATATGGCGTCCCTGGTGATGAAAAACGGATGGGTACAGGCCTGCTTTGTAGGCTGCGACCGGATCGCTGCCAACGGTGACTTCGCCAACAAGATCGGTACCAGCGGCGTGGCGATTCTGGCAAAGCATTACGGGATTCCCTTCTATACGCTGGGACCGCGTTCGACGATCGATATGGACTGTCCGACCGGTGCAGACATCCCCATCGAACTGCGCGACCCGGAGGAGATCAAGAACATGTGGTACAAGGAACCGATGGCTCTGCCGGAAGTAAAATGCTACAATCCTTCCTTCGATGTGACCGATCATGAACTTCTCACAGCAATCGTCACCGATAAGGGAGTTGTATATCCGCCGTTTGATGTGAACCTGAAGAAGATCATGGAAATGGAGTGAAATATTATCACAAGGAGGAGTTTAAGATTATGTTGAATTCATCACCGTCCGCCTGTATGGAACTGAAAGAAGGTACGCATATTGCCAAGTGTGTGCTGATGCCCGGCGATCCGCTCCGCGCAAAATACATTGCGGAGCATTATCTGGAGAACCCGGTCCTGTTTAACGATGTCCGGAATATGCTCGGCTACACCGGTACCTATGAGGGAAAAGAGGTCTCTGTGATGGGGTCTGGCATGGGCGTGCCGTCCCTGGGGCTTTACGTGTATGAACTTTACAATTTCTTCGGAGTCGAATCCGTGATACGCGTAGGCAGCGCCGGCGCACTTCAGGAGGACGTGCATGTGCGCGACGTGGTGATCGCCATGTCCGCTTCCACCAATTCCGGATATATCACTTCCTTTGACCTTCCGGGAATTCCGGCACCGACTGCGGACTTCGGCATGCTGCGAACGGCAGTGGCAGCGGCGGAGGAGATGGGCGTGCGCGCGGACGTGGGAAGTGTATATACGTCCGATTTCTTCTATCATCCGGACAAAGAGGTCAACAAGAAGGCAAAGGCGATGGGACTGCTGGCAGTGGAGATGGAGACGGCAGGCCTGTACCTGACTGCAATGGCAAACCACAAGAAGGCTCTTTCCATCCTGACGATCTCGGATCATATCTTTACCGGTGAAGCTCTCTCTGCTGCGGAGCGGCAGGACAGCTTCCATGAGATGATGGAGATCGCCCTGAAGACCGCTGTACGGTATTAAAAAACAGCCGGCAAACGGTTTTAGCCGGGAAAAGACAGCCGGCAACGGATTTGGCCGGGAAAAGACAGCCGGCAAACGGATCCGGCAGGAAAAGGCAAATAAAAAATATTTGGAGACGAAAGATTTGAAAAAGATCGGTATTATCGGCGCAATGGAAATGGAAGTGGAGACGCTGAAGGAACAGCTCTCCGACCCGGTAAAGGAAACAGTTGCGCGGATGGAATTTTGTGAAGGGACGCTGAAAGGAGTGCCGGTGGTCGTAGTGCGCAGCGGCGTCGGTAAAGTGAACGCAGCCATGTGTACACAGATTCTGGCGGACCGGTTCGGAGTGGATGCTGTGATCAACACCGGAGTGGCAGGCTCTCTGGACGCCCGGATCAATATCGGGGATATTGTGATCTCAACGGATGCCGTGCATCATGATGTGGACGCGACGCTGTTCGGTTACGCGCCGGGCGAAGTGCCGCAGCTTGGCATTACGGCGTTTCCGGCAGATGAGGCTCTGGCGCAGGCGGCGGAAAGAGCCTGCAGGAAGGCTGCACCGGAGATCTCGGTATTCCGCGGCCGGGTGACCAGCGGTGATCAGTTTATTGTGAGCCGGGAAAAGAAGGATCAGATACGCGAGACGTTTGGGGGTATGTGTACGGAGATGGAGGGAGCATCCATCGCGCAGGCTGCATGGCTGAATCAGGTGCCCTTTATCATCGTACGGGCGATCTCCGACAAGGCGGATGAAAGCGCACAGGTGGAATATCCTGTATTTGAGGAGCAGGCAGCCCGCCACTGTGCAGGAATGATCGGTGAACTGATGAAAGAACTGGCGGAGTAAAACTCTCAAATGTAAAATGTTTTCATTATGGAAGAAATATGCTATAGTAATAGCAGCATAAGCAGTGTGGCAAGCATTTCAAAAGGAGGAGGGATTTGGTTATGGTTTCATGGAACAATCTGGATACGCTCAAAGCATTTCAGGAGCTGCAGAAGACAAAAGACGACGTTGTACTGAAAGAGGTACTGGCCGGCGAAGCAGGCGGCGAGCGTGTGCGGAAATATCGTATGCCGATGGCAGCAGGACTTACTTACAGCTATGGTGCCAAGAAAGTCAATGATGATATTCTGGAAAAACTGGCGGCACTCGCGAAGGAAGCGCAGCTGGCTGAGAAATACGCCCTGCTCTATAACGGCGAGATCATCAACACTGGTGAAAAGCGCCATGTTCTCCACCAGCTGACCAGAGGACAGCTTGGGGATGATGTGATCGCAGACGGCGTAAACAAGCGCGAATTCTATGTTGCACAGCAGCAGAAGATCGCTGATTTTGCAAACAAGGTTCACAATGGTGAGATCGTAAACGAAGC
>CACZZH010000159.1 GCA_902785635.1 uncultured Lachnospiraceae bacterium
TACATATTACTTTTTCCTTTTTTGCGAGCGCGTCACGTATTTTTGCCAAAATGCTTTTTCTGTGCTCCATGCACATTCCGGCAGAAAGCATAAAAACATTTTCGTATTCTTTTTTCACTTCGTCAAATATGACAGAGGCTTCATCTTTTTGGCCGTCTCGAGTTCCAGGTTCTGATACGCCTTCATGGTACTGTTGACGATCTCCCGTTCTGCTTCGATGATCACATTCAGATCGTGCATGGCGTCTCCGGAAAACTGGATCCGTTTTTCATGCGCTTCATTCATCACGCGTGCAATATTCGATGCATAATCGCCGATTCGCTCCAGATCCCCTATGATACGCAGGTTGCGCGACACGTGGCGTGTCTGCTGGGAGTTCATCTCCCGTTTGGTCAGTTCCACCAGGTAGTCGCCGGTCTTCGACTCATATTTATCGATCAGATCTTCCTTTCGCTGTACCTTATCATAAGTCCTCTGGGAATATTCCTGAATCAGGTTCAGCGCTCTTCCCACATTTTTCCGTACTTTTCTGGACATTCCCTCGATCACGCGGTCACTCTGGCTGATCGCAAGGGCCGGGCTCACCAGCAGACGCTCTTCAAGCAGATCGAAGTCCGCGTTGTCGGCAAGTTCTTCCAGATCCTCCGCAGAATCCCGGATGATCAGTTTGGAAAGCTTCTCCAGTTTTCCGAAAAACGGGAACAGGATGAAGCCGGTCACGATACGGAATACAGAGTTTACTGCCGCGATCGAAACAGGGCTCATGATCCGGTCCATGAAAGGAAAATGCAGGACCGCATTCAGGGAATAGAACGCTGCTGCCCAGAGCACCAGTCCGAATATATGATTCAGCAGATAGATCAGGGCAGTCCGCTTACCGTTCTTATTTGCACCGATCGCAGAGATCAGGACCGGAGTAGAGGAACCGACGCCGACACCGAGAATCACCGGAAATGCAGTTGAAAACACAAGGGCTCCCGTCACCGACAGTGCCTGCAGGATACCGATTGAGGCCGATGCGCTCTGCAGGATCGCCGTCATGCCGATACCAAGCAGAATACCCAGAGCAGGATTGGAAAACATCGTCAGTGTACTGGTAAAGGACGGGTTCTCTTTGAGCGGAGATACCGCCGAACTCATCATCTGCATACCGATCATAAGGATCGCAAATCCCATGAAAATATTCGCCAGATTCTTCCAGACCGACCGCTTGGAAAGCATCTTCAGCAATATTCCCGTGATCGCCGCAACCGCTGCGATCGTGGAGGATCCCAGCAGTTTTGCAATGCCGTTTGATCCTTCAATATAGGAAAGACACAGAATCCATCCAGTAACGCTCGTACCGATATTCGCACCGATAATGATACCGATCGCCTGAAACAGCTTCATCATTCCGGCGTTTACAAAACCAATGACCATCACTGCGGTCGCTGAGGAAGACTGGATCACGGAAGTCACCCCGGTCCCCAGAAGCACGCCCCGCAGCGGAGTCTGTGTCATCCTGTAAAGATATGCCTCCAGTTTATCTCCCGCAACGCGCTTCAGGCCGTCGCCCATCATAGACATGCCAAACAGAAACAGCGATACTCCGCACAGAAGAGACAAAACCATTGTCAGAATATTCATAAATAAAGCTCCTTCGCAAATATGACAGAAACTGTTGTTCGTTTATAAATATTTAACAATTTCCTAATCTATTCTATCATGTACCGATACATGAGTAAAGTTCGAAATCTTGTGCAGAATACAGAATACTTTCGCAGACCCTTTCCTTCCTTTCTGCCGGCCTGTTTTCATATCAGCCTTTTCTCAGATACTTTTTCACGTATTGTCCCGTAAAGGACTGAGGCATCTGCGCAACCTCTTCCGGGGTGCCGCAGGCGATCATCCTTCCGCCGCCGTCACCACCCTCCGGGCCCATGTCGATCAGATAATCGGCTGTCTTGATCACATCCAGATTGTGTTCGATCACGATAACGGTGTTGCCGCTGTCGGTGAGGCGCTGCAGGATCTCGATCAGCTTGTGTACATCGGCAAAATGCAGGCCGGTGGTAGGCTCATCAAGGATGTAGACCGTCTTACCGGTGCTTCTGCGGGACAGTTCCGTCGCCAGTTTGATCCGCTGTGCCTCTCCTCCGGAAAGCTGCGTGGAGGGCTGCCCGAGCCGGATGTAGGACAGCCCCACATCATAAAGAGTCTGGATCTTGCGCTGAATGGAAGGGATGTGTTCGAAAAATTTCAGTGCCTCTTCCACGGTCATGTTCAGGACATCATAAATGCTCTTCCCCTTATATTTCACATCCAGCGTCTCGCGGTTGTAGCGCTTCCCCTGGCACACTTCACAGGGTACATATACATCCGGGAGAAAATGCATCTCGATCTTCAGGATGCCGTCCCCGGCGCATGCTTCGCATCTTCCGCCCTTCACATTGAAGCTGAAACGCCCTTTCTTATATCCTCTGGCTTTTGCGTCCGCCGTGGATGCGAACAGGTCCCGGATCATGTCAAACACACCGGTGTAGGTCGCAGGATTGGACCGGGGCGTCCTGCCGATGGGGGACTGATCGATACAGATGACTTTATCAAGCTGTTCAAGGCCTTCGATGCCTTTGAATCTCCCGGGTATCGTACGGGCACGGTTCAGCCTTTTTGCCAGCTCTTTGTAAAGAATCTCATTTACCAGTGAGCTCTTGCCGGATCCGGAAACGCCGGTCACACAGGTGAATACCCCCAGCGGAAACTTCACGGTGATTCCTTTCAGGTTATTCTCAGCTGCACCTTTGACCGTCAGCCACCCGGCCGGTGTCCTGCGGCTCTCCGGAACCGGAATGGTCCTTCTTCCGCTCAGATAATCGCCTGTGACCGAATTCGGACAGTCGATGATATCCTGCACCGACCCGGCTGCGATCACCTCTCCGCCGTGCTCTCCTGCTCCCGGGCCGATGTCCACCAGAAAATCGGCAGCCCGCATGGTGTCCTCATCATGCTCCACCACTACCAGTGTATTGCCGAGGTCGCGCAGCGCGAACAATGCGTTGAGCAGCTTGTCGTTGTCTCTCTGATGAAGTCCGATGCTCGGTTCATCCAGAATGTAGGCCACTCCCACCAGCCCGGAGCCGATCTGGGTCGCCAGCCGGATCCGCTGTGCCTCTCCTCCGGAAAGCGTACCGGTAGCCCGGGTGAGAGTCAGATAATTCAGGCCGACGTTGGCCAGGAAGGCGATCCTTGCACGGATCTCTTTCATGATCTGTGCTCCGATCCGCTTCTGCTGGTCCGTCAGCTGAAGGTTCTGCAGGAAGATCTGCAGATTATCCACGGACATATCCGTCATCTGGAAAATATTTTTCTCCCCGACCGTCACTGCCAGGGAAGACTGCTTCAGCCTCTGGCCATTGCACAGTCTGCAGGGGGTGAAGCGCATGAAAGATTCATACTCAGCCTTGCTGGTTTCGGAGAATGTCTCGCGATACCGGCGCTCTACATTCCGGATCAGTCCTTCAAAGGCCACATCATACACGCCTTCCCCGCGCTGGCCCCTGTAATGCACCTTTATTTCCTTTCCGTCGGTCCCATGCAGCAACACATTCTGAACCTCCGGGGGATACTCTTCGAAAGGCGTATCCAGACGGAAGTGGTATTCCTCTGCGAGCGCATCCAGGATCGAGCGCGTAAAGCTGCCCTTTTCCCTGGCCGACTGCCAGCCCATTACGACGATCGCACCGTCATCGATGGAAAGCGATCTGTCAGGTATCATCAGATCCACGTCGAACTCCATGCGGTAACCAAGGCCGGTACACTCCGGACAGGCTCCAAACGGATTATTGAAGGAAAAGCTTCTCGGTTCGATCTCCTCGATGCTGATACCGCAGTCCGGGCAGGCGAAATGCTCGCTGAAATTCAGGGTCTCCGGCTGTTCTCCGCCGGGCTTTTGCACCTCCACATATACCAGACTGTTCCCTTCCGAGAGAGCCTGCTCCAGTGATTCCGTGAGCCGCTTTTCAAGGCCTTCCTTCACCACAAGACGGTCCACCAGGATTTCAATATTGTGCTTGATATTTTTATCCAGAGTGATCTCCTCTGTAAGTTCATAGAGATTTCCGTCAACACGGACCCGCACATATCCGCTCTTTTTTGCGTGCTCCAGCACCTTTTCATGGCGGCCCTTCTTCCCGCGCACCACAGGAGCGAGAATCTGCAGACGGGTCCTTTCGGGGAGCTCCATGAGCTGATCCACCATCTGGTCCACTGTCTGTTTCATGATCGCCTTCCCGCAGTTCGGACAATGCGGTATCCCGATCCTGGCGTAAAGGAGACGGAAATAATCGTAGATCTCGGTCACAGTACCGACCGTGGAACGCGGGTTCCGGTTGGTCGATTTCTGGTCAATGGAGATGGCAGGCGGAAGCCCTTCAATGCTCTCCACCTCCGGTTTTTCCATCTGTCCCAGGAACTGGCGCGCATACGAAGAAAGAGACTCCATATAGCGTCTCTGTCCTTCTGCATAGATCGTATCAAAAGCCAGTGAAGACTTGCCGGAGCCCGACAGTCCGGTAAACACAACAAATTTATTGCGCGGGATATCGATACTGATGCCCTTAAGATTATGTTCCTTCGCACCGCGGATGCGGATATACTTAACGGCGTCTCCCCCGCTCTTTCTTTCCTGATTCATTGATTCTGATATTCTCCTTTGCCGCTTTCCGTACTCAGCATTCTGCGGAGTCATCCATGTATTTCTTCAGCTCCAGCATCCGGTCACGCAGCTCGGCGGCAGCCTCGAAGTTCAGGTCTGCAGCAGCCTTCTGCATCTGTTTCTTTACCTTTTCGATCAGCTTCTCCAGTTCTTCCCTGTCCATGGATTCGGGGGCTTTCTCGTAGCGCTGTTCCTCCGCTGCCACATCCTTTGAGATGCTGATCAGATCACGCACTGCCTTGCGGATGGACTGCGGCGTGATCCCGTGTTCTTTATTGTAGGCTTCCTGTGCCGCTCTTCTGCGCATGGTCTCATCGATGGCAATGCGCATGGAATCGGTCATCATATCGGCGTACATGATCACATGTCCGTCGGCGTTTCTCGCCGCACGCCCGATCGTCTGGATCAGGGATGTCTCGGAGCGGAGAAAACCCTCCTTATCCGCATCCAGAATCGCCACCAGCGAGATCTCGGGAATGTCGAGACCTTCCCGGAGCAGATTGATGCCCACCAGAACATCGAACACATCCAGACGCATATCCCGGATGATCTCCGTACGCTCCAGTGTATCGATATCAGAGTGCAGATAACGCACACGCACACCTACTTCTTTCAGGTAATCCGTGAGGTCCTCCGCCATGGTCTTGGTGAGAGTCGTCACGAGCACCTTATTCCCGGCCGCTGTCTCCTTACGGATCTCCGCCAGCAGGTCATCGATCTGGCCCTCCACGGGGCGTACGATGACGTTCGGATCCAGAAGACCGGTCGGCCGGATGATCTGTTCTGCGCGCAGGAGCTCATGAGCCTCTTCATACGGGCCGGGCGTCGCCGAAACAAACAGGATCTGGTTGATCTTATCCTCAAATTCCTCAAAGCAGAGCGGACGGTTATCTTTCGCAGACGGCAGACGGAAACCGTAATCCACCAGCGTGGTCTTGCGGGACTGGTCCCCATTGTACATGGCACGGAGCTGAGGCAGCGTCATATGGGATTCATCAATAATGATCAGAAAATCATCCGGGAAGAAATCCATCAAAGTCTCCGGTGTAGAACCCGCAGGCCGCCCTGCAAGATGCCGGGAGTAGTTTTCAATGCCGGAGCAGAAGCCGGTCTCACGCAGCATCTCCACATCATAATTGGTCCGCTCTGCAATACGCTGCGCCTCCAGCAGCTTGTCCTCCTGCCGGAAGTAACGGACCCGCTCCTCCAGCTCATCCTCGATCCGGCGCGTAGCCTCCAGGATCTTGTGCATGGGCATGACATAGTGAGATGCAGGGAAGATCGCGGCAAATTCCAGCGTTTTTTTCACAGCACCCGTGAGCACATCGATCTCACAGATCCGGTCGATCTCATCCCCGAAAAATTCCACCCGGTAGGCATAATCCTGCGCATCCGCAGGGAAGATCTCAAGCACATCTCCCCGGACCCGGAAGGTAGAACGCTTAAAGTCCATATCGTTGCGGTCATACTGGATGTCGATCAGCTTATGGATGATCTCATCCCGGTCGCGCTCCTGCCCCGTACGCAGATAGATCACCATATCCCGGTAATCCACCGGAGAGCCCAGGCCATAGATACAGGACACCGACGAGACGATCACAACATCCCGCCGCTCCACCAGTGAGGCAGTCGCCGACAGGCGCAGCTTGTCGATCTCGTCATTGATCGAAGAATCCTTCGCGATATAGGTATCCGAAGAAGGCACATATGCTTCCGGCTGATAGTAATCATAATACGAGACAAAGTACTCCACAGCGTTCTCAGGGAAAAATTCCTTAAATTCCCCGTAGAGCTGGGCAGCAAGCGTCTTATTGTGGGCGATCACCAGTGTCGGTCGGTTCAGCTGCGCAATGACATTAGCCATCGTAAAGGTCTTGCCGGAGCCGGTAACACCAAGCAGCGTTTCACACTGATTTCCTTCCCGGAAACCCTTCACCAGCTCCTCAATGGCAGCAGGCTGATCACCGGTCGGCTTATATTCTGAATGCAGTACGAAATGGTCCATACTCTTCTCTCCCTGTCCCACGTCTTCTATATTCATAAGAGTATACCATATTCCGTATAGAAGAGCAACCAAAACAGAACATTTGTT
>CACZZH010000160.1 GCA_902785635.1 uncultured Lachnospiraceae bacterium
CAGGGTGTCCAGGGTTCGAGCCCCTGAGGGTGCACGAAAGCATCGGTTTTAGGATCTTAGCGTCCTGGGGTCGGTGCTTTTTTGATGCATTTCTCAAATGCCCGGAAACCCAGTCCGGAAGCGGTCTTCCGGCGCCTGTCTCAGCAGGACTTCTATTTCCCGTTTTGTCTCACCTATGCTCTATGGCCCGCTGCAAGCAGTTATGATGATCTGGAGACGCAGACAGGAGCTCTCGCCTTCGGGTGGTGAGCTTCTTTTTGTGGTAAATATTAATGATTTATGGTAGGGTGGAGGTACAGGATCGGAGTTTGCAAGGGATACAAACTCGCAGCCGCTACGCTTGTTGCTCGTATCCCTCGCTTTAAAGAGCTCGGTCAATTCCTGTTTGTGGAGGAGACGAAATGCTTGAGATATCTTTTCTCGCAGCAGAATCAGCTTATACGGCTGCCTGGCTGCTCGTGAGGATAAGCATGTGGATCAGACGCAGATATATAGACTGGAAACGGGAAGCTGTTCTGGTTTTGATGTATATCGATCTGGCAGTCATCATCCGTTTTGTGTTCTTCCCGAGAGACCTGATTGACGGTCACGTACAGTCACTTGTCTTTGAGGCAGCAGCATTCCCGTTGCGAATAAACCTTGTTCCGCTGGTCCATCTTTTTGATTATGGCAATGTCCGGGACATTGTCTGGAATGTGGTCGGCAATGCGGTGATGTTTATTCCCAGCGGTATTGTGCTGCCCATTGTATACAGACAACTGAACAGCTTTTGGAGAGTTGCCGCAGCCGGTGCGGTTATCTCACTGTGCATCGAGATCCTTCAGTTACCCTTTCCGTCCAGAGCTTCAGACATTGATGATCTGATTCTTAACACGCTGGGAGTAGTTGTCGGTTATGCGATCTATGTGGTGTTTAAACGACTCAGGAGATAACTTTCAGCTTGAAGGGGGGCAGTCTTTCAGTCTTCCAGCCAGGTGGTCAGAAACGCTTTCAGATCCTGCTCTGTTTTTATGGTTGCTTTCGCGCGAATCTCCTCATACTCTTTTACCCCGTTCTGAACAAAGTCAAGGTAGTTTTTATAGATTTCCGACATTTCATCCACTGACCAGGAGTAGGTTTCGAGAAGCCGGAGCTTATAGCCTTCCATCCCATAGATCCAGATCACATCGCCATATCCGACGGCGATTTTCCAGAGCTGATTTGTATTATATAAAACCATCGCGTGATTCAGGGATTCGATAAACACGACCTTATTGTCCTTAATCGAGAAAACATCCATCGGCCCCCGGTATCCCCGGCTTTTGCCCAGACCGTCTGTATACTCAGAACCCTCTGTCAGCACTTCATCCGGTACCACATTGATGTTCTGTATCATCATCTCCATAATCCCGTCACTATTCAGGTCATAGAAATACATGATTACCCCATATTTGCCAAGGTAATGCTTTGCCACAGGATAATACAGCGAAACAGCAGAGATCGTTTCTACCGGTTCCACTACCACAACACAGGATTTTTTCACCCCGTTTACCTGGGCGGTAATGGTCGCCATTCCCGCCTTCTTTCCCTTTACCTTACCCTTCGAGGTAACCGTCGCTACCTTCCTGTTGTCCGAAGTCCACGTCACTGTACCCTTCACGCCTGTCACTGTGGCCGTCAGTTTCAAGGTGCTGCCCGCCGTTACATTCGCCGTCGACTGGTTCAGAGTAAGCGTCGTATCCTGCCATGTCTTCCACTTGATGACAGACATCTTCTTTCCTGCTGTGATCTTCGCAAGCTTTTTCTCGAACGTCTTCGCGGACAGCTTTTTTGCTCCCATGTAGATTTTGACGGATTTTTTCCTGTTGTAAGCATACTCCGCGGACTGCACCGTTCCATCGTCATCCCGGTACTCCCGCTTCTGCAGCTTATTGTAGAGAGCCGTTCCGTCCTGCGTCCAGTACGTCGTAGTATACGCATGAGGATCCATTCCGTTGCTCTCATATTCCTGCACCAGGCATCCCTGCTTCTGGTAATAGCCGATGACTGCAAAGTACCGGCCCGGTGTAGAATTCTTATAGGCAGTCACCTTCTGTTTCTTGTAGGTAAACAAGGCCGGAGCCCCATCTTTCCGGGCGATCATCTCCGGAATGGCGTCATTATCGAAATAGATGAACGCATAGGTCGAATATCCCTTCCCCTTCAGATAATCCCGGTAAGCCTTTTTCGCCTTTGCCTTTGTACTGGCTGCGCCCGCAGTGCAGGAAAACGCCAGTAAGATATTCAGCAAAACAAGCACAAACACACTTTTTTTCCATAATCTTTTTTTCATAGACACCTCCTGGCTTCCTGCCGTAAATAACCGCATACGTCTCCGGCACTTCAGGCCATAGTTTCGCAGCCGGATGCACTCGAGAATCACGCGGCATTATTATTCCCCAGAGTAATAATTGACGTCAAAAACATCAGCATAAGTATGGTTTGCCTTATCCGGTTCACTTTATTACATCACTTAGTCTTTTCCTGCATTTTCACTGTATATTATATACCCGTTTGCTCCAGGAACAAAATGCTTCAGCTCTTTTATTTAATCCGCAAAATGCCCCTGCGCCATCAGGGTGCGGGGGCTGTTCATATCAATATGTATTAATATGTACTGTTTATTATCCGATGAAGTATGCGTTTACATAGCCGGATACGCCGTAGTCCGGAGAATATACCCACACATAAGTTGCCGGTACACCATTGATGCCGGTACCCTGGACAGTGCTGCCGGTGATCTGAACCAGCTGGCCGTTCTTCGGACCATCATGGATCACTTCGTTCTCATATGCAAAGCACGGTGCGGTACGCAGTGCAAGATATCCGCCCTGAAGGTTCTTTACGGTTCTCCAGCCGTTGCCATAGTTGTATCCTTCTACTCCGCCTGCTACGTTTGCTGCTTCCTGCTCGTTCATTTTCTTGATGTCTGTCATGGTGTTTTTCTCCTTTTCATATTAATTATACTTTATTTATTTCTTTTTGATACCTGTCTGCCGCCTGCATCCGGCGGCATGTTTGTTTTTTGCGCTTTTACTTCATAAGCGATGTCAGTACTCCCAGAAGAGCGCTTCCATCCAGATCCTTATCTTCTTCCTCTGCTTTCTGGGCAGATCCTCCTCCGAAAAGTCCTCCGATCAGACTGCCGATTCCTCCGGAACTCTTTCCGCCTCCGAGGAGCCCGCCAAGAAGACCTCCTGCAGATGCCGCCGGTTTCGCTGCTCCTCCGAGCATGCCCATCACATCGCTCAGATCCAGTCCGTCGCTGAGATCTACCTTTGAAGCGGAGGCAGTTGCTGCGGACAGGCCGCTCATCATGGCAGGTGCAATGTTGGAAAGGGCTTTTGAAACATCCGGAATATCCAATTCACTGTCTTTTGCCAGTGACGTGACCACGCTCTCCTTCTGTGCCCCGAAAATGTGATCGAGAATCTTGGCTCCGTCCTGCTCATCGGCATTTTCGATCTGTTCTGCCATCGTTCTCGTTTCCCTGTGTCCCGCAAGCGCACCCAGAAGCGCCTGTGCTCCCCCTGCGGAAGACGCATTTTTCGTAAGGAATTTCAGCAGGACCGGCAGCGCGCTCATCAGCAGCTTTGTGAGTTTTGCGGCAGACAGCCCTGTCTTTTTTGCAAGGGCTTCCACAGAAGATCCGGAACCAAGCGTTCCCATCAGCATGTTCAGTAAATTCATGACAATCCCCCCCCTTCGGTGATCATAGAAATTCGTTTATTTGATTATAGCGTTCTCTTCTGCAATTTTCAAGAAACAACCCGACGAACCCGACGGTTTTCCCAAATCGCACTGGTCCTCACCTGAAAACTTTGATAGAATAGAGCAAAGCAAAACAGTTTTCCGGGGTAAGAAAAATGAATAAACCATTGATCCTGCAGATCAGCATTCCTTTCTGTGTAAAGCAGTGTTCTTTCTGCAGTTATCCTTACTGTACCTATGAGCCGCGCACCGTCAACGCCTATACACAGGCATTGAGGAAGGAAATTCAGGGCTGTGCCGGTGAATTTGATGATTACAAAGTATGCGCCGTTTCCATTGAAGGCGGATCCCCTGCTCTGCTTGGCGCGGATGCTCTGTACCATGTACTGATGGATGTGAAAAAGTCCTTCTCCTGCAGCGAAGATGTGCAGGTCAGTCTGCAGACGATGCCCGGTGATTATTCCAGAGCTCTCATGGAAAAAATGCGTGATGCCGGCGTCAACCGGTGGATCATCGGACTGCAGACAGCCCGGCGCAGTGAGCATGATCTGCTGGAACGTCCCTACAAATATGAAGCGATCACTATGGCAGATATGGCGATCCGCACATTTGATCCCCGCTCCCTGAGTTTTGATCTGCTGGTCGGGATTCCGGGCCAGACCTGCAGGAGCCTGGAGCAGACCCTCAGCCGTTGTCTGTACTATGCCCCGGAACACATGACGGTCTATCCTCTTCATCTTCCGGCAAACTGCCGGATGGAAGAACAGATCCGTTCCGGAGTCCATCCGGGCATCGATGGCGACTGCAGAGCCGAGCTCATGACATTTGCCGGTAACTGGCTTACAGAAAGAGGGTTCAGGGCATACACCCGGTGCGACTTTGCAAAGCCGGGCTTTGAAGACCGCTATCGCGTCCTCTCTCTGCAGGGCTGCGAGCGCCTGGGCCTGGGGTATCATTCCTCTTCCTGGCTTGACGGCGTATTCTGGACGACCGGTCATTCTCTTCAGGAATATATCGAACATTCGGATGACATCGAAACGATTGCGGTCGATATGATCCGACCCGATGAGGAAAGTCTTTCCCGGATCTATGATCCGCTTCAGATCCGGCTCGATTCATAATCGTTTTCCACTGCCCGGCCCCGGCATCCGCCGGAGGATCTTAATCTCTGCTGCAGGCAGGAAACAGCACCACCAGTTCAAATATACTGTTTTCGCATACGGCGGTCATGGAACCGCCGTATTTTTCTGCAATGGACCGGATACTTCCCAGCCCATAGCCGTGAGATCCTGCATCTTCCTTTGTTGTCCGGAACCTCTCTCCGGTCCGGCTTTGACCGCTCTCACAGCAGTTCACAAACCGGAATACCACCATGGACCCGTAATTCTCTATTTTTACAGTGATCTCCCTGCTCTCCTTCTCAGGAATCTTTTCCGAAGCTTCCACCGCATTGTCCATTGCATTCCCGAACAGAGTACACAGGTCCACAACGTTCATCCAGTCCAGGTTTCTTCCGTCGATGTATGGGATAAACCGGATCTCTTTCTCCTGGCATTCAGCGACCCGCTGGGCAAGAAGCACATCCAGAACTTCATTTCCGGTCCGGCAGATCGTTTCCACCGGTGAGATCTCCCGGCGCATATCTCTTGCAGCCTGCCTCAGTTCCTCGCTGCCTCCTGCTGTTTCCATTGCTGTAAGATAATGCTTCAGATCATGATATTTGCGATTCACTGCATCAAGCGCTTCCTTTTGGATCAGATACTGACTGTGCTGCTGTTCTGCCAGGAGCTGCCTGCGGAGGAGTTCGTTCCGGCTGCTCTGGGTCCGGAGCATGCTGGTTGTGATCTCCATTACGATCAGCGTGCACACAGCCACCGCCATTCCTATCACGTCCAGAGAAAAGTACAGCAGGACCGGCATGGAAGGATCGAGACCCGATTGAAACTGACGGATAAACAGATACAAAACCAGCGGAAAAAGCAGTCCCGCCACCTGCTTTGCACTGAATTCCAGTTCTCCTTCCTTTCCGGAGGTAAACCGGAAAAGGATGCACAGACCGGCCATATAAAGGATATAGACCCCAAATGTGACAACGCTTACTCTGCTCTGCGCCAGAGCCGGGAAGCGGTTCCAAAGCACATAGGCAAATGTTCCGCCGCGGAACAGGGATTTGCCCAGTTCCAGGAACAGGCAGAACACACTGCTCTCGAACAGGGCTCTGTACCATTGGATCCGGAAGGAGATGCACAAAAAAGCGGTCCAAAGGGTGATCTGCAGCACACAATGAAGAGCGATCGGATAAAAGCAGACCGCAAGAACAGCATTCGTACCCAGAAGAACAGCAGGAAGGTATGGCCGCCGGAAGGATCTTCCTCCGAAATGCAGCCAGGTAAAAGCCATAAAACAAAGCCACTCCGACAGTATTGTGACAGCGATCACCGGCACGGATTTGAAAAAATCCATCCCGGCTCCTGAAAGATAAGCTCCGATCGTCATACAAGATCCTTTTCTTAAATCATACCCATGGGCTCTGGTTGATCACATCATGGTCTCCCGTTCACATCCTGTTTGTGTGAAAGACAGTCAGTG
Organism: uncultured Lachnospiraceae bacterium; assembly: GCA_902785635.1. GTDB lineage: Bacteria > Bacillota > Clostridia > Lachnospirales > Lachnospiraceae > Merdiplasma. The sequence goes on from CACZZH010000160.1 coordinate 6,319, forward strand.
AATCGATAAACTCCTTCCGCCGATGCCTGCTTAGCGGAATCTTTTTCTCTCCCAGAAACACATCTGTCTGACTGTAGCCTGTGACAAACCGCAGATTGATCAGATATGCACTGTGACACCGGAAAAAGTATTTCCCTGTAAGCTGCTTTTCCAGCTGATACAGCGGCTGGGCTGTCTCTTCCTGAATTATGCTGCCGCTGCGGCCGGTGACATGAAGCAATACCCGTTTTGCACAGGTTTCTGCAAACATCAGATCTCTTATCCGTAAAAACCTCTGTCCGCTGCCGGTCCGGATCTCAATGGTATCATCCATCTCCTGCTCCATCTTTCGGAAGATCCGGTCCATTTTTACGCGGAAAAGTTCATAGGAAACCGGCTTGATCAGATAATCTGCAGCCTGTACCTCATAACCCTCCAGTGCATGTGAGA
>CACZZH010000161.1 GCA_902785635.1 uncultured Lachnospiraceae bacterium
ATGCTTTCCTCGGCCCGGCACATTTACTATGCCGGAATGGGACAGGGGGCGGTTCTCTGCCCCACATTCGAATGGGACAGGGAACCGCCCCTGTCCCATTCCGGGTTCTCTCTCAACAAGATCTGTGAAAACAGGACCTGAGATCTGCGACAGGTATCACAGTCCAAGTTCTGCATTCACTACGTAGTAGTCACCGCAATACGGTACATAATCAGCAACCTTTTCGGAGAGTGCCACATGCCACTGCGGGTCTACCAGATAGATGATCGGCAGCTCTTCAGCCACGATAGCCTGGATGTCTTTGGAAATCTGGTCACGCTCCTCACCCGGCTCGGTCTCGCCCATCTTTGCAAGCAGCTCATCTACGGCATCACTGTGGTATCCCGCATAGTTGCGGCTTCCGCCTTCGCCAAACGCCATGTTCAGGAATGCGGAGGGTTCGCCGGAGGGAGCTGTATGCTGTGCATAGAAGGCAAGATCATATTCGCCGGCTTCCAGGGCTGCACCGATGTCATCTACAACATCCGTGGAGCTCTCGATGCCCATCGCTGCAAACTCAGAAGCTGCCAGCTGCATCAGGATCGGAAGGTCTGCTCTGGAAGAATATGTGATCATATGGATGGAAAGCTCTTCTCCGTCCTTCTCATAGATACCGGAGTCATTCTTTGCATAGCCTGCTTCTTCAAGAAGAGCTGCGGCTGCATCCGGATCAAAGGTCTCTTCCACATCACCTGCGAAGGAATAGTACTGTGCAAAGATGCCATTGGCAATACGTCCGCCTTTGAGGACTGTGGTCATCTCTTCACGGTTCAGAATCATGTTCACAGCCTGGCGCACCTTCTGATCCGCCATCGGTCCGTCATTCAGATTCGTAAATGCAAAGTACTGATATCCGGCATCATAATCCTTGATATTAAAGCCTTCACCGGCCAGGATCTCTGCGGTCTCGGGAGTCAGGCCGAACATCAGGTCGATCTCACCGCCCTCGAATGCCAGCTGCATGGAAGCGGTATCACGGAACACCTTCAGAGTCACATTGGAACGATCCCCTGCACGGTCATCATAATAAGGGTTGGGAACCATATCCAGAGATACGCCCGAATCCAGCTTTTCGACCATATATGGACCGGTATACAGGAAATTATCGCCATCCTGCTTAAACACTACGTTGCACCACTCAGCCAGCAGAGATTTCATAACCGGGGTAGCCCGCTCGGTGACGATCTTCAGTGTATCCTCATCTTCTGCCGTGAAGGTCACTACGCCGGCTGTGCCGTTCGTCATGGAATTATTCTCCTGCAGATAATTCATGCAGTCTGCGAGAGCCTGTGCATCACAGTCGGATCCGTCGCTAAATTTCACAGCATTGGTAAGCGTCGCTTCCCATGTAAGATCATCTTTGCGCTCCAGATCACTCACGAAACGGGACACCAGATTGCCATCGGCATCCTGCATATAGATCCCTTCACTGATGCCGTGAGAGGTAAGGTCCCAGGCGCTGTCTACCGGACTGGTATTGTCCGCCACATAGCCGCAGCCGATCGTGATCGTGGAATCAGCAGCCTCATCCGCAGCAAAGCTTCCCGCACACAATACACTCGCAGCCAGGATTCCGGTTAAGAGTACGGTCAGTTTCTTTTTCATTTGTACACTTCCTTTCTGAAAAGGTCATCTACGGCATGGCAAACAAAATAAGCCTATCGCTGTGCCTGCGATGACTGAACTGTGAAACTGTGATCAGATACCGTATTCTGACTCGGACTCGGGCCTACTTGCTGCCCTTCTCAGGAAAACCTGTTTCCCAATGGTATATGCAGCTTTCGTCATCCATTACAGCAGGGATCAACTGTGCCGGGATCACACCGGACTTCCTCCGGCTGCCGGAAAGCAGCCGGATAGATCTGATCAACTATGTACGGCCCGGTAGTGCCTGCTTACAACAGTTCGCCGCTATCCGGACCATATTGGTATTATATAAAACGTTAAAGAGACTGTCAACCGAAACGCGGGACAGGAGACATCCCCTGTCCTACTGCCGCCCACATTTTCATTTCAGAAATGTTTCCAGTTCATCCCTGGACGGTGCCCCTTCCATGGGGCCCTGACTGCGCACGGACATGGCTCCCGCAGCGTTCGCAAATCTCCCGCATTCGGGCAGACTCTTTCCTTCTACCAGTGCGGTAAGAAAGGCTCCGCAGAAGGTATCGCCGGCTCCGGTCGGATCGATCTCCGTCACGGAAAAACCGGGAACAGCCAGAACACTTCCATCCGGCGAATAGATGCGGCTTCCCTCCTCCCCGCACTTAAGGACCACGGTCTTTCCTTGCTTCGTCCAGATCCGGCAGCCCGTCTCATCGTCTGCTGACCCGGTGAACAAAGCAGCGTCCCCTTTACTCGGGAAAATGAGCTGTGCCCTTTCGATCACCGGTGCACACAGATCACGGATCTGCTCCGCCGAGAGCGCTTCCGGCCGCAGGTTCGGGTCAAAACTGATCTTTACCTGCTGCGGCAGTTCCCGGATCAGACGGTACACTGCCTCCGCACTGCTCTGATTGACGGAAAGCGTAAAGCCCGACAGATGCACCCACTTTGTGTCCTTCAGCCGATCGATCTGCACATCCTCCGGACACAGATATCCCGGAGCGGCATCTCTCACATGAAACAGGAAATTGCGGCTTCCGTCCGAATAATAGCACACAAACGCAACCCCGGTCGAAGCTCCCGGCTGGATGCGTACCATGGATATATCCGCTCCGCTCTCCTTAAGCCGGCCGGTCACACACCGCCCAAATCCGTCGTCTCCGACCACGCCGATCATCGCACATTTCGCGCCAAGCTTCGCAGCGGCATTGAGCATGATCGCCGGATCTCCGCTGGGGTAAGGCCCCGTAAAATCCGCCGGTGCATCCAATGGCCTGTCCAGCTCCTTGCGCATTACCTCGCACAGGAGCGGCCCCATCGTTACAATATCATATCCCATGAGCTCGTCCTTTCTTAACCGTCTTCCTTCTCCCTGATAAGAGTTTTTCCTTCTGTCAGATATGCTCTCCGGCCTTCAGTTTCGAAAGCATTACCATCGCGATGCCTTCCTTTATCTGCACAACTGCGGTGTCGGATGCCCACACATTGCTGACCCCAAGGCAGAAGGTATTATAAAAATCCGTATCCGCGCATTCATACTTTGTTCCGGTGATCGTCACGCCGCTGCACTGATCCGACAGGGAAAAAACGGACAGCGACCAGCCCTCTCTTCTGGGAATCTCCACAGATCGGCCGGCAAAGATCAAGGCATCCGTTCCGTTTCCCAGAATTCTGGCCGTTCCGCCATGCACCGCCGCCCAGGTTCCCGTCTGGATGTTTGCAAATGCATGATCCATCCGTCCTCCGAAGGCACAGCAGATCACGATGTCCCGGTATCCCATCTCCAGCGCATGACGCATTCCGAGCATCGTATCCGTATCATCCTTATGGGTAGGTGCACGGTCGACCGGAATCTGCGTATCCGGAAGCGGTGCGGAGTCAAAGTCCCCGATGATCCGGTCCGGCACAATTCCCATACGTTTTGCATACTCGTATCCTTTGTCACAGGCGATCACATAATCCGCACATCGCAGATCCTCAGGTACAGGACAGTACTCCCCTCCGGAAATGATCAGACAGAAGCCCTGCTTCTCAGTATTTCTCCTTACTGCTTCTCTTCCTGTCCCCGTTTCTCCCGGTATCCCATTTCCCGGCATCATGTTCCTATTTCCTCTCTCCTTCGGTCTTTTCTTCTGACCGGTTCGTATGTTTTTTCTCCAATCTCTTCCGCATTCCCTGCGGAAGACATTTCTTCATTCCGGTATGTTTCCCCTCATCAGATCCTCCGGGCCAAAGCCCAGCGGCAGCAGTTCCTTCAGGGTAAATTCTTTCCATTTATCCTTTCCGTCTGCCAGGATGATGGTAAAGGTCTCCGGATCACAGAATTCCCGCATCACCTGACGGCACACGCCGCACGGAGCACAGGTCCTGCTTGCATCCGTACCTTCTGATCCGCCTACAATGGCGATCTTTTCGAATTTCCGTTCTCCGTCATAAACCGCCTTAAAGAAAGCTGTCCGTTCCGCACAGATTGACGGACCGAAAGCAGCATTTTCAATATTGCAGCCGTGATACACCTTGCCGCCTTCTGTAAGCAGCGCAGCTCCGACCTGAAAGTGAGAATAAGGTGTATAGGCATGTGTTCTTGCCTCAAAGGCTTCCTTCAACAATTCATCATTTGTCATTGCAGTATGCTTCTCCTCTTCCATTCACTTCAATATTCCTAAAAAGTCTCTGTAAAGTATATTAAACAGTATAACCTGAAATCGTCCGGGATAAAAGAAAAAAGAACAGCGCTTTTCACGCTGTTCTCATGTAGGTATTCACAAATTCCTCGGAAAGAAAGATCTTGCCGATCGCAAATGCTCTCTGGGCAGGTTCCTGATCTGCCTGGATATATCCGGCATCCTGCAGATAACGTCTGCTGGCTGCAAGAGCATCCTCACCCATCTGCTTCTCCTCGCCGTCCGGAGAGAAGATCTGCATCACCAGTCCGCCGTCTTTTCTCACGGGACCGACCATCACGCCCTGCGTACCCAGGCCGAAATTCCGTGCACAGATCGAGCGAACCGCCTTCGGATGAAGGCATGAATGAAATTTTTCAGAGTCATATATCAGATATTCACTGTCATTTCCGCGATACTTCAGAAGGATGGGATCCATAGTAATTCTCCTGTTTGCTGTCCGGTAAGTGAAATACTTGTTTACATTCGTTATCTTTCTTTGTTGTGATCATAGAATAGCATACTATTTCGAATAAAAAATCCGATTTAATGCTGTAAACATTTCAAATAGTGCTTTTATTGTTTCGAAAACTATGCGATACTACCATTATGCAATGCTTCCGTCAATGAATGATGCCGGTCCCGGGTTCCTGTGCTGCCGGGAAATACCGGACCGGTCCGATGTACAGACAGGTAAACAAATATGAACAATCATTATCGTAAGTCCGGTTATCTGCTGGAAGATTTCAGGCTGTTTTACAATTCGGATTCCCACAGAAGAGAGATTCCCTTCCACTACCACGATTTTCATAAGCTCCTGATTCTTCTCTCCGGAAACACCAGTTATATCATAGAAGGGAAAATGTATGCGCTGCAGCCGGGCGACATCGTGCTGGTCCGTGCAGGACAGATTCACCGTCCGGTCATTCATGACGATTCCCTGTATGAACGGCTCATCTTCTACATCTCCCCTGCGTTCCTGGAGCGGGAAGACCTGCAGGTTCTGAACCTTTTCGGTGACAAAGCCGCTGCAGACGGAAATGAAAGCACCGCTACAGACCATTTTCCCAATACCCCGGCTCCGAATGTGATCCGTCTTTCGGATGAAACGCGGGACTATGCAAGAAAGCTGACCATGCAGCTGAAAAAGGAAGCACTGGATGAAAACGCATATGCCGGCAGCCTGATGAAAAAGATCAAGCTGATCGAACTTCTGATCCTTCTTGGCCGCAGCCTGCGCGCTGATCAGCGGTCGATCGGTACGGAAATGACAGCGAATCCGCTCATTCTCTCGGTAATGGACTATATCAATACACATCTGACAGATGATGCGCTGAGTATTGATATGGCGGCAGAGGCAGTATCCGTCGGCCGTTCCTATCTGATGCATCTGTTCAAGGCGCAGATGGGTTATACGATCGGCCAGTACATCACAGAAAAACGCCTGTATATGGCCGGTACCCTTATTGAAAAGGGAATGCCGGTCACACAGGCGTGTTACCAGTGCGGGTTCAAAAATTATGCCGCCTTTTATCATGCATACAGAAAAAAGCATAATACAGCTCCTGCCCGAAAAAGCGGGCAGGAGCCGAAGCAGTCCCTTCAGGTCGAAGGTGAATGATATCGGTTACTTTCTGATCTTTACAGTTTTCTTTTTACTCCACTGAGAATAAAGCAATTTGCTGCCGACCCTTACATAAGACCGGATACGGACATAATACTTTTTCCCAAGCTTCAAATTCTTGACTGTCAGTTTTTTCGTGGCAGCTTTCTTAACAAATTTCGTAACTTTCTTTGAGAAGTTCGATTTCAGGGAATACTGAACCTGATAACCGGTCACATATTTGAGAGGCTTCCATGTCACAGTGAATCGCTTTTTCCCGCTGTTTTTGCAGGTTCCGGCTGTGGGAGCTGCCGGAGTAACAGTAACCTTGATATCCTTTTTCGATGCATTATAGCGGCCCGTTGCAGAGGAATTGATCGTTATGACAGCGACTCCGGCAAAATTTTTCGCAACAGTGATCTTTCCTGCAGATGACACCTTTACTTTACTGTTATTGCTGGAATAGGTCAGCTGCGCGCCGCCCTCTGCCGAAGCGCCGATCGCTTTGCTCTGGGCTTTTGCCTTTGCAACAAATTTCATATCAGAAGCAATGATCGTATTTGCAATCATCTCAACCTTGGTAACAGTGGAGTTCACCTGACAGGTTGCGGTATATCCGCCGGAAACGGTTTTCGCGGTGATCGTGCATTCGCCGGGGCCGACGCCGGTCACAAGCCCGGCAGACGTTACTGTAGCAACACTGGTGTCGCTGCTCGACCATGTGACGTCTTTGTTCGTAGCATCGGGCGGTACAATGCTCGCCTTAAGGTAAGCGGATTTATTGTCATCGCTGAAGATGAGCGCTTCCTG
>CACZZH010000162.1 GCA_902785635.1 uncultured Lachnospiraceae bacterium
ATACGGAAGCTTTGAAACCAACGGATCAGGGCAGGAAAGCAGATCCGGCCGGGAAAGCAGGTCGTGAAGAGCCCATTTCCGCAGAAGATTTGCAGACTATCGAAAAAGCGATCCGCCTGCACAATGCCTATCGTCTGCCGGAGGACCTGACGCAGCGGGAGAGGATGTTCTGTGATATTCTGCGGGATGCGGATAAGATCGATATCCTCCGGGTGAACCGGGAGACGCCCATGACGGACATCTATGATCTGCCGGAGGATGAATTCCTGGATTCGCAGATCTCAGACGCTGTGTATGAAGATATGCTTGCAAATCGGAATGTGGATCGTGCCAATTCCCGCACGGGTGTGGATTTCCTGATGGGTCATATTGCGTTTGTGTTCGGACTGGTGTATCCGGTAAGCTTCCGGCTCGTGAAGGAGCAGGGGTATTTAGACCAGATGCTCGTTTTTGAGAGCCGGAACGCGGAGACACGAAAACGGATGGAGCGGATTCGCGCAGAAGTTGAGAGCTTCCTCATAGAAAAAGGGAAGACATCATAATTTGTACAAATAATTCTTTTGTTCTTCTATCGGAATTTTCAGGAGATCCATTGCTTTCTCGGCAGGGATTTCCAAGCTGCTCATCAGATTCCTTATACTCGAAAGAGTTCCGGTTTCTTCTCCCTGTTTAATGCCCTGCTCGATACCTTGCCGGATGCCTTGTTCGACGCCTTGTCGGATACCTTGTTCCATGCCCTTGCTGTGAGCGTCCTCGCGCTCTTCTTTTATGTATCTGGCAAGCTGTTTCTCTTTATCCACGAATGTAAACATAATGGCTGCCACCTCCTCTTTTGCGAGATAGTCTGCAAGTACATCCCTTTCGCGGCAGATCCGCAGTGTCTTTTCCACGGCTGCTCTTGTTCTTCCGAGCTTTCTTACCTGCTCATCGAAAATTCTAGTGAAGGAAACATACTGATTCAAAATGTCTCCCTGCTTGCTGTCATGCAGGACTTTAGCCCGGACTTCGACCGAAGCATCGACATTTTCCATACCAAAGATTTCTTTCGACAGGCTGAGCACCTCCGGACAGTTTTTCCGTTCTCCGGTATAGATCAGATAGAGTTCCGGGACCGGCAGCTGAACTTTCCTGCTTGTGTACAGATCCAGATCGATCTTTTCAATGTAGCGGTTATAAGTGTCTGCAACATAGAGCAGAAAACGGACCAGGATATTTACACTCCAACTGCTTTGGGCTTCTACAAGAATCATCAGACGGTTTCCGGCCAGAAAGCCCAGGTCATTATACCGTTCCTTCAAAAAAAGGCTCTCAAGTGTAATGATCGTGAGATCTTCCTCTCTCGTAATGGTATCTTCCGGATGGAAGACCCTGTAGAGCTGGAGTAGATACTCCGGATGTTTGAATAGATCAACGAACACACTGTCCTTTGCGTTCCGGTTGACTTTCTCGTCAAGCTGGGGAAGGACCTTCTTCCCCACTTGCATTTCGTTAACTTTTCCTTCCTGCATAGGTCATCAGCGGCTCTCTGCGCCAATAATTACTCCCTGTTTACAATTATATCGTAAGGAAATTTTTTCTGCAATCATTCAGGAGACAGCATTACATCAGCCATTACATCAGGAGTATGTTATACTTGCAGGAGGATGATCTCTGCATTATGCTGTGGTCTGCATTATGCTGAGGGATATATTGCGTTTGGGTTCGGATCGAAACATACAGAAAGAGAGCAGATGGAATGACTTATGGAATCACAAAACTGACTGTGGATCAGATTCGCCGCAAGTGGGCGGAAAAGGTGCGCAAGGCGTATGAAGAGATGGGCAGCCTGGCGGATATGGAGGAGATGATCCGTTTTTTGAAAGCCCCGGCTTACTCTGCCTCTTTTCGGTATGCACTGTGTCGTTTTCTGCGGGAGAAATACAAAGCCGCCGAGGGAGAGAATACGGTGACGGTGCGCTATGAAAATGATGATGGGAAAGTGTTTGTGCATACCTTCGCGGCAGATACAGACACCCCGAAGGCGGAGGAAGTGGAGGACTATATTTCCCTGATGCTGATGCTTGCTGCGGACCGGGGAATGGAGGGTATGTTCCAGGGAAAGCTTCTGCGCAAATATCTGCTGGGGAAGCAGGAGAATGTTTCCAGGGAGAATCTGATGAAGATGGCGCTGGCCTTTGACATGGATACCAGCGCGGTGTGCGAGCTGTTGGAGGCGATGGATGAAACGCCCTACAATTTCCGTGATCCGATCGAATGCATCAGTTACTTCTGTCAGTATTCACAGGAAAGCAACTACTGGGAGGTGTATAAGCGGATGTGCGCAAGATGGGGGCAGATCATTTCCGCAGCCGACAGCGCCGCAGCCGACAGCACCGCAGCTGATTCCCCGAATGGAGGAGACAGCTTCGAAGCTGCTTCCGCAGATAGTTCCCCGCGGGCAGGAGCTGCAGCATTGCCGGGAGAAGCCCCGCGTGCAGGAGCCGCAGCCGTGCCGGGAGAATTCCCACGTGCAGGGTCCGCAGCCATGCCGGGAGAAGCCCCGCGTGCAGGAGCCGCAGCCGTGCCGGGAGAAGAATCGTGGAGATCTTCCATGATGGAGGAGGCGATCGTCGATCTGTCCTTTGAGGAGGAGAAGGATCTCGCGGCGCGGGAGGAAAAGATGCTGCGATATCTGAGTGAGCACAGAAAGATGCTCTACGGCTGGCGGCGATCTGCTTATGTGGTGCTGGAAGAGCTGCTGGACGAGCTTTATGAACTGACGGGTGCCAAGGATGATACGGAACTGTCCATTATGATGTGGTCTCCGATCTGGGTGCAGTATTATACCAAAAAGTCTGAGAACGGCGGCGTGAACCGGTCGGACTTTGTACCTTGGAAGGATCTGCTCGATCTGCCGAAGACGATCTATGCAAAACCGCTGTGGAGGGCCAGAATCCTGAAACTCCGGGAGAGGAAGGTGCCGGTCGAGAAGCGGGATATTCTGTTTCTGAGCTGTATGCGGTGGGCGCTGGACCGGGACAGCGGCGGCCTGGAGGCGCTGAATGAATTCATGCTTTACACGAATGATCTGCTGGACCGATGCGGTCTTTCCATGATCTATCCGCCCAATCCATATGACCGTATGATCCTGCTGGCTGTCTGCAGCGGATCGCCTTTTGATATCCTCAGTGATCTGTTCCGTGCAGCAACGGATGAAGAAAAGCTGGAGCAGGAACTGAGAGGGAAAGCAAAAAACAGAAAATAGACGGTTCTCCGATATACTGTGTCTGAAAGAAAGTTATGAAAGCAGTGCTTTCACAAATGCCTTTGCAGCCGCGCACAAAACAGGCCGGTCAGAGGGAAACATGACACAGGGAAAGGAGAACGGAACATGAAAACAAAGATAAAAATGCTTCTGGCTATGCTGATGATGCTTACGGGTATCCTGGGCACAAAAGTGTCAGCCGCAAATGTACTGGTGTGGCCGGTTCCGGCTTCACACACGCTCAGTCAGGGACTGCATGACGGCAATGCGATCGACATCAGCGCGGGAGCAGGATCGACAGTCCTGGCAGCCAAAGGCGGTACGGTGACGAAGATCACCTACTGCACACAGACCCATCATAACTACGGAGACTGCAACGGTTTCGGCACCGGTCTGGTGATCCTCGGCGACGACGGCAGAGCCTATCAGTACGCGCATATGCAGGGAGGCAGCATTCCTTCCAACGTGTATTACGGAGCCAGGGTAGAAGCGGGGCAGCAGATCGGCAAGGTCGGCATGACCGGATACGCCTACGGACCGCATCTGCATTTCGGAATTTCCAACACAAAGAACTACTGGGAAGCAGGCAGCAATCCTGAAAATGAGACATATGTAGACTCGACTTCTACTCCGGCGAACATTTACATCGACAGCCAGAGCGCTTCCAATATCAGCGAGACAAATGCGAAGCTGTTCGGAACGCTCCATAAGGCGGCAGGGTATAATTGCTCTGTGTGCGGCATCTATCTGGGGACATCGAGTTCTTCTATGACGAAGCGCAACACGGAGTCGGTCGGATCCGCGTCCAACAATTACCGGGGAGGCGCAGAATTTGACATCTGGTACGATTTGACAGGTGAGCTGGGGATCCATCTGACTCCAGGAACGACCTACTACTATAAGATCTATGCGGTCGTAAACGGTACGGAATACACGGGACCGGTCGCCTCGTTCAAGACTCTGGGAACCGCTCCCTCTTCTTCAGGAAACACAGCATCATCCAATCCGGTAAACATTTATATCGACAGCCAGAGCGCATCCAACATCAGCGAGACAAATGCGAAGCTGTTCGGAACGCTCCATAAGGCGGCAGGCTATAATTGCTCCGTATGCGGCATCTATCTGGGGACATCGAGTTCCTCCATGACGAAGCGCAACACGGAGTCGGTCGGATCCGCATCCAACAATTACCGGGGAGGAGCGGGCTTCGATATCTGGTACGATCTGACCGGTGAGCTGGGGATCCGCCTGAGCCCGGGAACGACCTACTACTATAAGATCTATGCGGTCGTAAACGGTACGGAATATACAGGCCCGACGGCTTCTTTCCGGACCGCAGGCTCTGCACCGTCCGCAGTCATTCAGCCTTCCTCTTCCGGAAGCAGCCAGAGCAGCAGCTCCACGAGTCAGAGCAGTTCTTCGAGCCAGAGCAGTTCTTCGAGCCAGAGTAGTTCCACGAGTCAGAGCAGCAGTTCCCCGAGCCAGAGCAGTTCTTCGAGCCAGAACAGCAGCTATTCGAACCAGGGAAGCCAGAGCGGATCCTCTGCGGTGAAGAAGGCGAAACGTTCACAGAACCTGTTCGTTTACCCCGGGAAGACTGCGATAAAATATGCGAGCATCAGAAAACGCGCTAAAACGCTTCGTCTGGTGATCATCGGAGCAAAGGGAAAGGTTCAGATCAAGAGCAGCAGCCGGTATATCAAGGTGAAGGGAATGAAGGTCACCATTGCAAAGAAGACGCCGCGCGGCACTTATAAGATCAAGGTGACTGCTGCAGGGAATTCAACATACAAGGCAGCTTCCAAAACGATTCGAATCGTGATCAGGTGATAAGGCTGCCCGGAAAGAAAAAGAGAAAAGAGCAGTCAAAAGAACGAGCAAAAGAAAAAGAGAAAAGAACAGTCAGAAAAGAACAGTCAAAAGAGCAGCAAAAAAGGACAGACAAAAGAGGAAACAACAGAGGACAGCCAGGCGCAGGAAAAGAAGCAGGCAAGGAGAGGAGCCATGAATTGGAACAGACTCCCGGACGGCAGGACCTATCTGCCGGAAGGTTCGATCATACGATTTACCGAGACAGGCAGCTGCTATGAGATCACCGGGCCTCCGGTGGGGTACGGCGGTTCCGGGATCCTGTATCCGGCTGTCCGTGTGCGCCGCAGGGAAGGTACATGGAAGCAGGAGGAGATGCGCATCGCATTGAAGGAATGTTATCCCATTGTTCCCGGCACGGTGCTGGAGCGGGACGGGAACGGGGAAGTGTATTCCGCGGATAACCGGGTCTATGCCTTCGCACGGGAGCAGATGCTGCGGGAAAAGGAAGTCACGGGAAGGATCTTTAACCGGGGCTTCCGCCTGGTGCCGATCGTAATGTGCTCTGAGGATGAGGAGATCGCAGCGGACGGGGAACATTTCTGCCCCGTCCGCAATTTGCTTACCCTGATGGAACGGCTGGATGAAAAGGGCGTTTCGCTGGGGGAGATCCTCCGGGCAAAGGATGATCCGCTTACGGTGTGGGATATGATCCGGATCATGATCCAGGTCCTGGCGTCTCTGAAAGAGGTGCATGAAGCAGGCTATATTCACGGTGACATCCAGGCGAACAACCTGTTTATCAAGGGATATGACGAGGAGGACCGGGATGCGGGAATGGTCACGTTGATCGATTTCGGCGCAGCCCGGAAACTGGAAGAGGATGGACTGACTGCGCCTATTGCGGACCGGGCACTGTTCACAACGGAAGGATATGCACCTCCGGAATGTATTTACGAAAATGACGGTACGCTGCGGCTGGATGTGACGGCAGATCTGTACGCTGCAGGCTATCTGCTGCTCCGCATGGTGACCGGAAAAGACATACGGCGTTCGGCGCTGGAACTGGTGACGAATGAAAGGTACCTGTATCAGCGCCGTGCAGATCAGATCGGGTGTCCGCCGGCAGCGGCTGCGGCAGTCAACCGGGTGCTTGGCAGAGCCCTTCACAAGGAGCGGTCGGAGCGATATCCCAGCGCTCAGGAAATGATGAAGGATCTGGAACGGATCGAGAGAGCGCTTTCCCCTTCCAGAAGCGCCATTGCATCTACCGATTACCGGGCTTTCATCAGTTACTGCCACAGCCCGGAGAATGACGAAGCAGCGCAGATGCTCCAGAGAAGCCTGGAGCACTGGCGGATTCCAAGGATGTACCGTACCCAAAGAGCAGGAGCAAGTCCAAAGGGTGCGGAGAGTCCGGCAGGAGCGGCAGGTCCTGCGGGAACGGCAAGTCCGGCGGGAGCGGCAGGTCCAAAGGGAACGGCAAGTCCGGCAGGTCCGAAAAGTAAGTATGCCAGACGTACCCTCGGGAAGATCTTTTTAGATAAGGAAGAACTTG
>CACZZH010000163.1 GCA_902785635.1 uncultured Lachnospiraceae bacterium
TGAGACCGTAGTTTTGCTGACACGAAAGCAGCACTGTAAATGAAAAATATGGATTTGCTTGATTAATGTGGTTGACAAATTCACATGAATCCGCTAATATGTCTTCTTGAAGCAATAATTTAATGTATCAAAGCGATACAACAAATGCAGTGAAGGCACTATGTGAATTGTATGCCACTTCAGAGAGCCGGCGGCTGGTGTGAGTCGGTGTGAGCGCAAGGAGCAGTCTCATGCCTGAGCAGATTTCCTGAAGGCATTTTAAAGGAATCCGTTTTGGATGCTGTGTAGGGAGATCCGGCGGCCCCGTTACCATGGCCAGGTGTTTGTCAGAACACCAGTGAGTGGCTGTATATGCAGCAATCTGGGTGGTACCGCGATCAGATGGTAATCTTATCGTCCCGGAGGTTCAGTAATTGACTGAATCTCCGGGGCTTTTTTGCCATTTTGGTCACAATACAGTACTGCATTACATGACAGGAAGTACAAGGAGAACGAAACATGAGAACATTAAAACTGATTGATATGACACTTCGGGAAGCATCGGTCATCCGGGGAAGAGAGCTTTCTTTTAAGGAGAAACTTGAGATCGCCAGAAGTCTTGACCGGCTTAAGGCGGATACGATCGAGCTGGCACCGATCTCTTCGAGCCGCGCAGATGTACTGGCCAATAAGACGATCTCCTCCATGGTGGCGACCAGAATCTCGGCAGCGGTGGAGATCGCTGCAGGCAATATCGAGGAGACCTGGGAGAGCATCCGGGGAGCGCGTAAACCGAAGCTGAATCTTCTGGTGCCCACCTCTCCTGCGCTGATGGAGTATTCCTGTCATAAAAAGGCTCCCGCCATGCTGGAGATGATCCGGCAGGCGGTAAAGGACTGCCGGTTCTTCTGTGAGAATGTGGAGTTTTCCGCAGTCGATGCAAGCCGGGCTGAGCGGAGTTTTCTGTACGATGCGATCAATACAGCGATCGAAGCAGGCGCCAATAAGGTGACTCTGTGTGATACCGCAGGTATCATGCTTCCGGAGGAATTCGGAGCTTTCACAGCGGATGTATTCCGGCATGTTCCGGCTCTGGACCAGATCGAACTCTATGTGCAGGTGAGTGACGAGATGAGTATGGCGTCAGCCTGCAGTGCAGCGGCAGTTACAAACGGGGCGACCGGCGTGAAATGTACCGCTGTGCGCAACGGTTATCCGACGCTGGAAGAGATGATTCATTTCGTTCAGATCCGCGGAGCTGATCTGGACCTGTTTTCCGGAATGCGGATCACGGAGATTCACCGTGCGGTCGTTCAGCTCGAAAAGCTGCTGGAGCCGGAAGAGGAGTCCCGTTTCTCAAATGTGGGTCTTGAGGATATCTCCAATGTATGTCTGGACAGCAACGATGAGATCAGCGAGGTGGTAAAGGTCGTACGGCAAATGGGGTACGATCTGACAGATGAGGACAATGCCAGAGTATATGAGGCATTTCAGCGGGTCGCTGCCAGGAAGCATTTTGTAGGGACGCGGGAACTGGATGCCATTATCGCATCTTCCGCCATGCAGGTGCCCTCTACCTACAAGATCGTGAATTATGTGATCAACAGCGGCAATGTGATCACGGCGACGGCAAACATTCTGCTGGAGAAGAACGGTGAGCAGTCCCGCGGCGTCGGTATCGGAGACGGACCCATCGATGCGGCCTTCCAGGCGATCGAACAGATCATCGGCCATCACTATGAGCTGGATGACTTCCAGATTCAGACTGTGACGGAAGGCAGGGATGCCATGGGAAGCGCACTTGTGAAGCTGCGTTCCGGCGGACGGGTATATTCCGGAAACGGGATCTCCACCGACATCATCGGCGCGTCGATCCGGGCATATCTGAGTGCACTGAACAAGATCGTCTACGAGGAAGTATAAGGGGGAACGTGTTTTGAAGCTGTCATTCTCCATTCAGAATTGGAATACAATGAGCTGGAAAGAGCTGTGTCAGGTCGCATCCTGCACGCAGATGTCCGGCATTGAACTTTATGATATCGCAGGTCCGGTATTCGCAGGGAAGAGCAGCCCTGCCAATCCGGAACTGTCGGCAGTTACCCGGAGAGAACTCGCCGGAGCAGGACTTGCCCTGCCCTGCATCGGTACGGTTAATGATTTTACGGATCCTGCGTTTAAGCAGGAATTTTCCGAGTGCCTGGAAACAGCGGTAAACCTTGGAATCGACTGTATCGGACTTCACACAGAAAATGCCGACCCGGAAGAGTGTGCGGTCCATCTGGAAGAAGTCCTGGAAGCGATCGGCAGCAAGCCGGTAGCAGCGGTGGTCGAAACGACGGGGGCCTATGCGGATACCGGCAGACTGAGGGATCTTCTGAACCGCTTTGCGGATGACCGTCTGCTGGCATTGTGGAATATGTACACGACCTGCGTGGTGTCCGGTGAGGACGCGGAGACGACGATCACCAATCTTGGCGCTTACGTGCGTCATGTCCACATTCATGACTATCGGAAGGATGAAGAAGGAATCGCGCCTGAACTGATCGGCGAAGGAAAACTGCCGATCATGGATCTGATGAACGCACTCCGGTCGGTGAACTATGATGGATTTGTATCGCTGGAATGGGATCCTGCCTGGGCACCGGAGATCGCGGATGCAGAGATCATCCTGACGCATTTCTATAACATGATGTCCCTGTACAAAAGCACGCGGCTGAACCGTAAGCATCTGTACTGGAATGCGCGTCATACCGGCAGATACGTGTGGAAGAAGGGAGCCCTGGTCGACAAGACATTTTCACAGGTGCTGGATACGATGGTGGAGGAATTTCCTGACCAGACGGCCATCCGCTTCACTACGCTGGATTACACCCGTACCTATGCACAGTTCCGGGAAGATGTGGATGAATATGCCCGGGTGCTGGTATCCCTGGGAGTGAAGGCCGGATCAAAGGTGACCATCTGGGCGACCAACGTACCGCAGTGGTTTCTGACCTTCTGGGCGACCACGAAGATCGGTGCGGTGCTTGTGACTATGAACACGGCTTACAAGATTCATGAGGCGGAGTATCTTCTGCGTCAGTCAGACACCCATACACTGGTCATGATCGAAGGATACCGTGATTCCAATTATAAGGAGATCATCTCCGAGCTGTGTCCGGAGCTTGCGGACCATAAGCCCGGCAGACCGCTGCACTGCAAGAGGCTGCCTTTCCTGCGCAACGTGATCACCGTCGGTTTCCGGATGAACGGTGCGCTCACCTGGGATGAGTCGCTGGAATATGCATCCCGTACTCCCATAGAGGAGATCCGGCGTATGGCATCGGCGGTGGATGTGAATGATGTATGCAACATGCAGTACACTTCCGGCACTACCGGTTTCCCGAAGGGCGTGATGCTGACGCATTACAATATCGTAAATGACGGGAAGAGCATCGGCGACGGCATGGATCTGTCCACCGAAGACCGCATGA
The DNA here is from genome assembly GCA_902785635.1 of uncultured Lachnospiraceae bacterium. Classification (GTDB taxonomy): domain Bacteria; phylum Bacillota; class Clostridia; order Lachnospirales; family Lachnospiraceae; genus Merdiplasma. Next base: position 3,453 of record CACZZH010000163.1, read on the forward strand.
TGATTCAGGTGCCGATGTTCCACTGCTTCGGAATGGTGCTGGCGATGACTGCAACGATGACACACGGAGGAACGATCCTTCCGATTCCGTATTTTTCACCGAAATCCTCGCTGGCCTGTATCCATAATGAGCACATTACGGCGTTTCACGGCGTTCCGACCATGTTTATCGCCATGCTCTCGCATCCGGATTTCCCGAAGACAGATTTCAGTTATATGCGGACAGGTATTATGGCGGGAAGCCCCTGCCCGATCGCGGTGATGCGCGACGTGGTGGAGAAGATGCACATGCCGGAGATCGTCATCGTTTACGGCCAGACTGAGGCTGCGCCGGGCTGTACCATGAGCCGGACAACGGATTCCCTCGAGGTGCGTGTGACGACGGTCGGCAGCGCGTTCCCGGAGGTGGAATGCAAGATCGTGGATCCGGAGACGGGAGAGGACTGCCCGGATGAGGTGATCGGAGAGTTTGTGGCCCGCGGCTATAATATTATGAAGGGATATTATAAGATGCCGAAGGCAACTGCAGCGGCCATTGACAAGGACGGCTGGCTGCATACCGGGGATCTGGCTTGCCGTACTCCGGAGGGCAATTACCGAATTACCGGCCGTCTGAAGGATATGATCATCCGCGGTGGTGAAAACATTTATCCGAAGGAGATCGAGGAGTTTATTTATACGCATCCGAAGGTGAGCGACGTGCAGGTGATCGGCGTTCCTGACCAGGCGATGGGTGAAGAGATCATGGCCTGCATCATCCTGAAAGAAGGAGAGACGATGACCGTCGAGGAAATGAAGCAGTTCGTACTGGACCATATGGCAAAGCATAAGGTACCCAAGTACATTGATTTTGTGGATCACTTCCCGATGAACGATGCCGGTAAGATTCAGAAGTACAAGATGCGGGAGGAAGCAGTTGAAAAGCTGGGTCTGCAGAAGGCAGCCCGCATTGAGACGGCTTAACCGCAGAAGAATTAAAAATGGAATTCAATAATAAAAGCAGATTAATTATTGACAGTCATTGTCATATCTATCCGAAGAAGGTCGCCATGAAGGCGGTGGAGAATATAGACCGGTTTTATGGCGGGATTCCCGGCAGCCATCATGACGGGACGCCCGAAACGCTGCTGGTAACCGGAAAGGCGCAGGGAATATCGTATTTCATTGTGCACTCGGTTGCGACAAAGAGTTCCCAGACGGATGGAATCAACCGGTTTATTGCCGCTTCGGTGAAAATGGCGGGCGGTGCATTTACAGGCCTTGGCACGCTGCATCCGGATACGGACGACCTGGTCGGTGATCTGGACCGGCTGCAGGATCTGGGGCTGAAGGGAGTCAAGCTGCATCCGGATATCCAGCAGTTTCAGGCGGATGAGGCGAAGGCAATGCGCATCTATGAAATGTGTGAAGAACGGGGCCTGCCGGTCCTGATCCACGCAGGAGACTACCGGTTTGACAATTCCGGGCCCCGGCGGATCGCAAATGTGCTTCGGACATTTCCGCAGCTGAAGCTTGTAGCTGCGCATCTGGGAGGATGGAGCCAGTGGGATGAGGCGCTTGAGCTTCTGCCGCAGTTTCCGAATGTAATGGTCGATACCTCCTCTTCTTTCCCTTTTCTTACGATGGAAAGAGCAAGGCAGATCATCCGCATGTACGGTGCGGAGCGGGTCATGTTCGGAACGGACTATCCGATGTGGGTCCAGCAGCCGGATCTGGCCTTTATGGAGCAGCTTGGGCTGACCGATGCAGAGTATGAGCGGATCTGGTGGAAAAACTGCGCTCAGCTTTATGGAATGGATGTACAGACTTGAATATAAAACTCCGCGCCGATGTGTACGCGGTGCGGAAACAATAACAGAACCTGGGAGGAAATGATTTTTATGGCAGAGAATACGAAACAGTATGTGACGATGGACGGCAATGAGGCGGCTGCATATGTCGCCTATGCGTTCACGGAAGTCGCTGCGATCTATCCTATCACTCCGTCTTCACCGATGGCGGGGAAGACGGATGTATGGTCCGCGAAAGGAAAGAAAAATCTGTTCGGACAGAGCGTGCAGCTGGTAGAGATGCAGTCGGAAGCCGGAGCGATCGCGGCAGTACACGGTGCGCTCCAGACAGGCGCTCTTGCAGCGAGCTTTACCTCTTCCCAGGGACTGATGCTGATGATCCCGACCATGCACCGGATCGCCGGTGAGCGGCTTCCGGGAGTCCTGCATGTGGCAGCCCGTACGGTCGGAGGCCATGCGCTGTCGATCTTCGGAGATCATTCCGATGCCATGAACTGCCGTTCCACCGGGTTTGCCCAGCTGTGTACCGGCAGCGTGCAGGAGGTCATGGATCTGGCCGGCGTTGCTCATCTGGCAGCGATCAGCGGAAGGGTGCCGTTCATGCATTTCTTTGACGGATTCCGTACGTCCCATGAGATCGACAAGGTGGAGCAGATCTCCTATGAGGATCTGCGTTCCATGCTTGATACCGAGGCGCTCGATGCGTTCCGCGCGCATGCGCTCAATCCCGAGCATCCCATGATCCGCGCTACCGTCCAGAACCCGGATATCTTTTTCCAGGTGAGGGAAGCCAGCAATGCGGATTATGCGCAGCTGCCGGACATCGTGGAAGAGTACATGGGCAGGATCTCCCGGCTGACCGGGCGGGAGTATCATATTTTCAATTATTATGGCGCACCGGATGCAGAGCGCGTGATCGTCGCGATGGGATCCGTCTCCGGATGTGTGGAGGAGACAGTAGATGCTCTGAACGCACAGGGTGAGAAAGTCGGCTTTGTGCAGGTACATCTGTTCCGTCCGTTTGATGTAAAGCGTTTTGTGGAAGCCATTCCGGCCTCCTGCAAAGCCGTTGCCGTGCTGGATCGTACGAAGGAAATGGGAAGCGCGGGAGAACCGCTGTATCAGGACGTATGTACTGCTCTTCGCGGCCGCGCGGCCGCGCGGATCTCACGGTCGTAGGCGGCCGCTACGGCCTTTCCTCCAAGGATACGACGCCGGCGCAGATCGCGGCTGTGTTCGAAAACCTGAAGACTGCATGCCCGTTAAACAGCTTTACGATCGGCATCAATGATGATGTGACGCACCTTTCCCTGCCGGATAAGGAAATAACGGCAGCGGATGACGCACAGGTGGTGAGCTGTAAATTCTGGGGGCTCGGATCGGATGGTACGGTCGGCGCCAACAAGAATACGGTGGAGATCATCAACTCGCATACGGAAAAATACGCACAGGCTTACTTCGAGTATGATGCCAAGAAATCATATGGCGTTACCAAGAGCCACCTCCGCTTCGGCGACCGTCCGATCCGTTCCTCTTACTATGTAAAGTCGGCGGATTTTATTGCCTGTCACAACCCGACCTATGTCGAGAAATACGATATTGCCGGTGAAGTGAAGCCGGGCGGGACTCTGCTGATCAACTGTCCGTGGGGTCTTGAAGGGAGGGGCATAAAGCTCTACACCATCGATGCGACAAAGATCGCCGGAGAGCTCGGACTGGGCGGACACTTCAACATGGTGCTGCAGTCCGCTTTCTTCCATCTGATGCCGGTCATCCCGACCGATGATGCTGTTACATACATGAAAGAAGCGGCCAGGAAGACTTATTTCGCAAAGGGCGAGGAAGTGGTGAACCGCAATCTCGCGGCGATCGATGCAGGCGGAGACGGTCTGCGCAGAATCGATGTCCCGGAGAGCTGGAAAACGGCTGTGGATGCTCCGGCTCCAAAGCGCAATGTGCCTGAAGTCGTAACGAAGATCCTGGATCCGATCAATGCCCAGAAGGGAGATGATCTTCCGGTCAGCGCATTCGAGCGGTACAAGGACGGCGTGATGGATATGGGCCTGACGGCCTTTGAAAAACGCGGGATTGCCACCCGTGTTCCGGTCTGGGATCCAGAAAAATGTATCCAGTGCAACCGGTGCAGTTATGTGTGTCCGCATGCCGTGATCCGTCCGTATCTGCTGGATGAGGAAGAAAAGACAGCCATGCCGGAGGGAATGTGCGCTGTGAAAGCGAACGGGAAACAGGCCCAGGGTCTGTACTTCTCCATGCAGGTGAGCAAAGCAGACTGCACAGGCTGCGGCAGCTGCATGAATGTGTGTCCCGCAAAGGAGAAAGCACTCACGATGGTGCCGGCTGCCCAGGCTGCGGATACCGGCGTCTTCTGGGATTATGCGCTCTCCCTGAAGGACAAAGGGGATGTGTTTGATCCCTATACGGTGAAGGGAAGCCAGTTCCGCAGACCGCTTCTGGAATTTTCGGCGGCATGTGCAGGCTGCGGGGAGACTCCGTACGCCAAACTGCTGACTCAGCTGTACGGCGACCGGGTGTACTGGGCGAACGCCACAGGCTGTTCGCAGGCATGGGGAAGCGCAATGCCTGGCATACCGTACACGGTCAACGCAAAGGGACAGGGACCTGCATGGTCCAATTCCCTGTTTGAGAACAACGCCGAATTTTCGCTGGGAATGGCTCTGTCCGTACGTCAGCAGAGGGAGGCCCAGAGATCCCGGGTGGAAGCTTACCGCGGGATGATCGCGGAGAATGAGGAAACAGCCGGTGAGGTACTGGAAGCGATCGATGGCTGGCTTGCATCCTACGATGATTTCGAAGCATCCGCTCCTGCGACACAGCGTCTGATCCGGGCACTTTCTGCTCAGAAGGATGAAAAGGCGGCTGAGATCCTCCGGTATAAGGACCAGCTCTGCAAGAAAACGTTCTGGATGTACGGCGGTGACGGTTGGGCATATGACATCGGATTCGGCGGCCTTGATCATGTGATCGCCAGCGGTGAGGATATCAATGTCCTGATCGTGGACACAGAGGTATATTCGAATACCGGCGGGCAGTCTTCCAAAGCGACTCCGGTAGGAGCCGTGGCACAGTTTGCGGCTTCCGGGAAGAAACGTCCCAAGAAGGACATCGGCGGAATGCTGATGACCTACGGCAATGTGTACGTCGCGCAGGTCGCCATGGGTGCAGACAATGCGCAGCTGATCAAGGCTGTCCATGAGGCGCAGAGCTTTAACGGGCCCAGTGTCATTATCGCATACGCACCATGCCAGGAACACGGCCTGCGCTGCGGTATGGAAAAGGTTCAGGACGAGATGAAGCGTGCAGTCGAAGCGGGATACTGGTTCCTGTATCGCTATAACCCCGACGCGCAGCCGAAGTTTACCCTCGATTCCAAAGCGCCTTCCATGCCTTATGAGGAATTCCTTGACGGGGAAGTACGCTATGCTTCTCTGCGCCGTACCTTCCCCGAGAACGCAAAAACGCTTTTCGAACAGGGAGCGCAGCTGGCAAAGGAACGCTACGAGAAGTTGAAGCAGAATGCACAGTGATCAATGACAGACGAAAACATGGAGAACAGGCCATTGCGCAGTTGATAGTTGACAAAATGATAAGGACATCCTAAAATAATTTTGTTGAATTATGACAAAGCTTTTTTAAAAGGAGAGCGATGAAAATGAAAAAATCAACAGCATTTGTATTATCGTTGACTGCTATCTGTGTGATGGCTGCGGGAGCAGCATTTACCGCATCTGCTGAGGAGATCACCCTCGATGTAATGATGGCTCAGTACGGACCGAACACGAATGAGTGGTTCCTGGGCAGCGGTATGGACGGCACAAACTTCGTGGAAAAGTTTGAAGCGGAAAACCCCGGCATCAAGCTGAATCTGGACGTTGTTTCCTGGAATGATATCTATACTGAAGTGGATACACGCCTTGCCAACAACAATGCTCCCGATATCCTGAACATGGATGTATTTGCGAACTATGCAAGTGAAGGCCTGCTTCTTCCGGTCACGGATTACTGCCCGGAGGATCTTTATCAGGATTTCTTCCCTTCCTTTATGGACCAGTCTGTGATCGATGACACGGTATGGGCAGTTCCGGATCTGGCGTCTGCCCGTGCACTGTTCTACAATGTGGACATTCTGGAAGAGGTCGGAGTGGAAGTACCCACCACATGGGCTGAGCTGGAGGATGTTTCTCAGGCGATCATCGATTACTATGACGGAGAGATCTATCCCTGGGGCATTGACATGACCACAGACGAAGGCCAGGCTGCATTTGCATATTACACCTGGGGCAACGGCGGCGGCTTTGTGGATGAGAACGGCGACTGGGCAGTGAACTCCCCTGAAAACGTGGAAGCGATCAATTATGCCCTTGGCCTGATCAATAACGGCTTCACCAATCCGAATCCCGCAACGCAGACCCGTTATGACCTTCAGGATATGTTTGCTGCAGGCAAACTGGCAATGCTGATCGCTCCGAACCAGCTGCCCACTTATGTGGCGGACAAGGAAGGCGACATCAACATGGCTACTGCCGCCATTCCGGCAAATGAAGGAAAAGAAGGATCTTCTGTAGGCGTTATGGACCGTATTATGGCGTTCCGTGATGACACAGCTGAGGACCAGGATGCCCGTAATGAAGCGATCGGCAAATTCCTGAAATTCTTCTATGATCCGGAAAACTATGTTGGCTGGGTAAGCATGGAAGGCTTCCTTCCGGCTGTAAACTCTGCAGTAGAAGCTCTTGTAGAATCAGATCCGTCCTTCGGCGCATGGCTGGATGTGCTCGGAAGCTGCCAGTTCTATCCGACTGCAAAGGCTGAATGGGATCAGGTAAAACAGGGTGTGATCGCTGCAGAACAGAGTGCACTGACCGGTGCGGACATTCAGGCTGAACTGGATGCACTGCAGGCAGAGCTGATGGGCTGAACTTTCATGTAAGAGAATACCCGCAGGCTGTAAGGAATATTTATTCGTCCGGACCTGGCTTTCTGGCCAGGTCCGTTTGCAGTATTTGAGGTGTGTAATGAACAAGGCTGGCAATAAAAAGGGAAAACGGAACTGGGAGCCCTATATCTGGCTTCTCCCCAGTATTCTTCTGATCTCGATCTTTGTGATCTTTCCGATATTGATCGTTTTCCGGCTGTCTTTCAGCGAGATCTCGAAGGCCGGGGTCATCGGGGGATTTGTGGGATTCAAAAACTATTCGGATGCGATCCATCTTCCGGCTTTTAAGACCGTAATGATCAATACTTTCTGGTGGGTCCTTTCCGTTGTCGGATTGTCCACACTGCTGGGGTTTATCATTGCACTGGTGCTCAATCAGGAATTCCACGGCAGAAAGATCGCACGGTCGATCCTTATCTTTCCCTGGGCCACTTCGCTTGTGATCCAGGCATCTGTATGGAACTATATCATTAAGTATGAATACGGCAGCCTGAACAGTGTGCTTCTGAATCTGGGCATCATCAAGGAAGCCATCAACTGGCGTTCTTCCTATCAGATCGAATTTGTGTGGGAATGCGCAGTGGGTATTTTTGTGACAGTACCCTTCGTAGCTTTCTGCGTCCTGTCCGGACTTCAGTCGATCGATGAGTCGCTTTATGAATCTGCGATCGTCGACGGGGCCGGGTTCTGGGACAAGCTGTTTTCCATTACCCTGCCGCTCGTGCGTCCGGCGCTTTCGGTCAGTACGGTGCTGAACATCATTTATGTGTTTAACTCCTTCCCGATCGTCTATACGATGACAAAAGGTGCGCCGGCCAACAAAACGGACACCATGATCACCTACCTCTATATGCTGAATTTCTATGACCGGAAAAAAGGCCCGGCAAATGCACTTTCTGTCATTGGTTTTGTGATCCTGTGTATCTGTGCCGGGATCTATATGATGACGGTGATGCGAAAGGAGGAGAACTTATGAAAAACAACCGTGTGATATTCGGTCTGTTTATCTGCGTTCTGGTGTGTGCCTGCGCGATCATGAGCCTTCCCCTTTACAGCTTCAACGCCAGCGTGTACACTAAAAAATCCTCCAATACCTTCGTAGGCGACGAAAAATATGTTGAGGCGAGAGCGGAAGTAGAGGAGGAAGCGGAAAACTACCGCTCGCAGGGATTTGATGTGCAGATCAATGAAACCGTCACGGAACGCACCAATTCCAAAGGGGAGACCACGTCTCTGGTGGCGTTTACCATCGATCAGACTTTTACTAAAAATGTCTGGGACTTTGTCTGTTCTTCTCTGACATCCGCCCATGCAGCAAGGGCTATGGCCGCGTGTATCCTGCTTGCGCTTTTATGCATGATCGCGGGGTGTGCAAGGTCGCTGGGAACAGCCATACGGGGGCTGGCTCCGGGGCAGAAGCGGCTTCGCTCCTTATCAGCCGCAGCATGCCTGGCCGGCCTGATCCTGACACCGGTCTTTGTTCTGATGAACAATTACCTGTTCTGGCGGAAGATTGGACTTTACCGGGATGACCAGATCGAAGCGGGAAGGGAAGCCTTTTTTGCGGGACTGGACCGGTTTCTGTTTGACGGACAGATGGGGGACGGAATCGAAGGAGCGGTGAAAAACCTTTCGGTCCGGCACAGTGCTGCGATCTGGCTGCTTGCGCTGTGTTTCTTTGCCGCGATTCTTGCAGCCATACAGCTGCGATGGGGAGCGATCAAGCAGACGCTGCTCCGTGGGATCCTTTACGCGTTCGTAATTGCGGTGTGCGTGATCACGCTCTATCCATATTATGTCATGCTCGTCACAGCATTCCGGTCCAATGCCGAGACTCTGGACATGTATTTCCTGCATCTGCTGCCGACTAAATGGATATGGAGCAACCTCAGGGATATCGTAAAGCGCGGTGTTCCGAGGTTCCTGCTCAATTCCGTGATGGTGGCCGGGGGATCAACGGTCCTCGCAATGCTCTGCGGGATCCCGGCAGCCTTTGCCATGGCACGTATGAATTTTAAAGGAAAAAAATTCTTTCTCGGATTTGTGATCATGAGCCAGATGTTCTCTCCGGTGGTGCTTCTGATCGGAATCTCCCAGCTGATGAACACGCTGCATATGAATGATACGATCCTGGGACTGATCTTTATCAATGCCGCATTCAACCAGGCGTTTGCGATCTGGCTGCTGCGGGGCACCTTCGTTGCGATCTCTCCGGATATGGAGCAGGCGGCTAAGATCGACGGGTGCGGGACGGTCGGATCGCTGCTCAGGGTCCTTCTTCCGATGGCGGCTCCTGGAATCGTGACCACACTGATCTTCGTATTCATCAATGCCTGGAATGAATATACGATCTCCACGGTACTGATCTCCACTGCTTCCAAGCGGCCGATCACAGTCGGAATCACGCAGTTCTCGTCCTTCAATATGATCGAGTGGCAGTATCTGTTTGCAGCATCGCTGCTTGCGACAGTTCCTGTTGTGATCCTCTTTATGGCGATCGAGAAACATCTTACCTCCGGACTCACCTCCGGCGGCGTGAAAGGATAAGGGTTTTATGAAAAGAATGAAGATGCTCCCGGTTTTGCTCTGCGCAGTTCTCACGATGAGCAGTATGGCGGGAGGAACCGCTTTTGCTTATGCGGCAGCTTCCGGTGAGGAAACGAAGGAAGAACTTGTTTTCAGTGAGGATGAAGAAGGTACGGAAGCGGTCCCCGGGGAAGCTGAGAGCGAGACTGAAGCGGAAAGTTATCCGGCTCCGGATTTTACCCTGACAGACCAGTACGGAACGGTCCACACCCTGTCTGACTATCGGGGAAAAGTGGTGTTCCTGAATTTCTGGGCCACCTGGTGCCCGCCCTGCCGGGCAGAGATGCCGGATATTCAAAAACTCTATGAGGAATTTGAAGAAGAAGGACGGGAGGATACAGTGTTCCTGAGCATTGCATTTCCGGGGCTCGGAAATGAGAAAGATGTAGAGGGAATCACAGCATTTCTTGAGGAAAACGGTTATACCTATCCGGCGCTGATGGATGAAACGTACAACACGATGACAGACTATTACATTACGGCATATCCTACAACGTTTATGATCGACCGGGAAGGAAATATTTACGGTTATGTGACCGGTTCCATATCAGAGGAGATCATGC
>CACZZH010000164.1 GCA_902785635.1 uncultured Lachnospiraceae bacterium
CATAGGCATAAGCTGTGCAGTCTGCTGCGATCAGCAGCTTTGCTCCGTCAAAGAAGGGAGCCTGTGTCGGTACCAGCTTGATCTGGCATGGCCACTGCGCCAGACGTGAAACAGATCTTCCGGTCTGAACCGGCTGTTCTTCCTGCATGGCTTCCTCTCTCTGAAACTGCATCATTCGAGATCCCGGGCAGCCTCCCTCATTGTGTTCATGATTCATTCCGTTCATTTTCTTCTTTCTCCTTTCCACTCCGGTCAACACTGAACGCTCGTCCACCGGACGAGCAGCGCCCTTTGCCTGTTTTACTGCAGCCTCATCATATGCCGGCGCTTCGCGCTCTTCGAACGTAATCGCTCCGGTCGGACATCCCGGCAGGCAGTCACCGAAACCGTCGCAGAAATTCTCCCGGACCAGTTTAGCCTTTCCGTCAATGATATCAATTGCACCTTCATGGCAAGCTTCGGCGCACAGCCCGCAGCCGTTGCACTTTTCCTCATCTATATGTATGATCCTCCGAATCATTCTGACATCCTCCTTCTCTCATTCTGAAATCCTCCTTCTCGCATCCTGAAATCCTCCCTCATTCTGAAATCCTCCCTCTCATTCTGAAATCCTCTCTCTCATTCTGACATGAGTATATACAAAGATTCCGAAGAAATCTGTATCTGAGGATACAAATCCTGATTTTTTGGCTTATAATGGATTGACATCCTCCCACGTTTTTAACCATGGGAGGATGTCAATGTAAAAAGATCATGAAGGAGTATCGTTATGGACTATTCTGTACTGAAAAAAAGCGCCCTGTTTCAGGGAGTCCCGGCAAAGGACCTCCAAATATATCTGGAAGAGACGCCTCATCACATTCAGTGTTACGATAAAGAAGAAACAATATTTCATCTGATGGATCCCGCGTCCAGGATCGGTATTATCCTGGAAGGCCGTGCAGAGGCTCAAAAAGCCTTCCCAAACGGCAGCCAGGTGAACGTCTCTGTCCGCTGCCCGGGCGAAATGATCGGCCCTGCTGCCGTCTTCTCGAAAAGCCAGCGTTACCCCTGCGATATCATTGCATTGGAACCAACCACGCTTATGGTATTCCAAAAGGCAGATCTTCTGTCACTCATGCAGAAGAACGTACAGATTCTTCAGAACTTTACCACAGAAATCGCTACCGCAACCTACATGCTGCAGCAAAGACTGGAGCTTTTATCCTACAGCGGAATTGCGCAAAAAGCCGCCTTCTGGATACTGATGCAGATCAGGCAAACCGGGAAGACTACAGTGAATATCCCGGACTCCATATCCAGATGGGCTATGATCTTGAATGTGTCACGGCCATCACTCCACAGGGAAATGAAAAAACTGGAAGAAGGCGGAATCATCCGGTATACCGGCAAGACCATCGAAGTCCTGCAGCAGGATGATTTACAGTCAGTATTAAGCGATTAATCAAAAAGGAGGGATCGCTGCAGTTCCGGTCACTGCCATCACAAACAGAGTAACGCTAACGCTGCAGCTCCGGTCACTGCCATCACAAACAGCGTAACGCTGACGCTGCAGCTCAGATCTACCAGTCGGCGTTGACCCAACAAAGCAGCTCTTCTTTCAGGGCATCGCGATCCTTCGCGCACTCCTTCGGGTGACGCCGCTCCGATTTAAATGCCATCTTGTAGATCCAGGGCAGTCTCGTCAGTACGGCATGGCTCATGTGCTCGAAAGCTATGTGCTTATGGGAATATGGAAAACCAATCTCGGTCAGCTTCTTCTCCATGTAAACGGCACTTTCATAAGACGGCCAGACCTCATCGTGCTTTGAAGACAGCATCAGTACCGGCGCTTTAATATTCTCGATAGGAATCAGGGTTTCCGGCGTGACAGCCTTATCCCGGTTAAAGGTAATGATGTGCATCTCTTTCTCGCGCATGAACATCTGCAGAATATTGAACGTACGGCTGCGATAAGGTGCATAGGGCAGTTCTTTTCCCCGGTAACTCCAGCAGGAAGTGCCGGAAGGCGCTTTGTTTTTTCCGCTCCCGGACAGCCCTTCACTTACAAAGTGGGAGGGCACGCGCACGATCACGCATGAAAGCTCCGGAAACAGGGATGCCGCTATCAAGGCCATCTCACTTCCCTTGGATGTCCCGTCAATCCCGATCTGTTTATACCCCAGTTTTTTCAGCCACGCGGCTGCCTTCTCCACAAACTCGACCGGCACACGGGAAAGCTCTTTCGGTGTCTGCTTTGTCTTAAAGAGCGCCAGCGCCAGCGAGGGGATGCCGTTTCTATGATAGAATTCCGCTTCCTGTTTCGTGAGTGTCATACCTCCGTTCGACCCGGACATCACGATCATGACCTTGTCTTTCCGACCGTTTCCCGGCTACAGGATTGCTTCAAAGCCTTCCTTCTGCACGGAAGCAGTTATTGTCTTCCTCATTCAGTACTTCCCCCCTCGTTCTGTTTACTTTGAGCCAACATCTGCCAGGGCATCCGGATCTTTATCGCCGAGAATCCAGTAGTTGCATTCCCCATCTCCATCCGCCAGGGTCTTGTGCCGAATCAATTTTCCATGAGCCGCGCTGCAGGTGATCTGGTCGATATAGCATAAGTTCGGGAGGAAATCGATGTACCCGTGCTTTCTGGCAAAGTCATTTAAAGGACAGGTATCGTATACAAAAGCGATTCCCTTTTTATGGCCATCCGGGTTCATCCGCATGACCCAGGTATTGCCCCATTCATTTCCTCTGTATTTCTCTGCTTTTTTCTTATAGCTGTTAAGATACCGGTTGATCGCTGCTACAATCCATTTATGTCTCAGAAGACGGTTCACATCAAAGTGCGAGAGCATGCGGATGGATTTTCCCATTGCCGCATCAATCAGAGAATTCAGATCTTCCGCCGTAAAGCTCCGGTCCACCGCCTCATAGAAAGCGAAAAATGCATACGCTTCAAGCATGTTGTTGGCCATCGGATTCTTCTTCCCGCCCAGATCACCTTCTTCCCGGATCCATTTTTCGTCCAGATATACCGTCTTCTTCCAGCGCTTTTTCGCTTCTTCTATGGGATAATGATCCAGCAGCCATTTTGTCATTGCCGGTTTGAACATTTTCAGATATTTATCCATTCTGTTTTCCTCCCAAATACTTAAATCCCATCAGAATAAAACTCATTCCGGGAAATAATTTTACTGTCCACTTCATTCTAATCTCCCAAATGAGAACAGCAACAGCCCGTGCGCGAACGGTTCAGACATCGCATCCTCACTCCCGAATAAGGTCATACATATGGAACCTCCCTCCGCAGCTGCGCACACGATCCAGTTTCATCCCCAGATGCTCATACCTGGCCGCCTTGTCCTTATCATCTGTGTCCAGGATCACAGGCACTTGCTTTTTATCTGCCAGACGATACGTAAACTCCATCATCTTCCGCATGAATCCCTGTCCCTGATACTCCTTCCGGACAACCAGCATCTCGGATCCGCAGGAACTTCCGCTTTGCTTTCTGCATGCGGGTCTCAATACTTCCGCCATCACAGAAGCAGGCGCTGATAAACTTCTTCATATTCCCGAATCCGCCAAGTGCTCTCTTCTCTGCCGCAATCATCTTCATGCCGTCAAGAAAACCGATGGCTCCGCCTGCACCTTCCCCGGAAAGCATCAGGTATCCTTCCTGCCGATCCGAAGTCGTGTAAAGTACACCGCTCTTATATGCTGCCCTCACGATCGCATCCATGTAAGTGAACATATCATCCCGGGTGGAGATGAATTTGATCAGGCCGATATCTTCTTTGTTGTACTCGTAGTCAAAAAATGCATCTGCGACCCGGCGGGAAATCTCCGACACCTGTTCGTCCGACAGGCCGACAAGTTTTATCATGGCAGGCTTCTCCTCTGTTTTTCTTCCGACACTGACAAAACTGAAAGGCGTGACCATCCGGGAAGTCAGCCTATAGTCATGGTTCCAGTAACCGTTTCGGTTTACAAACGTGCTCGAATGGCCATCAAAATATTTTTTGGATTTTTGTTTATCATCCATATTGCTAATCCCCTCTCTTGTTTGTACCGATATCCGCCAGGGCATCCGGATCTTTATCTCCCGGTATCCGGCAGCTGCATTCCCCATCCCCGTCCGATTCATCCGGATCCCTAAAATGAGAACAGAGCAGGTTCGAAATCAATCGAATCCTGCTCCTTGAAAAGTTCATAGAAGGTAGTTAGATTTCGCTAACCACTAATACTATACCTCTGCTTCTCCAAATTTTCAATACATTTAAGCAAGGATTCTCGAAGATTCAATCTCCGAGAATCTGACTGCCTTTGTGCCTCTTCATGGATACATTTGCAATCCACACCGACACGATCATACCGATGATGACAACAACCGGAAATGCCCATACAGGGCTGACCGACATCAGCGCATCACCATATCCGGCAGGCATTTCTTCTACCGCACACTCGTAAGTATAGGCACGGTTGAACCAGATCTGACCATAATAGCCGAAGCTGGAGAAACTCATCAGAACTGTCCCCACAACATCGCCGGCCCAGCTGTAGGACGCCATTCCCCTGACAGCCTCTGCCAGAACCGTAATAACAATCAACGGCACCACATGCCACCTGACAGCGTCGTTTATGATGAGCAGCAGAAGGAGAATGCCCAGGAACAGGCAGACGGCCGCCCCGGGTGCCTGTATCCTTCGGAATGCGCGGATCACGATCGGCGACAGCAGCAGTCCTGCTGTGATCTGATAGCACACGAAGAAAATCGGATGGATCGACCCTGTCACACAGACAGCTGCCGTGACGATTGCGTACAGGACTGCATACAGAAGCATCCACAAAGCATTTTTACGGTTCCATTTGTTGTTCATACTCTGCCTCCTCGAATAAGTTAATACTTTCGATTAGATTTAACTAACCCATACACAAAGAAAGTCCCGCTCGTGCGGGATCTTTCTCATGTTTCCTTTTCAGACTTTACTGTTTACAGTCCGTAGATCTGCTTCCAGCCGGGATACAGCAGGTCTCTCACAAACTGCATATGTTCTGCGGCTTCTTCCCGGGTCATGTCATGCCGGACCACCTCAAAGATCAGGTGAACATAGGCTGTTGCCAGGATATGCCACTGCATGTCGGAAATCTCTTTTTCCATTCTTCCTGAAGATTTAAGGATATTCGCATACTCCCTGTCTGCTTCTGCTTCTTTCCGGATCAGATCTTCCTCAATTCAGTCTCCTTGTTAGATGCATCTAACTTCCATCAGTTAACCATATTAACTCATAAATGTCAAGCTCTGACTACTGTATTAAAGCCTGCAGGTACTGTCCTTTCTCATCTTTTTTCTTCGAAATAAAAGGACAGAAAAATTTGAACCAGCATAACCCATTTGCTCACGAATAATACTTCTAATGAGTTTTGTCTGCTGAAATCGGCTGTACTTTCTACATGAGGTGAGAGATGCCCGGAAGAGAGAATAATCAAGATACCAGGTACGTAGAAAAAGCCGGAGCCATTGCTCCTATCTGCCCTCTGGAAAGACCGTTGGATTTTGCAAGATATTTCCAGCGATCAGATACTGTTTTCCTGATGTCCTGAGCGATGTTTTCTGCCTCTTTTTTAGTAATTCCAAAACGTTCCGCAACAGATATAGCAAGTTCTATCTGAATACGGTTGTCGGTTTCATCAACATTCAAGGAAAGTTCACTTCCGGCCGGTTCTGGGTTTACATCGAACATCGGTGACAAAGCCCATCCCCTGGGTGTCAGCAAAAACGCATGATTCCGCAAGTGGTCGTCTGTATTGGAAACAACCATATTAAAGACGATCCGCCTCCATAATTCCACCAGATCCGCTTTTGGACTGGCTCCATAGGCTTTGATGAAGGAAGCAATATCGAGGTAACTGACCCCGTCTGCAGCGGAAACACCATCCGTCTTCCCCAGCAACGTCATCGCTGAGGCGTAATGTATCCTTTTCATTCCATCCCGGTCAAATCGTCTGACAAGATATGTGCTCCCGTAACGGGAAAACTTTTCGAGCCGTGCCTCCGACACACGGAGTCCGCATAATCCAGCCAAGTCATGGACGACTTTTTCCCATGCACCGCTGTCGTTTTCATCATGTTTTGAAGGAAATTTTGCAATCCACAAGCCACCTTTCTCATCAATAACCGTTGCTTTAGGTCTGGCACCTCCCAGAGAGGATCCCGGTCGTACCAGTTGTTCCAGCCATTTCTCAGTCAGACCGCTTTCATCGTTTTCATAATTTCTGGCAGCTTCCTCAAGTGTACGCAGTCTTGCCCATGGGGGAATTGCAGCATCACGGTCGTCAGATAAAAAGGGTCCCTCCGGGTCTTCTTTAAATCGGAGGCCGCCCATTCGTGTTTCATCATAAACACCAATCAGGTAATCACTGTCATAAAGTTTCCTCGGCTTTCGGGATTCCCTTTCCGCCTTGATACGCTCTCTTTTTTGTAAGAAGATTCAGATCCTGAAGCTGTCGGCCAAACCGGTCATCCTTTGCGACCAGCAGGAGATCGGAATCC
>CACZZH010000165.1 GCA_902785635.1 uncultured Lachnospiraceae bacterium
GTGAACGCGACCATGTTTGACGGAACTGAAGTGACCGCTCATGCGAACAAGGGCGTGATTCTTGCAACCGGCGGATTTGCAGCTAACATTGATATGGTTCTGGAAAACAATATCTACTGGTCCGAAGAATATCTGAGCACTGCAACGAAGACGACGAACCGCAGCTCTCAGGTTGGTGATGGTATCCGTATGGCTGAGGAAGTCGGCGCAGATACCACCGGTCTCGGCTTCACACAGCTGATGCCGATCTCCTGGGTAGATAACGGCAATCTGGCATTCGGCGGCGGCAACTATGCATGCTGGATCAATCCGACTACCGGCCATCGTTTCGTAGATGAAGGATCCGAGCGTGACGTTCTGTCTCTGGCTGAATTCAAGAACGGTATCGAAGTAAACGGAACCAAGGGCGTATTCCTGGAGTTCTACAATGCTGAGCAGATGATGCCCGCTCCCATGCAGCTGGCAGACGGTGACTATCCGGGACGTTATTATCGCAGGACGATCGCTGAGCTTCCGGAACTGTTCGAAGAGCTTGGCATCGAGGCAGATCCCGAGGTCGTTATCCAGACTATCCGTGATTATGACAATGCAGTCATGACCGGCGGAGATTTCCCGGATGTAGGAAAGGCAATCGCATCCCGCACAGTAGGAAATGTTGAACAGAATGAAGACGGCTCCTACAATGTGGATACTTATGATCTGGACAATACAGTAATGACCATTCGTTTGATGGCTCCGAGCACGCACCACACAATGGGCGGTATCAAAGTCGACACCGAGCGTCATGTACTGGATAAAGAAGGCAATGCGATCGAAGGTCTGTATGCTGCAGGTGAGGTCACCGGCGGTATCCATGGCGGCAACCGTCTGGGCGGAAATGCAATCGTTGAGATCTTCGTATCCGGCCGTACAGCAGCCAAGGCTGTTACTGCAGACAATGAATGATCGAATGATCCCAAAAGAATGATGGAATGATCCATTGAAAAGAGGGAAGACCCGATCTGCTTATCGCAGAGGGGTCTTCCTTTTTTAAATCTTATTGAAAATGTTGTTTTTTTAACAAAAAGGGATGACAGAACTGAAAAAAACATGTATACTAGGAAATTAGTGGAAAATCCATTTCTACAACAGTATTTTCCGGATATGAGAGGAGGAAAAAACATGCTTGATCCTGTTGTTTACAAAGACTGGCAAATCGCTGAAGATGCGGAAAAGAGACTTCCGTCAGTCGAGTATTTCCGTGAGAAGATGGGACTTCTCCCGGATGAGATCATTCCTTACGGAAAGACCCCGAAGCTGGACTTCCTGAAGATCATGGAACGTCTGAAAGACAAACCGGATGGAAAATATATCGAGGTTACTGCAATCACCCCGACTCCGCTGGGTGAGGGCAAGTCCACTGTTTCCCTTGGTCTGATCGAAGGCCTTGGCAAGCTCGGCAAGAATGTCGGCGGATGTCTGCGCCAGCCTTCCGGCGGACCGACCATGAACGTTAAGGGTACGGCTGCAGGCGGCGGAAACGCTCTGCTGATTCCGATGACTGAGTTCTCACTTGGTCTTACCGGTGATATCAACGATATCATGAATGCACACAACCTGGGTATGGTCGCACTGAATGCGCGTATGCAGCATGAGCGCAACTATGATGATGCCAAGCTTAAAGAAATCGGCATCAAGCGCCTGGATATCGACCCGGAGCGTATCGAGTGGAATTTCGTTATGGACTTCTGCTGTCAGGCTCTGCGTAACATGGAGATCGGCCTTGGCGAAGGCAAGATGGATGGTTTCCCGATGAAGACGAGAACCAACATCGCTGTATCCTCCGAACTGATGGCTATTCTTGCAGTTGCAAGAGACCTGCCGGATCTGCGCGACCGTATCGGCAAGATCGTTCTGGCTTATGATAAGAAGGGCAACCCTGTAACCGCAGAGGATCTGGAAGTTGCCGGCGCTATGACCGCCTGGATGCGCAATACCATCAATCCGACTCTGTGCTATACCGTAGAGCATCAGCCCTGCCTGGTACATGCAGGTCCGTTTGCAAATATCGCGATCGGCCAGAGCTCCATCATCGGTGACCGCCTTGCACTGAAGCTGTTCGATTATCATGTAACGGAGTCCGGCTTCGCTGCTGATATCGGATTTGAGAAATTCTGGAATGTAAAATGCCGTCTGTCCGGCCTGAAGCCGCATGTATCCGTAGTAGTAGCTACGATCCGTGCTCTGAAGATGCACGGCGGCGGACCGGAGGTCCGTCCCGGACGTCCGCTTCCGAAGGAGTATACAGAGGAGAACCTCGAGCTTCTGGAGAAGGGCTGCGCAAACCTGTTCCACCATGTGAACAATGTAAAGAAGTCCGGCATCAAGCCCGTTGTCTGCATCAACCGTTTCGCAACCGATACGGATGCAGAAGTAGCTCTGCTGCGTAAGCTGTGTGAGGAGCAGGGTGTGCGTGTGGCACTGTCCGAGCATTGGAGATATGGCGGTGAAGGCGCTGTTGAGCTTGCACAGGCTGTTGTTGATGCCTGCAACGAGCCGCAGGAAGATATCCATTATCTGTATGATCTGGATACTCCGCTTCGTCAGCGTGTTGAGCTCATCGCGAAAGAAGTTTACGGCGCTGACGGCGTAGACTGGGCACCGCTTGCGATCGAGAAGGCTGAGCGCTTTGAGAATGATCCGAAGTACAAAGATTACTGCACCATGATGGTAAAGACACACCTGTCTCTGTCACATGATCCGACACTGAAGGGTGTTCCGCACGGCTGGCGTCTGCCGATCCGTGACATCCTGGAGTATGGCGGAGCCAAGTTCCTCTGCCCGATGGCAGGAACGATCTCCATGATGCCGGGTACCGGTTCCAATCCTGCATACCGCAGAGTGGATGTCGACACTTCGACCGGTAAGGTAAGCGGCCTGTTCTGATAAAAGTCAGATACGATGTCTTTCGGGACGTTTTATGAAGATTTTTTTCAAATAAGCATGGAAAAGAAACTGCTGCTGGTTTTCCGGCAGCAGTTCTTTTTGTGTTTTGCAGGAAAATTTGCAATTTTTTGATTATAAATCTTCATTTTCGCATGAATACTCTTGTTAACATCGGTAAAATATGATAAGATATTTTCATTCAATGATACTGTTTGCCCGTTGTCTATCATTTCAGAAAGGAACAGAGTATGAAGATCGTAGTATTAGACGGATTTACTGAGAACCCCGGGGATATCAGCTGGGCACCGCTGGAAGCGCTTGGCGAGGTGACTGTTTATGACCGTACAGCTTATGAGGAATCAGATCTGATCGCGGAGAGGATCGGAGATGCCGAGATCGCAGTTATCAATAAGACTCCGATCAGCAAGGCAACTATCGACAAATGCCCGAATCTGAAAGCGATCGCAGTTCTTGCAACCGGATACAATGTTGTAGACTATACCTATGCAAAAGAAAAAGGTATTCCGGTACAGAATGTTCCTGTATATGGTACGGATAATGTAAGCCAGTTCGCAGTCGGACTGATGCTGGAAGCCTGCTCCCATATTGGTCACCACAGTGATTCTGTACATGCCGGTGAATGGGCATCGAATGCAGACTGGTGCTACTGGCATTATCCGCTGGTAGAGGTGTCAGGAAAGACGGCCGGCGTTATCGGCCTTGGCAGGATCGGTTACAACACCGCCCGCGTTCTGAATGCGCTGAATATGAAAGTGGTTGCATATGATAAGTTCCCGAACGACAAGGGAAAAGAGGTCGCTGAGTATGTGGCTCTGGATGAACTGTTCGCACGTGCGGATTTCATTTTCCTGCATTGCCCGCTGTTCCCAGAGGTGGAAGGCCTGATTAACAAGGACAACATCGCAAAGATGAAGGATGGCGTGATTCTGATCAACAATAGCCGCGGCGGCCTGGTTGTGGAGCAGGATCTGGCAGATGCACTCAACAGCGGCAAGATCGCGGCTGCGGCACTGGACGTTGTATCCACGGAACCGATCAAGGCAGACAATGTGCTTCTCGGCGCAAAGAACTGCATTATCACACCGCATATTTCCTGGGCTACAAAGGAAGCGCGTGAGCGCATTATGCAGACAACGGCAGAGAATATTCAGTCTGTGATCGACGGAAAGCCCATCAATGTAGTAAATGCATAAGGAAATCGTTGTTGGAACAGCGATAAGAACGTGGTACTATAAACGAGTGGAGCGATCCACTCGTTTTTCGTCGCATGGGAAATTCCGACGAATTACCCATGCGACAAAAAGCACTCCGTGCAGGATGCACACGCCGCACAGAGGAAAGCAGCAAAGCTGCCGTGCGGCGGCGCAGCAAAGTCCTCAAGCTCACCGAAGGAGGAGAGGGGCATGAAGAGCTGAAGTCCGCTTGGGACTTTGTTAGATGTGATCAGAAAGTGAGAGGAGCAGGTATGATCGCGATCATTGATTATGATGCAGGGAATCTGCGAAGTGTTGAAAAAGCGCTTATAAGGATCGGAGGAGAACCGGTGATCACCCGTGACCCCGGGGTGATTCTTGGGGCAGACCATGTAATTCTTCCGGGGGTTGGATCTTTCGGGGATGCCATGCGTTCTCTGACTCAGTATGGACTGATACCTGTGATTCAAAAAGCCGTTGAAGAGAATATCCCCTTTCTGGGAATCTGCCTGGGGCTGCAGCTGCTTTTTGAAGGCAGTGAGGAAAGTCCCGGCGTTGAAGGACTTTCACTCCTGAAGGGGATGATCCGCCGCATTCCTTCCGACGGACCGGTATGCAAAGGCGCTGCACCTTCAGGGGAACCGCTGAAGATTCCGCATATGGGCTGGAATTCCCTGCATTTTGATCATCCCGGACGTCTGTTTGCCGGCCTGGAAGAGGGGACCTATGTATATTTCGTCCATTCGTATTATCTTGAAGCTGCAGATCCGCAGATCGTCACTGCTTCCGCATTTTATGGGACCGATATACATGCTTCTGTGGAGAAGGGGAATCTTTTTGCCTGCCAGTTCCATCCGGAAAAGAGCAGTGATGCGGGGATGAAGATCCTGGAGAACTTCCTGCAGATCAGAAGGGTTTAAATCAGCAGGGAAGTTTTTACGACTCTGTCGGCTGTGGGTCATAACAAGTATTACTCAGTGGCAGGTTACGGTCTCCGGCTGAGTTAAAGTCTCCGGCGGATGCCGGGGCTGCGCAGCGGAAGATGTGAGCAAAGCTGACGCGCAGTCCGGCAGCAAAAACGCCGGCGGTGTTCTTGACAATATAGGAGGAAGTGATGTTTACAAAACGAATCATCCCATGTCTGGATGTTAAGGACGGAAGAGTGGTGAAGGGAGTCAATTTTGTCTCTCTGCGGGATGCCGGGGATCCGGTGGAGATCGCACAGGCATATGACAAAGCAGGGGCTGACGAGGTAGTATTTCTGGATATCACAGCCTCTTCTGACCGGCGCAATACGGTCGTGGATTTGGTGAGAAGGGTTGCGGAGAAGGTCTTTATCCCGTTTACGGTGGGCGGCGGTATCCGCAGCGTGGAGGATTTCCGCCTTCTTCTTCGGGAAGGAGCAGACAAGATCTCGGTGAATTCGGCAGCTTTGATGAATCCCGGGCTCATCAGTGAGGCAGCGGACAAATTCGGAAGCCAGTGCGTTGTGGTTGCGATCGATGCGAAGCGCAGAAAGGATGGCAGCGGATGGAATGTCTTTAAAAACGGCGGACGGGTGGATATGAATATCGACGCCGTTGAGTGGGCTGCACAGGCCGAGAAGCTTGGGGCGGGAGAGATCCTTCTCACCAGCATGGACTGTGACGGGACGAAAGCCGGATATGATCTTGAACTGACGAAGATCATTGCCGATACAGTGAAAATACCTGTGATCGCATCCGGAGGAGCGGGGACAAAAGAACATTTTCTCGACGCTCTTACCCTTGGAAAGGCAGATGCGGTACTGGCCGCTTCTCTTTTCCATTATAAAGAGCTGGAGATCATGGAATTGAAGCAATGGCTGCGCTCGAAGGGAGTCAGCGTAAGGATGTGAACTGGCCGCCGGGACCAGCGATTATTTATAACGTTACCTGTCAGGGCGGTAATGATCACTGATTGCGGCGGCGCGTATGTCGTCCGTTTTTCAAAATGACCTGCGGAAAAGCATATATGCTTTTCCGCAGCCGCGCATCAATGCAGATTATTAGTTGGCTGAGGCCGTACATAATGCTCAGCAACCCTCTTTTCCGCAGCTTCTCATGAAAGCTTTCTTAAAGAATTGTAGTTTTGTATTTTAAATCATCCGTCTTACACTTTCAGACATGCGCACCATCGGGGGGCAGGGATCATTTATAGCGAAATTGTCAGGACAGGAACGCAGACGAGATATGCACCCTACGCAGTCTTAGGCTCCGACGTAAGAGCGTTTCGTTTATGCGCGAATGCGTCGGAGCCTTAGACGGAGTTGGGTGAGAGCTCGGCGGAGTGGGTCCGGGTTTCGCGGTAATGTATCTTACTCGGAAGCAGCGAAG
>CACZZH010000166.1:0-6475 GCA_902785635.1 uncultured Lachnospiraceae bacterium
CTTCTGATGCGGTGCTTCTGTGGTATGAGAGACCGGCGGATCAGAGCGATGCAGTACAGGTGAAGAGAGCCGGGTATGGTGAGGAGTATCTGAAGAAGTACGGTGGTGGTGTTTCAGAGAAGTCTGTTTCCGGAGGGATGACCAATGCGGATTGCCCGTTCCTTGTGAGGGTGACAGCGAAGGATCTCAATATCCGCAATGGAGCCGGAACGGATTTCGACAGGGTGAAGTATATCCCGGTCGGAACGTATACTATTGTTGAGGTGAAGTCCGGTAAAGGTTCCAGGGCTGGATGGGGAAAGCTGAAGAGTGGAATCGGGTTCATAAGTTTGGACTACGTGACAAGAGTTTAATAAGGTATGAGGGGATGCCCGCAGTTGTCTGATGAAAGTCGGATGGCTGTGGGCTTTTTTGCTTCTATTGAAGAAAAATGCGGAAATCTGCAAAAAGTTAATTTAGTTATTGGTTTATCATAACGGATGAAGTATAATTCTACTGAAGAAAAGTGCGGAATCCGCAATGGTTTGAAATAAAGGAGCTTTGAAATGGAGATAAGAAGAGACATATACCTTGATAAGCTGATTTTAAAAAAGCATAACAAGCTGATAAAAGTGATCACGGGAATCCGAAGATGTGGCAAATCATATCTGCTTTTTAACTTGTTTAAGGATCACCTTGAATCAGAGGGCGTTCCTGACGACCATATAATTGAAATGGCATTTGACCTTTATGAGAATATTGACTACAGGGATCCAAAGGTTTTCTTCCCTTATGTTAAGGAGCAGATTAAAGACAAGAAAATGTATTATGTCCTTTTGGATGAGGTGCAGCTGCTTAAGGAATTTGAGGCTGTGCTAAACAGTCTGTCACGCATGAAGAATGTGGATGTATACGTGACAGGCAGTAATGCAAAGTTTCTATCGAAGGATATCATAACCGAGTTCCGTGGGCGCGGTGATGAAGTTCATATGTTCCCTCTTACCTTCCGTGAATTTATGAGTGTTTACCCGGGAGATAAGGATGCAGGATGGAAAGAGTATGTGCTTTACGGGGGAATCCCATTGGTTCTTGAATATTCCACTTCTGATCAAAAGGTGGATTTTCTGAAAAACCTGTTTGACGAAACATATATTTCGGATATTGTCGGAAGGAACAATGTCAGAAATAAGTCGGAGCTGGAGGAATTGCTGAATATCCTTTCATCGGCAATAGGTTCTCTTACAAATCCAAGCAAGCTGTCCGATACCTTTAAGAGCGTAAAGAATAAAACGATAAGCCAGAACACGATAAAAAAGTACATTGGATACTTTGAGGATTCTTTCCTGCTAAGCAGCGCATACAGATATGATATCAAGGGAAAAAGATATATTGATACGCCGCTTAAGTATTACTTTACGGATCTGGGTCTTCGTAATGCCAGACTGAACTTCCGGCAGGTTGAGGAAACTCATGCGATGGAGAATATCATCTTCAATGAGTTGCTTGTCAGGGGCTTTAATGTAGATGTTGGCGTTGTGATAACGAACGAGGTTGATAAAACCGGAAAGAAGATAAGGAAACAGCGCGAGATAGATTTTGTCTGCAATAAAGGCTCGAAGCGGTATTATATCCAGTCGGCGTTGGCTCTGCCTGATGATGCAAAGAAAGAACAAGAACAGAGATCCTTATTGCTGACACAGGATGGATTTAAGAAGATTATCATTACCAAGGATGCCATTGCGCCATTGTATAACGAAGACGGAGTATTGGTAATGGGGCTGTTTGATTTTCTTCTTAATGAGAGCAGTCTGGAAATATAATCAAAATAAGAATACATTTTTGAATTATAGGATAACACTTTATGATATTACGAGAGCTTAGAGATAATGAAATAGAATTGCTGCAAGATTTTCTATAAAGGCAGAACAGAAGAAGGGAGCGAAAGACTATGATCCTGATAAAAATAATCCTGAAGATCCTGGCGGTGCCGGTGATGATCCTCTGCAAACTCACCACGTTTCTCATTGATACGGCGGCAAAGGTTTCCTGCCTGGTGCTTGGGCCGATCACACTGTTTATCCTTGGCTGCGCCATCTATACCATCGTAAAGCATAACTGGAGCCAGACTTTCCTGCTGGCACTGATCGAAGCGTCCTGCTTTGCGGCGCTGTTCGGTGCCGGCGTGGTGTCTACGGAAATCGGCTGTTTTGGAGACTTGCTGGGGGAATTCATCCGTTCCTAAGGGAATATATGCGTTATAAAGTGCTCACGATCCATGGACTGCCTGATGGATTATTCTGATTATCTGGTCAAAATGTTGTCTGGACAACATACGGGTATCTGCAATAAGGCTATACTTTTTCCGAAGGCTGATAAAGGAGGCTCTGTTTATGGGAAAGAAGCTTGATCTGACAAAGACCGTATACGAACTGACGCAGGAATATCCTGAACTGATAGAGATTATGGCCGGTCTTGGCTTTACCGAGATTACAAAAAAGCCGATGCTTCATTCTGTCGGGAAGATCATGACGATCCCGAAGGGGGCGAAAATGAAGAATATCTCCATGATGGACGTGGTGACAAAATTCATGGAGAAGGGATTCGAACTTGTCGGGGAGATGCCCGAAGTTAAGGTGGATCGTGCTGAGAGTGATAAACACTCTGAACCGGAGGCAAAGCCGGAGGACAGGACAGAGCAGCTGAAGGCATTTCTGCGCCGCCTTGGCGACGGAGAAGATCTGGAGGCTGTGCGGGAAGATTTTGTCCGTGCCTTCGGAGAAGTCGAGGCATCGGAAATTATGCAGGCAGAGCAGGAACTGCTGAAGGAGGGGACACCGCTCTCCGAGGTGCAGAGGCTGTGCGATGTGCATTCCGCCCTGTTCCATGGCGCGACAACAGAGGAAAAGATCGCTAACGCTGAAAAAGAAGTGGAGACTTCCCTGTTAAGGAAAAGAGCGCAGGAAGAGCTGAAAAAGAGAGATTCCTTCCCGAAGAAGGATTATACAGACAAAAACGCCCGTGCGGCTGCAATGGAAGAAATCGTAGGACACCCCCTGTATACGTTCACAAAGGAAAATGCTGTTCTTGCCGATCTCCTGAAGCAATTCAAATCGACACGGAGCGAAGACCTCATTCCTGCCATCCGGGAGTTGTCTGTCCACTACGCGAAGAAAGGGGACCTTCTGTATCCACTGCTCAAAGTAAGATACGGCGTGTCCGGTCCCTCGGATGTCATGTGGACGGTAGATGATGAAATCCGTGATGAACTTGGCTCTCTCGATCAGGAAAAAACACATGATGCCGGATGGAATGAACGTCTGGACGCTGTTCTGACCCGTGCCGAAGAGATGATCTATAAAGAACAGAACATCCTCTTCCCAATCTGTGCAGTGAATTTCAGCGAAGAAGAATGGTTCGGCATTTATCACGATTCCAAAGATTATGCTGTTTGCTTTGGCGTGCAGCAGGAGACCTGGGACGATGCCGAAAACAGGGAAAAGCCGGATGCGGCAGCACCTGACGGCGAGATTGTGATGCCCGGCGGCCATATGACCCTGGAACAGCTCACAGCGCTCCTTAACACGCTTCCCATTGAGATCACCTTTATAGATGCGGAGAATATCAATCGTTTCTTTAATGAGGGACCGAAGGTGTTCAAGCGTCCTGCCATGGCTATCGACCGGGAAGTATTCTCCTGCCATCCGCCGAAGATTGAGCCGATGGTGCGGCAGATTATAGACGACTTCCGAAACAACCGCCGTGATGAAGTTCCTGTCTGGATGGAAAAGAACGGCAGGACGTTTCTGGTAAAGTATATGGCGGTTCGGGATAAAGCGGGAAACTATCTGGGAACGGTCGAGGTCGTACAGGATATGGAATTTGCAAAAGAACACTTCCAGGGTAAATAACATACAGAACGAAGAACTCTCTGCTTCATAGTACGGCAGAGAGTTCTTTTTACAGATTTCTGTTCAGCCATCCGGCAAGCACGACTGCATTATTGTGCTCAGTATCCTTCGCACTGTAAAGGAGCGTTATTCTTCCTGCGGTGAGCCTGTCGCTAACGAACGAAAGAAACTCATGGACGGCAGGATTGGCATTGAGTTCATCTGCGTATTTTTCGGAGAAAGTCTCAAATTTCCCTGGCTCATGGGAAAACCACTTTCGAAGTTCGGAAGATGGCGCAATATCCTTAGCCCAATGATCAATATACGCGGAATCCCTGCTGATACCGCGCGGCCAGAGCCTGTCTACCAGGATTCGGAAGCCGTCTGAAGAGGAAGGCTCTTCGTAAATACGTTTGCAGAATATGTTATTCATGATGAATCGCCTCGTTCAGGGTGAATTCGTTCTTGTGATAGGTAATCAGCCCATCCTTCTGCATTTTGGAAAGTTCGTTTGACATGGCGCTGCGGTCAACAGCCAGATAGTCTGCCAGTTGCTGCCGGTCAAACGGGATCTTGAAATGTGCAGATCCATTCAGCGTCGCCTGCTCCGAAAGGTACGACAGAAGCCTGTCGCGAAGGGACTTGGAGGCTGTATGCATCATGCGGGAGGACATGTTCAGATTCTTCTGCGCCGAGATACGGAGCATGTTGTGAATGATCAGTGAGTGAAACGCACAGCCCCTCTGGCAGGTTGTGAGCATCTTATTCATACTCAGAAAAAGTACTTCAGTGTCTTCGGAGGCAACCACATCACAGACAAGTTCCTGCCCGGGGATCGCCGCATAGTTCTCCGCGAATACCTGGCCTTTTCCCACATGACCGAAGATATGGCTGTTTCCCCAATAAAAGTTTACTACGATATTCACGCTCCCGGATTCAACCAGTCCGATTTCACTGACCGACGTCCCCGCGCGGAAGATGATCTCGTCCTTCTTATATTTCTTTTCTCTCGCATTCAGACAATGCAGCATTTCGGAAATTTCGACCTCTTTAATCCCATGAAACAGGGGCGTATTAGCCAAAAAGAATGTATTCATAAAAAATCACCCTTTCGTTGTTGCAACAACATATCCGTTACCGGGATTATAGTATCATATCCCCAGAAAATCAAGTGCAGGAGGGAAAACGCATGGAAAATACATATGTAAATGAGAAGACATTGATCGGAGAGGTAGTAAACCGGTATCCGGAGGCAGCGGAGGTGCTGTTTGGGATCGGGATGCATTGCCTTGGATGTCCGGCCTCCCAGGCAGAGAGTCTGGAGGATGCCTGCGCTGTTCATGGTATTGAAGCAGCGCCAGTCGTAAAAGCCGTCAACGATAAGATTGCAGAAAGCAGAAAGTGAGAACTTCATGAGCGCGTTTTTAGGACCCATTCACTTCTGGCTTTACAACAAGATCGGAAAGCAGGAAGAATTGACGAAGGCCATAGCCGCTTATGCGGAACGGACAGGCTGGATTCAGGAACAGAAAAAATACACGAAAGAACTTCCCTCATTAGAGAGCGTCATCGATGAGAGCAACATTCATGGCTGGCTTCAGGGACAGATTCACGACGCAGAGATAAGATATGCGAATCTGATTGGCAGCATCATGAATGGGGAAAGATCTGAAGTCATCAAAAAAACCGCATTTGATTTCGGTAAGGAAAATGCAATTGCCCCCTCAGCATCACCAGCGGAGGCATACAAAGCTTTTGAAGATTTCTTCGTCAACGGTATGCCATGTGACAGAGTGAATGTAATCGTCTCGGAATCGGACGAGGAGCTTATCTGGCAGATGACCCAGGATATCCATGCGCAAT
The DNA here is from genome assembly GCA_902785635.1 of uncultured Lachnospiraceae bacterium. Taxonomy (GTDB): domain Bacteria; phylum Bacillota; class Clostridia; order Lachnospirales; family Lachnospiraceae; genus Merdiplasma. Next base: position 5,730 of record CACZZH010000166.1, read on the forward strand.
ACTGGGACAACAATCCCGCGATCTATTACTCTCTGAGGAATGAGATCATGCGCGGTATGCTTGTCGAAACAGGACTCGTTCTCGAAACAAGAGACAATACAGTCTACACGATTAAAAAAATATAATAACGAAATCAACCTGAGGAGGAAACAAAATGGCTGAAGCAAAAATGTTCTGTTACCAGTGTCAGGAAACGGCACAGTGCAAAGGATGTACGATTTCCGGCGTCTGCGGGAAGAAGCCTGAAGTCGCGGCAATGCAGGATCTTCTGATCTATGCGACAAAGGGACTGTCCATCGTGACTACAGCGCTCCGCGATGCTGGGAAGAGCGTGTCCAGGGAAATCAATCACATGGTGACGATGAATCTCTTCATCACCATCACCAACGCAAACTTTGACCGGGATGCGATCATCCGCGCAATCGAGAAAACGCTTGCTGCAAAGCAGGACCTCCTGGCGGAACTTGGCAAAGAAGGAGCGGCTGGTCTTCCTGAAGCAGCACATTGGAACGCGACTGTAGATGCCTTTGACGAGAAGGCTGCGACTGTTGGCGTTCTTGCCACTGAAAATGAAGATGTCCGCAGTCTTCGTGAGCTGATCACCTACGGCCTGAAGGGCCTTGCAGCATACTCCAAGCATGCTAACGCATTGCTGCAGGACAATGAGGAAGTCGATGCATTCATTCAGAAGGCGCTTGCGAAGACCATGGATGATTCTCTGACCGCGGATGATCTGGTAGCGCTCA
>CACZZH010000166.1:6492-7748 GCA_902785635.1 uncultured Lachnospiraceae bacterium
CAATACGGAAGCATATGGCAATCCTGAGATTACGACGGTGGATATCGGCGTCCGCAAAAACCCGGGCATCCTGATCTCCGGCCATGATTTAAGGGATCTGGAAATGCTTCTGGAGCAAACCGCAGGTACCGGAGTGGATGTGTATACCCACTCCGAGATGCTGCCGGCGCATTACTACCCGGCATTTAAGAAGTATCCGCACTTTGCAGGCAACTATGGCAATGCCTGGTGGAAGCAGAAGGAAGAGTTTGAGAAATTCAACGGACCGATCCTCATGACTACCAACTGTGTTGTACCCCCCGCAGACAGTTATAAGGATCGCCTCTGGACCACCGGTGCTACCGGAGTTCCCGGATGCAGACATATAGATGGTGCCTATGGCGAGGTGAAGGATTTCTCCGCAATCATCGAACAGGCCAAGGGATGTCCCGCGCCTACAGAGATCGAGACCGGATCCATTACCGGCGGTTTTGCCCACGAGCAGGTATTTGCACTGGCGGAACCGGTGGTTAATGCTGTGAAATCCGGCGCAATCCGCAAGTTCGTGGTTATGGCAGGCTGCGACGGAAGAATGAAGTCCAGGGAGTACTATACAGAATTCGCGAAGAAGCTTCCGAAGGATGTGGTGATTCTGACGGCCGGCTGTGCGAAGTATAAGTATAACAAGTTGGACCTTGGTGATATCGGCGGGATTCCGAGAGTGCTGGACGCGGGCCAGTGCAACGACTCCTATTCACTGGCGCTCATTGCCCTGAAGCTGAAGGAGATATTCGGACTGAAGGATATCAATGACCTGCCGCTGGCATTTAACATCGCCTGGTACGAGCAGAAGGCAGTTATCGTCCTGCTGGCGCTCCTGTACCTTGGTGTGAAGAACATCCACCTGGGGCCGACGCTTCCGGCGTTCTTAAGCCCGAACGTGGCAAAGGTACTGGTGGAGAATTTCGGCATCGCCGGCATCACCACGGTAGATGAAGACCTGAAGATCCTGATCGGATAAAACAAAATCGATAAAGCAGAAAAGTCACATACTGATAAAGACGTCTCTTCGGAGGCGTCTTTTCATTTTGCCGGAGAGGAGGAAACGCGCATGGCGGCGACAAGGCTGATTGCAATGCATAACAACAAAGGAAAAACTCTGGCGCAGTGCCTGGAGGCAAGAACCGACTATGCACAGAATCCGGAGAAAACAGAAAAGGGTGAGCTGGTCACTTCCTACGAATGCGACCCCATGACCTGTGATGAAGAGTTTCTTC
>CACZZH010000167.1 GCA_902785635.1 uncultured Lachnospiraceae bacterium
CCGATCATCGAAGTGATCATCACATAAACAAGAATAGGCCGCAGAAGGGGAAGCGTGATCCGGAAAAAGATCTGGGTGGATGTTGCGCCATCCACGTTTGCCGCCTCAAAAAGTGAACTGTCGATTCCGAGCATGCCTGCCATCAGAAGGATGGTCGTATTTCCGAACCACATAAGGAAATTCATGAACGCCACCAGACTTCTTGTGCTCCAGATGTGGGAAAAGAACTTGTATGGCTCTTTGAAGATCCCGAGGGATATCAGAATCGTATTGATCGGTCCGCCGTCCGAAAACAGGGCAAAGAACAGCATCGAGAATGCGGAAGCCATGATCAGATTAGGCAGATAGATGACCGTTTTAAAAAAGCGCTGCCCTTTCAGACGGAGCATATGGTCGGAGAACCAGGCGCCAAGAAGCAGGGAGAAAAAGATCTGCGGGACGAAACCCATGATCCACATGATCAGCGTATTGCGCAGATATTTCCATATATCTCCGCTTGCAAAGAGCGCTTTATAATTTTCCAGGCCTACAAAGTTCGGTCCGATCTGTTTAAGTCCCGACATGTAATTTTCAAAAAAACTGTTATAGATCGTTGTAAACAGCGGTACCAGCTGGAAAACAATATACACTGTAACAAAGGGAATCAGAAAAATGTACCCCCATTTATTGTAGCTGACCGCTTTATGATTATTCTTCATGGACGGCAGTTCCTCCTTCGCTTTGGACAAAGATAGAGCCGCCCTTCCCTGCAGTTTCTGCCGGGCAGGTACGGCTCTATCCTACGCCCTTATCTTATTCAGATGTGTGTCAGCACTTTGACATCGACTCAAAGGAATGATCCGATCAGTCAATTACAAGTTCCGGATACTTCTCGGAGATAGCGGTCTTGAACAGTGCCAGAGCTTCTTCTTTGGAAGCATTTCCGTCGAAGTAGTTCTTCATTGCGTTCTGGAATTCCTCGGTGCAGCCCTGATCATAATCGCCCATGTTGGACAGATCGATCTTCTCGGCACCTGCGCAGAACATAGCCAGCGGGTTCTGTCCTCCGAGAACGGAGAATGCAAAGCTCTCGTCCTCTGCAGCTGCTTCCATAGCCGGCTTATTGTTCACGAAATCACTGTCAGCCTTAACGATATCGGTCATGATGGTCTCGTCTGTGGTGAGCTTGCGGATGATATCTGCAACCAGTTCAGGATTGTCGGTACCCTTTGCAGCAGCGATCCATGTGCCGCCCCAATAGAAGCCCTGCGGTCCTTCTACAGCACCCCAGCCGCCGAGGTTGGCGATGGAACCTTCTTCATCTGCATGCATGGAGAAGTTGATCAGCCATGCCGGTCCAAAGTAGCAGAATACCTTTCCATCCGGGAAGAAACCTTTTGCCCAGTCATCAGACCACAGCTCGAAGGTGTTGGTCTCGCCGGCTTCTACCATTTCCATGGAGTCATCTACCCATTTCATCAGGTTGTCATCGATATTCAGTTTTCCGTCAATTACCCACGGAGTGGTAACGTTGTTGGAGTATACACGATATGTATCGTTTACGGTGGAAACGATGGAATAACCGGCTTCCTTCAGTTCAGCAGCGGTAGCTTTGAAGGTATCCCAGTCTTTTACCTTTTCCTGAACAGCATCCAGATCATCTGTTCCGAAAACTTCCTTAGCAGCCTCACGGTTGAAGATCAGAACGCCGGGGCAGCCCTGCCATGAAACACCGCGAAGATTTCCTTCACCATCGGTTACAACATCTTTGGTGTACTGATACTGGTTGGCCAGCTCATCTTCCGTGATGCCCAGATCCGCGATCTTTTCAGTAACTTCGAGTTCGCTGTTGACGTACTTTTTCGCATAGTCAGCTTCGATCAGGAAAAGGTCAACCTTTTCATCATCTGCTGCTTCCTGGTTCACCGGAAGAACTTCATCCAGATGGTTCTGGTAAGCATTGTCATCGCTTGGGGTAATGGTCCAGACTACATCCACATCACCGATCTTTCCGTGGGTTCCGTCTACTGCTTCGTATCCGGGATAATGATCGGTAAGGCGGGTCTTGAACTCTTCGTTCCAGCACTGGATGTTCAGTACATTCCCGTCAGCAAATGCTGCAGTTCCTGTTACACAGCCGATTGCAGCTGCCGTCAGAGCGATGCTCATAAGCTTCTTATTCATGTCATTTCCTCCTTAAAATATAGATCTTTATTGTTTTCGATCAGTGATTTCAATTCGTTTCGAAAATCACTTAATCGTTTTCATGGCATGATAATATCGCATCCGGCAAAAAAAGGCAAGCGATAATTAAAAGAAATTGTTAAATTTACAGTTTATACAAAACCAAGGTGCGATAGTTGTACAATATACACAATTTCACGTTCATCATGACCTGGCGAAAAACCATTTGCACCCTCGGATTTCGAAAATGGTTTCGGCAACACTTCTTTTTGGTGTTTCTGAAATGCTGTCGAGGATCAATCACCGCCGTATCTTTAAATATTTTTCATAAACCAGAAAAAAGCACAAAAATATTGACTTATAAGCTGATAAAACGAAAGATATTTTGAATACTGCTCAAATTATAAAGAACAACAAATACTGAATTCTTCTCTTGCAATTCCGGGCTCATTCTTATATACTGTGATTAATCATTACTTAATCGATTTCTTAAAAGGAAGGGGTGCTGTTGATGAAATACGGCTATTTCGACGATGCCGCGATGGAGTATGTGATCACAACTCCGAAAACGCCGCTTCCCTGGATCAACTATCTTGGATGCAGGGATTTCTTCTCGATCATTTCCAATACATGCGGTGGCTACAGCTTTTATAAAGATGCAAAGCTGCTTCGTCTTACGCGTTACCGTTACAATTGTGTTCCCTATGATTCCAATGGGAAATATTATTATATTAAGGACGGAGATGTTCTCTGGAATCCCGGCTGGCAGCCATCCAGATGTGAACTGGATTCATATGAATGCCGGCACGGAATCGGATATACCCGTTTTTCGTCTTCAAAAAACGGTCTGAAAGCGGATCTGCTGAATTTTGTACCGATGGACGCATCCTGTGAGATCAACTCTCTGACGCTCACCAATACTTCGGATCAGGTAAAGTCTTTCCGTATCTATTCCTATGTGGAATTCTGTCTGTGGAATGCCATGGATGACATGACGAATTATCAGCGGAATCTGAGTACAGGTGAAGTGGAAATAGAGGGATCCGCGATCTATCATAAAACCGAGTACCGGGAGAGGCGAAATCATTATGCGGTATTTTCGGTGAATAGTCCCGTAGACGGATTTGATACAAGCCGTGAAGATTTCATCGGACGGTACAACAGCGCTTCCGATCCGCAAGCCATCGCAGAAGGCGGCTGCCGGAATTCCGTCACAAGCGGCTGGTATCCGGTGGCAGCTCATCAGCTGAATGTTGTGCTTGAGCCGGGTGAACAGGCAAACTATATTTTTGTCCTCGGCTATGTGGAAAATCCGGCTGATCAGAAATGGGAAGCTCCGGGCGTCATCAATAAGGCACCTGCAAAGGCACTGCTCTCCCGCTTTTGTACCGCCGAACAGGTGAGCAGATCTTTTGAAGATCTGAAACGATACTGGAGCGGACTTCTCTCCACCTATTCCGTGCACACTGCAAATGACAGGGTCAACCGCATGGTGAATATCTGGAACCAGTATCAGTGCATGGTTACTTTCAATATGTCGCGTTCTGCTTCTTATTATGAATCCGGGATCGGCAGAGGAATGGGCTTCCGCGACAGCTGTCAGGATCTTCTCGGATTCGTTCACTTGATACCGGAAAGAGCCCGCGAAAGAATCATTGATATTGCTTCCACACAGTTTCCTGACGGCAGTGCATATCATCAGTACCAGCCGTTGACCAAAAAAGGGAATATGGAGATCGGCAGCGGTTTCAATGATGATCCGCTCTGGCTGATCGCGGCAGTCGCAGCCTATATCAAAGAGACCGGTGATGTCTCGATTCTGGATGAACCGACACCGTTTGACAATGATCCGGAAAGTGCAGTACCTCTGTTTGAGCACCTCACCAGATCCTTTAACTATACGGCATCCCATAAAGGTCCGCATGCTCTTCCGCTGATCGGCAGGGCTGACTGGAACGACTGTCTGAACCTGAACTGCTTCTCGGAGGAACCCGGTGAAGCATTCCAGACCACCGGTCCGTCTGAGGGACCGGTAGCGGAATCGGTGTTTATTGCAGGGATGTTCGTCAAATACGGAAAAGAATATGCAAAGCTCTGCAGGATCGCCGGAAAAGAGGAACTTGCCGCCGGTGCTGAAAAAGAAGTGGAAAAGATGTATCAGGCAGTCATTACTGCCGGATGGGACGGAGAATGGTTCCTGCGTGCTTATGATGCATTTTCCGAAAAAGTCGGATCCCGCGAATGCGAAGAAGGCAGGATCTTTATTGAGCCGCAGGGCTTCTGCGTCCTTGCAGGAATCGGGATCCGTGAAGGTCTTGCGGAAAAGGCACTCCGGTCCGTACAGGAATATCTGGATACGGAATACGGAATTATGATCCTGCAGCCAGCCTATTCCAGATATTATCTCAATCTCGGTGAAGTATCCTCTTATCCGCCGGGATATAAAGAAAATGCCGGCATATTCTGCCACAACAATCCCTGGGTGTCCATTGCGGAGACGATGCTCGGACACGGTGAGCGGGCGTTCGATATCTACAGGAAAACGTGTCCGGCTTATACAGAGGAATTCTCTGAGATCCACTGCACGGAGCCATATGTATATTCCCAGATGGTGGCAGGCAGGGATGCAAGATTTCACGGACAGGGAAAGAACAGCTGGCTGACAGGAACGGCAGCCTGGACATTTGTAAATATATCACAGTATATTCTCGGGATTCAGCCTGAGTATGAAGGTCTTCGTATCGATCCGTGTACTCCCCGGGATTTCGGCGGATATACCCTGACGAGAAAATTCCGCGGTGCACTCTATGAGATCGAGGTCTCCAATCCGGAACATGTACAGAAAGGGATAAAGAAGCTCATAGTCAACGGAAGGCAGCTTGACGGTAACCTGATTCCCTTTGAAGAGGGAACCGATCATTACAAAGTACAGGCTGTTATGGGATAAAGCCCTGTTGACCGGACAAAGAACAGGAAAAAACGCCGGAGCGTTCCGGAATTCATTCGGGATGTCCCCCGCCTCTTAAGGCGGGGGATCTTTGAATTTGTAGACAAAAGATCCGGAAAATCATATAATATGGTATTGCATTAAAAAACAGAGCTATCGTACGGAGATTTATCATGCCTTTACTTTCAGTCGTAATTCCTGCATATAATGAAGAGGCCATGCTTCCCAAAACTGTTTCTGTTCTTACGGAACTGCTGTCCGGACAGGTCTTTTCCTATGAATTGATCTTTGTCGATGACGGATCAACGGATCATACCTGGGACAGAATCCGCCAGGCAGCAGAAACAGCCCCGGATGTGCATGGAGTTCATTTTTCAAGAAATTTTGGGAAAGACGCTGCGATCTGCGCCGGCCTTGCGCAGGCCCGCGGAGACTGCTGTGTCGTGATGGACTGTGACCTTCAGCATCCGCCCCAGACGATCCTCGAAATGTACAAATTATGGGAACAGGGCTATGAAGTAGTGGAAGGCGTTAAGCACTCCCGCGGCAGAGAGTCGTTGTGGCACAGGGCAAGCGCAGGACTATTCTATAAGATAATGTCTTCTGCTACAAAGATCGATATGCGCAGTGCCTCGGATTTTAAACTTCTGGATCGAAAGGCTGTGCAGTCACTGCTCTCCATGCCGGAGAGAAAGGGGTTTTTCCGGGCTCAGTCCGCATGGATCGGATTTCGCAGCGCTTCCGTATATTTCGATGTTCAGGAACGTGAACTTGGAAAATCGAAATGGTCTACGATCTCCCTGGTCCGGTATGCACTGACAAACATTTTGAACTACTCTACCCTGGCCATGCAGATCGTAACTTTTGCAGGTGCGGTCGTATTCCTGTTAGCTGTCATTCTCAGTGTTCAGACACTCATCCGGTATTTTTCCGGAAATTCCGTAGAAGGTTTTACGACCGTTATTCTGCTGCTGCTCTTTCTCGGAAGCGTGATCATGATCAGTCTGGGGATCATCGGATACTATATCGCCCAGATCTATCAGGAAGTTCAGCAAAGGCCTCGCTACATTATTTCCGAAATGACCTGAATAAATAACCCGGGTGCAGGTCCTGCGCCCTGAAGAATCAAAAGATCCGGCTTATGCCGGATCTTTTCATGCAGCGCAAGATATATGTTTTTCCGCATTCACGATTTCACTCAAACGGACGGCATGTGCGCCATCGGGGGCAGGGATCATTACCGCGAAACCCGGACCCACTCCGCCGAGCTCTCACCCAACTTCGTCTAAGGCTCCGACGCATTCGCGCATAGACGAAACGCTCT
>CACZZH010000168.1 GCA_902785635.1 uncultured Lachnospiraceae bacterium
CTTTGTTCACCGGTACTTGACATTACTCTTGTCGTTATAGTAAAATCGTCCTGTCTTTTGATACTATAACGCATCAAAGTAAAGATCAGGAGGACTTACTCTATATGGAAAGAAAAGTTTTCGGTTTTATCGGGCTCGGTCTGATCGGCGGATCACTTGCCCGGGCTATCCGCTCTCACAGGGATGACTGCCGGATCATGGCGTATACCCGCACAAGGCAAACCAGCGAGGAGGCATTGAAGGACGGAGTTATCGATGTGATCTGTTCTTCCCCTTCCGATCCGATGCTCAGAGCCTGTGATATGATCTTTCTGTGCGCCCCTGTGTCCAATAATATTCAGGTCCTCTCCCAGATAGCCGGCGTACTGTCTCCGGAATGCATTCTCACGGATGTGGGCAGTGTAAAAACAGGCATTCATGAAGCGGTCCGGAAGCTGGGACTGGAAAAACAGTTCATCGGCGGCCATCCCATGACCGGTTCCGAAAAATCCGGTTTTGCCTGGTCGAATCCGTTTCTGTTTGAGAATGCTTACTATATTCTTACTCCTACGGATCAGGTCCCGGCGCAGTGGACTGATTTTTACCGGGATCTGGTGCTCTCCTTTAAAGCGCTCCCTCTGATTCTGGATTATAAAGAACATGATTTCATTACCGCTGCAGTCAGTCATCTTCCTCATGTGATCGCTGCTTCACTGGTCAACACAGTCCATCATCTGGATACGCCGGACCAGCATATGAAACTAATCGCAGCCGGCGGCTTCCGTGATATCACGCGCATCGCCTCCTCTTCCCCCGAAATGTGGGAGCAGATCTGCGTGGACAACTGTCAGAACATCGATAAGGTAATGGATGAATTTATCTGCCTGATGCAGCAGGCCAGAGACCACATGCTCCGCCTGGATGGCAGTCATATCCATAAAATGTTCGAAGAATCCAGGGATTACCGGGCTTCCTTCGACATTTCCTCTCACGGGCCTCTGAAAAAAGTACATCGCATTTACTGCGATATCATCGATGAATCCGGTGCGATCGCAACGATCGCCACCATACTGGCTGTTGCCGGAATCAGTATCAAAAATATCGGTATCGTCCATAACCGCGAATTTGAAGAGGGCGTCCTGAACATTGAATTCTACGAAGATGAGTCCTGTGTAAAAGCAGCACAGATTCTCCGCCATCACAGATATACCGTAACAGAGCCGCGCTGAAGTAAACGGACAGGATTCTCTTTCGGGTCCTGCCCGTTCAGGAATAACATGTTCCCACATACACTGCAGAGCACAGGAGAATGAAATGAAAATATCTGGAAAAGGGCCACTTCACGGTCATATCCGGGTCCCGGGAGACAAGTCCATCTCCCACCGCGCCGTTATGTTTGGCTCCATAGCCGACGGAACGACCAGGATTCGCGGATTTCTGGAGAGTGCCGACTGCCTCTCCACCATAAACTGTTTCCGGAGTATGGGAATCGAAATATCCCAAAACGAAGAAGAGATCCTCATCCGCGGCAAAGGTCTCTATGGCCTCAGTCCGTCCAAAATGCCCCTCGATGCAGGAAACTCGGGTACGACTACAAGGCTGATCAGCGGCATTCTCGCCGGACAGCCGTTTGAGACTCTCATCGACGGAGATGCGTCCCTGCGCTCGCGGCCGATGAAAAGGATCATGGATCCTCTGACTCTCATGGGCGCAGATATCCGCTCTCTTTCCGGAAACGGCTGTATTCCGCTTCATATCTGTCCCGCAAAAAACACGGAGATCATCTCCGCTGCAATGTCAGGTCAGATCCTGCGGAATCCGCTTCATGCGATCTGCTATTCTTCCCCTGTGGCTTCCGCACAGGTAAAATCCTGTGTGCTGCTGGCAGGAATGTATGCTGCAGACGGAAGGACGACCGTAACCGAACCGGCTCGTTCCCGTGATCATACGGAACGAATGCTGTCCGGTTTCGGGGCTGATATCCGCACAGACGGAAATACCGCCTCCATCGCACCGGATCCTCATCTCCATGCGCAGGACATTACCGTTCCGGGGGATATCTCCAGCGCCGCCTACTTTATCGCCGCTGCCCTGCTGATCCCCGGATCCGAGATCCTTATCCGAAACGTCGGAATCAATCCGACCCGCAGCGGGATCCTGGAAGTGGTCCGTGCCATGGGCGGAGATCTTTCTATTGTAAATACCTATGACGCAGGCGGAGAACCCGCAGCAGATCTTCTTGTAAGAAGCAGCTCTCTTTCTGCCATCCAGATCGGAGGAGAGATCATTCCCACGCTCATAGATGAGCTTCCGGTGATCGCCGTCATGGCCGCCTTTGCCGAAGGTACGACCGTGATCCGGGATGCAGCTGAGCTGAAAGTAAAAGAATCCGACCGTATCGCGGTGATGACAGAAAACCTGCAGCGTATGGGATGTGATGCCCAACCGACCGAAGATGGAATGATCATCCGCGGCGGAGCACCTCTGCATGAGGCCGTCATCGATACCCATCTGGATCACCGGATCGCAATGAGCTTCACCATAGCCGCCATGGCAGCAAAATGCCCCCTGGAAATCCAGGGAGCAGAATGCGTCAATATTTCATATCCGGGGTTCTTTCAGGACCTGGAGCGGCTGTAATTATAATTACGGCTGCGAAAAACAGTTAAAGTGAATCAGTTCGACAGCAGGATCCGGTCATTGTCGAGCTGCGCCCCGGCGTTCTCGGCAAATTTGCGGAGCAGATCATCCACGGTCATTCCGCTGCGCCGCTCTCCCTTTACGTCAAACACGATCCGTCCGCCGTCCATCATAAGGGTCCGGTTGCCGGCATCCAGAGCCTGATGCATGTTGTGCGTCACCATCAGGCACGTGATCTTCCGGTCCCGTACGATCTTCTTTGTAAGGTCCATCACCTTTTCTGCCGTAGCCGGATCCAATGCAGCAGTATGCTCATCCAGCATCAGGATCTTCGGTGTGACCACCGTCGCCATCAGCAGTGTCAGTGCCTGGCGCTGTCCTCCCGAAAGCAGTCCTACCGGATTTTCCATACGGTCTTCCAGGCCCATATTCAGCAGCGCAAGCTGCTCCCGGAAAAACTGTTTTTCCTTTTTTCCGGTCCTGCTGAAAATACCCTTCTGCCCTTTGGAAGCGCGCAGATAAGCCACGGAAAGGTTCTCCTCTATCGTCATGTTCGGAGCTGTTCCCATAAGCGGATCCTGAAACAGGCGTCCGATCTCCCGGCTGCGCACGTGTTCCGGTGTAAAAGTAATGTTTTTCCCATCCAGTTCAATGATCCCGCTGTCCGGGAAAAAGGAACCGGCGATCGCATTAAAGAGTGTGGATTTACCTGCTCCGTTCGATCCGACCACTGTGGCGAAGTCACCGTCCTCCAGCGTCAGAGACACTCCGCACAAAGCGATCTTCTCATTTACCGTTCCCTTATTGAATGTCTTTTCGATCTTCTCTATTTTTAACATATGATCCTGCCTGCCGGCTCCTCCTTCAATGATTTGACGGTTATGTTATCCCTGGGCGCGCTTTCGCAGCTGCAAAGCGATCTTCTGTTTTGCATTGGGAGCGATCAGAGCGACCGCAACGATCAATGCGGAAACCAGCTTAAAGGCCTCCGTCGGAACATTTAAACGAAGAGCCAGAGAAATAATAAACCGATAAAGGCAGGAACCGAATACCACACATGCGATCCGGACCGGCATTTTCCGCTTTCCGGAGATCGTTTCGCCGATCACAAGAGAGGCGAGCGCAATCGTCACCATGCCTGTTCCGATCGTAATATTCGTGGATTTGTTGTACTGTGCGATCAGGCACCCTGCCAGGCCGGTAAAGGAATTGGAAATGCACAGCCCGACGGTGATGGTAAACGCCGGATTGATAGAAGAAGCCCTCACCATCGCAGGACTGTCGCCGGTCGCCCGGATGGAAAGTCCAAGTCTTGTGCCCAGGAACCAGTGGATCGCAAAGCAGATCAGTGCGATGATGACCGCAAGCAGGATCAGCTTTGACCAATTCTGCCAGACCTCGTTTTCAGAAATATTTTTGACGATCGAAAACACCGTATCTGTCCCGAAAATGGATACATTTGCCGAAAACTCCATCACAGCGAGATTGATCGTATACAGACCCGTATTCACGATGATGCCGGCAAGAATGCTTTCCACTCCGAAACGTGTCTGCAGCAGCGCCGTAACAAAACCTGAGCATACCCCGGAGAGCATGGCCGCCGGGATCGCAAGAAGCGGATGTCCTGCGATCGTGACCATTGCTCCGACAGCACTGCCGAGCGTATAGCAGCCATCTGTGGACAGATCACAGATATTCAGAATACTGTAGCTGATAAACAGAGAAAGAGCGATCAGCGAATAGATCAGACCGATCTCCAGCGCTGTCTGCACTATACCGACTGTAAGAAAATCAGACATTTTTTCCTCCCCCGGGCATTATTCACATCAGGCAGGTATCCGATCCCCTGCCCTTTCCATATCTCAAACTGAGACGAACACAGAGAATATTTTCTCTGTGTCCGTCAAACAAGTCTGTTAAATCCGTTGCCCGAAACGCTGCCGGCGCTTTGGCCGACTCAGTTCTTTACGTCCTTGATGGAGAAGCTCAGCCTGCCCATCTTATCCTTGCCCAGGCATACGACCTTTACAACGTCGCCCAGTGTCAGCACATCTTCCACATGAGCGATACGCTCCTTTGCGATCTTGGAAATATGTACCATACCTTCCTTGCCGGGGGCAAATTCAATGAATGCACCGAATTCCTTGATGCTCACGACCTTACCGGTCAGGACCATGCCTTCTTCGAAATCGGTCGTGATGATCTGGATCATATCGATTGCTTTCTGCATCATGGCCGCATCTGTACCGCATACGGATACTGCTCCGTCATCCGTGATATCGATCTTCACGCCGGTACGCTCAATGATCGTGTTGATCGTCTTTCCGCGCTGTCCGACCACATCACCGATCTTCTGCGGATCGATCTGGATCTGAATGATCTTCGGTGCGTATTCATTAACGCTCTCACGCGGCTCACTGATGCAGGGAGTGATCACTTCATTCAGGATATACTCTCTTGCTTCTCTGGTCTTTGCGATGGCTTCTTCCACGATCGGACGGGTAAGTCCGTGGATCTTGATATCCATCTGGATGGCAGTGATACCGTCATGGGTACCGGCTACCTTAAAGTCCATATCTCCGAAGAAGTCCTCAAGTCCCTGAATATCCGTAAGAACCAGATAATCATCGTCGGTCTCGCCGGTCACCAGACCGCAGGAGATGCCTGCTACCGGTTTTTTGATCGGAACGCCGGCTGCCATCAGAGACATGGTAGACGCGCACACGCTTGCCTGCGAGGTGGAACCGTTGGATTCGAACGTCTCCGAAACGGTACGGATCGCATAAGGGAATTCCTCTTCGCTGGGAAGTACCGGCATCAGAGCTTTTTCCGCCAGGGCGCCGTGACCGATCTCACGTCTTCCCGGTCCTCTGGAAGGTTTGGTCTCACCTACAGAATAGCTCGGGAAATTATAATGATGCATGTAGCGCTTGTTTACTTCATTCTCATCCAGGCCGTCGATCCGCTGTACCTCAGAAAGCGGAGCCAGTGTCGTGACCGTGCAGATCTGAGTCTGGCCGCGGGTGAACATGGCAGAGCCGTGGACACGTGGAATAATATCCACTTCCGCTGCAAGCGGACGGATCTGGGTGATCGCACGGCCGTCGGGACGCTTGTGATCCTTCAGGATCATCTTGCGGACGGTCTTTTTCTGATACTGGTAAACTGCCTCTCCGAGAACTGCCAGCCACTCTTCGTTGTCGGCAAAAGCTTCCTCGAGACGGGCAGTCACCTGCTTGATATTCTCCTCACGGATCTGCTTCACATCAGTGAATACTGCCTCTTCCATCTCCTCCGGAGTAACGATCTCACGCATTTTTGCGAACATTTCTTCCGGAATCGCGCAGCTCTCATATTCATGTTTTTCTTTGCCGACCTCGGCAACGATCCGGTTAATGAAAGCGATGATATCCTGGTTGATCGCATGGCATTTATAGATCGCATCGATCATCTGATCCTCCGGTACCTCGTTGGCGCCGGCTTCGATCATGATCACCTTCTGGGCAGTACTGGCAACCGTCAGCTGCAGATCACCGTTCTTCCACTGTTCCTGGGACGGATTGACGATAAACTCACCGTCCACAAGACCCATCTGCGTCATAGCGCAGGGACCGTCAAACGGAATATCGGAAATGCTCGTAGCGATCGCGCTTCCCAGCATGGCCACCAGTTCCGGACGGCACAGGGGATCAACGCTCATGACCAGATTGTTGAGGGTCACGTCATTGCGGTAATCCTTCGGGAACAGCGGACGCATCGGACGGTCGATCACGCGGGCGGTGAGGAC
>CACZZH010000169.1 GCA_902785635.1 uncultured Lachnospiraceae bacterium
AAACATTATGAATCGTGTATAATATGAATGTTCTGTATTTGCAGAGTTTTATATTGTATGTCTGCGTAGCTCAGTTGGATAGAGCGACCGCCTCCTAAGAAATCAGGGTGGTGAAACGCAGCAAGAAAAAGTTGTGTACTTGGAGTTCGATTCCAGTCAAAAAATCGACGCTGGTTGCGAAAGAGTTACTTTTAAAAAGAGTTTCACCCTCTTGCAACCGAATCGAAAAAACATCTCAAAAGTCTCCGGCTGAATTAGCAATCAGCCGAGATCATAAATCATTTACCGGGCCTCAAAAAGGCAAAAAACCCAGTATTTATGCGGGTTTCCGGACATGTCTGCGTATCTCAGTTGTATAGCGCGACCGCCTCCTAAGCGGTAGGTCGGGTGTTCGAGTCACCTCGCGGACGGGCTCAAATGAGAGTGGAACGATTAGCTGGCTAATCGCTCGCTCTCATTGCAATTAGCTGAACTGCTGTGTATCCAGCTAAGAAAAGCATTTCGCAGCTAATCGCCTCAAAAGAGGGTCTGGCTAATATAAGGGGAACACCGGCTGTCAGGTATGGAAAATCGATGAAAAACGAAGTAAAACCGTGAAATTCGTTCCTGCCTGTAAGTCCGCCAGCTAACTCGGTTAGCAGAGATCGGGAGAGACAATATTACAATTCTTAGCACCTGCTAATGCAGACGGCAAATGGATAGTGGCCCGTTTGGATCAGATGAAACCAAAGATCTGGTCTGAACGGGCTTTTTTCGTGCAGAAATCGGCAAATCACCTGCAGGGAGGAGCATTTTTACCCAGTATCTGCTCTTCTCTTCCGGAAAAAGCGGAGGGGATGGCCACCGGTGCCAGGGTAAGGATAAAGACCTGTTCAGCGGCATCAGAGCTCACGAGTTTGGGAAAGACAAGGAGGACAAACATGCAGGAGAAGAACAGCGGGATCGGGGAAAAGGAAAGGATCGTTGAGATCGAGGTGGAGAGGCTCAGGGAATTCAGGGGACATCCCTTCAAGGTAAAACCTGATGATCAGATGAACATGCTCATGGAGAGCATTAAAAAGTACGGTATCCTGAATCCCCTGATCGTAAGGCCCATCCCGGATGGGGCTTACGAGATCATTTCCGGAAACCGCAGACGATATGCAGCCCAGAAGCTCGGATACCGGAAAGTCCCGGTGATCATCCGTGTCCTTAAGGATGAGGAAGCCGTGATCAGCATGGTGGATTCCAACATGCACAGGGAGGTCATCTCACCCAGTGAAAAGGCTTTTGCCTGCAAGATGAAGTATGACGCGATCAAGCGCAAGAACGGGTTCAGCAGCAATGGGCAGGATGACTACCAGTACAAGGGGAGGAAATCCATCGAGATCATGGGTGAAGAGATGGGTGAGAGCCCGAAACAGGTCCAGCGCTACCTCAGGATCGCAGACCTTGTACCGGAGATCCTTGAGATGCTGGATGACGGGAAGATCGGGTTCACTCCGGCTTATGAGGCATCATTCCTTACGGAGGAGGAACAGAAGAACCTGATCCAGGCAATGGCATACACCCAGTCCTCTCCTTCCCTGTCGCAGGCACAGAGAATGAAGAAGCTCAGCAGGGACGGCGAGTTGGATCTGCAGGAAATGAAGAAGATCCTGGGCGAGGTCAAAAAAGGAGAGATCAACCGGGTCACCTTCAAGAATGAACAGCTGCACAGGTTTTTCCCGAAAGAATATTCAGCGGAGAGGATGAAGGAAAGGATCCTGGATATCCTGAAGCTCTGGCAGGCCCAGCAGCTTGGAAATACGCAGTCAGAGAATGAAGCGGAATGAGAAAAGCAGACAGGAGGACAAAGAAATGGCAAAAGTGATAGCAATAGCGAACCAAAAGGGAGGCTGTGGGAAGACTTCGGTGGCTGCCAACCTTGGGATCGGGCTGGCGATGGCCGGAAAAAAGGTCTGCCTGATCGATGCCGATCCGCAGGGGAGCCTGACAGTCAGCCTCGGGTATCCGGATCCGGACAGCATCCCTGTGACTCTGGCAACAATGATGATGGACATCATAAATGAGGAGGAGTCCCTGTCCCGGAAAGGGATCCTGCATCACGATGAAGGTGTGGACCTGATCCCTGCAAACATGGAATTGTCCGGTATTGAGGTATCCCTGTCCAATGTTATGAGCCGGGAAATGATCCTCAAAGAATTTCTTGAAACGATCCGCGATTCCTACGATTACATCCTGATCGACTGTATGCCCTCTCTGGGAATTATGACGATCAATGCCCTTGTTTCTGCAGACAAAGTGATCATCCCTGTGCAGGCAGCTTATCTTCCGGTCGTCGGCTTGCAGATGCTCCTTAAAACAATCTCCGTGGTAAAGAAGCGGCTGAACAAAAGCCTCTCAGTTGAGGGAATCCTGATCACCATGGTGGATTACAGGACGAATTATGCAAAAGACATAACTGCTATGCTTCAGGAGAGTTATGGAAATGATGTGGGCATCATGGAGTCATTCATACCGTTTTCGGTTAAGGTGGCGGAGGCAAGCTCAGAAGGGATCAGCATCTTCCGATACGCACCAAAGTGCAAGGCTGCAGAAGGTTTTTCAAGACTGACAAAGGAGGTTCTCAGAGGTGAAGAAGATCAGACCAGGACAGAAAATTAAACTGACAAGCGTAGAGGAACTGCTCGGTGTCAGCAACGAAGAATCCGCAATGGACATAGAGGTCGTAAAGATCCAGCCCTTCAGGAACCATCCCTTTAAGGTGATAGACGACGAAAAGATGGAGGATCTGGTGGAGAGTATCCGCACGAATGGAATCCTTTCTCCCGTTCTCATCCGTCCGATTGGGAACGACATCTATGAGATGGTCTCCGGCCACCGCAGGATGCACGCAGCCATACTTCTCGGGATGGACCGTATTCCGGCTATCATCCGTGAAATGACTGATGATGAAGCCATTGTGAAAATGGTGGATGCCAACATCCAGCGTGAGGAACTGCTCCCGAGCGAAAAGGCATTTGCTTACAAGATGAAGATGGAAGCGATGAAGCGACAAGGTTCGCGAAGAGATTTAACTTCGGACCAAAATGATCCGAAGTTATCTGCATGGACAATAGGTGAGGAAAATGGAATATCTGGAAGCCAAGTAAAGCGATATATCCGCCTCACTGAATTGATACCAGAGATTCTCGATTATGTTGATCAGAAGCGTTTGCAGTTTACGGTTGCGGTTGAGATTTCTTATATCGATAAAGAAGTGCAAAAGTGGCTTTATGAATACATCAAAGATAACGGCATGGTCCGGCTGAATCAGGTTGTTCTCCTTCGGGCTCAGATGAAAACAGGTGCTATCACACAGGCCAAAATGATCTCCATGCTGAACAACAGCCAGCCCGGCAAAGGACCTGCCACTAAACTGACATTCTCGGAGAAGAAACTCAGAGAGTTCTTTCCGGCACATTACACATCGACGCAGATGAGGGATGTCATTGAAGACCTGCTGTCGGACTGGAAACATAAACAGGATTTTGAAGAACTGAATGGCGAATAACTGAACTTCAAGGGAGATGATGGAGCATGAGTAAACACTTCAACTACTACTATGGATCCCAGGCGGATCAGTTCAGCTTTATACGGATTCCGAAGATCATGCTGATAGATAATACTTTTTCTGACCTTTCACTTCAGGCAAAGGTGTTGTATGGGGTACTTCTGGACCGCATGTCACTTTCAAGGAAGAATGGATGGCTTGATGCGGAAAACCGTGTGTTCATCATATATCAAATTGGGGAAATACAGAAAGACCTGGGTTTTTCCAAGAAAAAATCAATCGATCTGCTCGCAGAACTGGAAAAATTCGGCCTGCTGGAGAAAAAACGCAGGGGACATGGCCTCCCGAACATCCTGTATGTAAAGAGCTTCATGTCCGATGCGGATACCGAAGAGGAAAACCTGTCAGTTCCGGAGGAGAAAGAGGCTGTTTCCAGAGGTTCCCAAACAGATACTTCAGGAATTCCGGCCACAGGATCCAAGGGTGATGATGCTGATACGTCAGGATCGTCTGTTTCTGTTGACAGAGGTTCCGGAAATGACACTTCTGCCCTGAAAGCAGCTTCCGTGGGTCCGGAAAAACGGGCAGACAGGATCATAAAATTATACTCAGAAGAGGATCGTGAGGAGGTTTCAGGCAAAGCAGAACCGTTTCATGATGGCTTAGAGGTGTCAAAACCGACACTTCAAGAAGTATCGAAACCGGAACTTCAAGAAGTACCGAAACTGACACCTCAAGAGGTTCCAAAATCAGCACTTCATGAAGTACCGAAAACGACACCTCAAGAAGTGTCAAAATCGACACCTCTTAAGAATAAGACTGAAATAAATAATACTGAGTTGAGTAATATCGAATCGAATCATATCTCATCGTCTAGTGTAGAGGTAAAGCAGAAAGGGGCTCAATGCGATGAGATGAGATGCGATACGATGGGATCATCTTCATCCGTCAACTCTCTTGCCGATGATTACAGGAGCCTTATTTGCAGGAACATTGAGTTTGATAACCTGCTCCTGACATTCCCATCCAAACATGAGCTGCTCTGTGGGATCGTTGACCTGATCCTGGAGACGCTCCTGTGCAGGTCAGAGGAGATCCTTATAGCCAGCAGCTACTTCCCTGCAGAGATTGTAAAGAGCAGGCTGCTGAAGCTGGATTACGGGCATATCCGTTACGTCGTGGGATGCCTCGAGACAAACACGACTAAAGTCAAGAACATCAGGAAATACCTGCTGGCAGCCTTGTTCAATGCCCCGACAACCATCGATGGGTATTACCAGGCTGAAGTCAATCACAACATGCCTGAATTTGTTCTGGGACACCGGGAAACAGAGCTGAATGTGTGCTGAATTGATCTTTCAGGAGGTGAAAGAAAGGAGCGGTGGAATCATGTTTACTTTTGTGGGAATTGTCACTGGAATTGCACGGATCATCATCTGGCTGGTAAGGTTTATCTTAAAGATCTTGCTCATCCCCGTCATTATCGGGCTGACTCTGCTGGAATGGATCTGTACGATAGCTGTAGGATTTTTCGGCCCTCTCTTTGATATCTTTGGAGTTGTTCTGATCGCAACAGGCTTCCTGAGCTATGGATTTGGGCTGGACCCGTTATCGGAGATGTGGAGGACTGTAGGCTATGGTGTGGCCTTCTGTATGCTTCCCCTGGCCGGAGGATGGATGATTGAAAGGATAACACTGTTAAATCTGCAGATATCCTTATGGCTCCATAGATGAAGCAGGGTCTGACTTATCAACTGACAGAAAGAAAGGGTGCTGCCGACGGTCATTCCGCAGCAGTACCCTTATCTGGCGCTTTCAACTATATCGACATACTGGAAGTTAGAGGGCATGTCCGCCGGAAACCTTAATGACCTGCCCCGTAAGCATTCCTGCTTTCTCACTTGCCAAAAACAGGATCGTATCCGCAATATCTTCCGGCTTTATCAGTTTTCCCATTGGAATCAAAGGAATAACGACCTTTTCGAACTCCTCATCGATCCATCCTGTCTGTGTGGGCCCAGGGGCAACGCTGTTCACGGTGATTCCATACTTCGCCACCTCGAGAGCAATGCTGCGGGTAAGCGCTTCGAGCGTCGCCTTGCTCGCTCCGTATGTGATCTGGCCCGCGAAGATCTGTGCAGCGTCCGTGGAAAGGTTGATGACCCTCCCGAAATCCCCTCGATGGCTGACCAGTTCTCTGATCATCAAAACACTTCCCCGTACATTGACCGCAAAGGTATCGTCGATCACGTTTTGGGTGATTTTCTCTATGGTATCAAGCCCGTTTTCGTCATCGACTGCCGCATTATTGACCAGGATGTCAACTCTGCCGAACCTGTCAACAGCTGCCGTATAGATATCCTTTACGGCATTCTCATCGGAAATGTCTCTTTCGAGGATCAGATATTCTGCATCCATTTCCCGGAGCAATCTTTCTAAATGATCCGCATCCCCTGCATTGGCTGCATAATATCTGTCCACCCCGTTTTTACCAGTCTTATCCTTATCAAACGGCCGGTCTACCTTTTTATACACCAGAACCAGTTTTGCCCCTTCGCGTGCAAACGCCAAAGCTGTCGCTGCACCGATCCCCTGTGGGTTATTCACCCCTGTGATCAAGACTACTCTGCCTTTTAATCCATAATCGATCATAGTATTACCTCTGCAAATCCCGAGTTGTCGAGATCTTCGATCTCAGACTCAATGCAATAATACCATGTATGTAAGAGGCAGTATATATCTGCCTCAAATCTCAATGACATCGTATACATCATCTGCCTTCAGTTTCATCCGCCGATTCAAATACTTCTCTATATCAAAGGTGTATTTCTTGTCATAATCCGCTGTGAGCTTGAAGTTCGGGTGCTTTGTAAGGTCGTACTTATCGGAAAAGAATGGCCGCACTCCTCTGAGCTGCAGGATGCACTTGCCGCCATCCATGACAGATATTTCATCTCTCGTCATCAAGTCCCTTCCATATTGTCAAGAGGAGAATTCAGCTTTGGGCAGAAAAATACCCCCTTCATCCGGAGCAGATGCCCCAAACAAAGAGGGTATGTTGTTATAAAGAGCCTTACAAACGGGAAGTTGTCAGCCTAATCAAGCGTTTTTCTCATATATGCAAATGAAAGATCGCTGGGACCTTGCTCCACCTTATATA
>CACZZH010000170.1 GCA_902785635.1 uncultured Lachnospiraceae bacterium
ATCATCCGCCAGGTGCAGACAGCCTTGAACAAGGAAGGGTATGACTGCGGGGATGTAGACGGAATCGTCGGACCCAGAACAAGAGCAGCAGTCGCGGCTTATGCAAAAGCCCACGGTTTTGCAGGTGACGGACAGATCACAGAAGCCATTTTGTATGAGCTGGGGATATGGGATTACAGCAATCTTGCCGACATCCCCGAGAACGGACAGGATGTGCAGCTGCTGAAGGATTACACGTTCGAAAACGAACTTGAATGGTATCAGTATCACTATCTGGTGATCCGGAACAATACCAGTAAGAACCTGGATGTACGGTCCAATTCGGCAGCCTTTGACAGGAATGGCGAAATGACCGGTTTTGCGGAAGGATCCTTCTATTCTCTGGGACCGGGCTGCATCAGTGTAATGTATGAGGCTTTTGAAATGGAAGATACTCCTGCAGATTATGAGACCGTTCTGTCATCCTCCCAGAGCAGATACCAGAGATCTGTACTGAAGGACCTGGCTTGGAAAAAGACGGATCTGCCGAACGGAGCATCCTTCGAGGTGACAAACCAGGGGAGTGTCCCGGCAAAGAACGTTGAAGGATATGCGCTTTTCTTCAGGAATAATGCGCTGGCGGATGTCGTGATCAATACTTATGAGGGCCCGGGCGGTCCGATCGCGGCGGGAAGAGCTCTCACCCAGGCTTTCACAACAGACAAAACGTTTGACCGGGTGGATTTCTATTTATCAGGTACATCATGAATCCGGAAAGGTTCAAAAAGGATCGCCTGTGAATGTCTTTAGGAGGGTAGAGGGATGAAGCAAGTTCGGAAATGGATGCAGCTGATCACGGTCATCGCGGCTGTGATCGTGATGGGGCTGAATGCCCAGGCTGCAGTTAAGATCAATAAGAAGAGCGCCGTTCTGATCAAGGGTCAGAAGATCGTACTGAAAGTAACGGGAACCGACAAAAAAGTAAAATGGAGCAGTACGAAACCTGCTGTCGCAGCGGTCAGCAGCAGGGGAACGGTAAAGGGGTTCGCAAAGGGCTCTGCCGTGATCAGGGCAAAGGTCGGGAAAAAGATCTTCAGGTGCAAGGTGAAGGTGGAGACTCCGAAGCTGAACAGGACCAAAGGGATCTTTACGGCAGGATACAAATATAAGCTGAAGCTGAAGGGAACGACCCAGAAAGTAAAATGGAAAAGCAGTGACAGATCGATCGTTGCTGTCAGTAAAACCGGTTCGATCCGGGGGAAAAAAGCAGGCAAGGCAACGGTAACGGCAACTGTGCTGAAAAAGACCTATAAGTGCAGGGTCACGATCGAACAGCCCAATATCTCCGTAGAATCTTTGTCGATCAATAAAGGAGATACCTACGAATTAGAGATGAACGGGACCGTCCGGAAGGCAAAATGGTGGTCAGAAAACGACAGTATCGCAACGGTAGATGAAGGAGTGGTAACGGCTGTCGGAGTCGGAAGCACCAGGATCATTGCACAGGTCGGGAACACCTATACCTATCCCTGCAATGTGAATGTGAGCAACCCGGTCCGGTCGGTCTATCTGAACAGGTCTGCCATAACACTTACCGAAGGAGATTCTTATACCCTGAGCGCTTCCTACAGTCCTTCGGATGCCGAGGGAGATAAGACCGTCTACTGGTCCTCCTCTGATGAAAGCGTTGCAAAGGTCGGCAGCAGCGGAAAAGTGACGGCAATAAAAGCCGGAACGGCGTGGATCACAGCGCGGATCGGATCACAGTCAGCCTCCTGCAGTGTCACGGTCAGACAATATGAACCAAACCTGAAGGACTATTATGCAAGAGTGATCTCCTATCTGAAGACAAAAGGAAAGACAAACAGCAGCGGTGAGCATTTTATCGATGAGAGTGAAACGGTTTCCGGAAGGAAGATCACGTACTCGGTCCTGTATTCCGGCACGGCGCATAAGCTTTCCCTCACGATGACCAGTACATCGGATTCCGCCAAGACCGGCATGACCATGATCGCGGATGTTCTGGAGACTCCCTATGTAGATCCGACCTTTACGATCGTTTACACAAGCACCAACAGCGGCTTCCAGTCAAAAGCCCGGATCGAGGCTTCCGAATATACTGGTGAGGACAATGTAGAGTTTGAACTGGTGAAGGTGCAGAAGATGACGCCCACCGACAGTACTGTTCAGAGGATGAGCAATTCCGAACTGAAAAAAGCGTTTGAAGGCTGGGCAGCCCTGCTGGGCGGCAAGATCGGTGTCCCCATCCAGAATCTCGGCTTTTATTCCTATTCCGGCGCTGCTGCGTAAAGCGTCATTCATACAGAAACTGAAAAGACGCTCCTTCGGGAGTGTCTTTTTTACGATGTGCATCTGGAGGTGTGCGTTTCCGGCATTTCTGAAAGATGTTTTTGTAAAATATTTGTATTCTCTGCAAATTGTGATATTATTACAATGATGTTTTTTCTGCTTCATCGGGCATTGTCCTGAGGAAGAGACTTGCTTTTCTAAAGGGGGAGAATATAAGATGAGTTATCCGGAACTGGTTGTCATGCTTACATATCAGGACCGCACTGTTGATAAAGCGTTCCAGATCTTCGAAGAATGCAAAAACACGAAGGCAAAATACTGGGGATTTAAAGAGGAGCCTCTGCCTCTGCCGCAGATGAAAGAGTTATATGATTATATGAGATCCTGCGGCAAGATCACTTCCCTGGAGGTCGTGGCGTATACGGAGGAGGAATGCCTGGAAGGAGCCAGGAAGGCTGTGGAATGCGGTGTTGACTACCTGATGGGAACGATGTATTTTGATTCGGTAAATGAGATCTGCCGTTCCTCCGGTATTCGTTATATGCCCTTTGTGGGTGAGGTCACGAAGCGTCCGTCGATTTTGAACGGGACTGCCGAAGGGATGATCGAAGAAGCAAAACGGTATCTGGATAAGGGAGTATACGGGATCGACCTGCTTGGATACAGGTACACGGGAGATGCGCCTGCGCTGAACAGGACCTTCGTCAATGCCATGAAACAGATCGGTGCTCCGGTGTGCATTGCCGGGAGCGTGGACAGTTACCGCCGGCTTGACGAGGTGTGGGAGACCGGGGCATGGTCCTTTACGATCGGCGGCGCTTTCTTTGAGCATAAGTTCGGAGATGATTTTGCGAAGCAGATCGACACCGTTTATACCTACATGGAACAAAAAGGCAAAGAATAAAGGAGAAATTTTATGATCCGGGAACTGTTCCCTTCCGAAACAGCACGGAGCGTATTTGCAATCGACTATGAGCGGCTTTACCGCCTGGGATACCGTGCACTGCTGTTTGATATCGACAATACGCTGGTACATCACGGAGACGATTCGACGCCTCAGGTGGATGCTCTGTTTAAAAAGATCAACGGGATCGGCTTTCGCACGCTGATGCTTTCCAACAACAATGAGGAGAGGATCCTCCGGTTTCTGAAGAATATAGATGCAGATTATATTGATGAAGCCGGAAAGCCGGATCCGGCATGCTATATAGAAGCATGCAGTAAGCTTGGCGTACAGAAGGAACAGGCTGTCATGATCGGGGATCAGCTGTTTACGGATATCCGGGGAGCAAACCGCGCAGGAATCGCCTCGATCCTGGTGGATTTTATCCGGCTGCCCGGTGAAAAGTGGCTGGGATGGCACAGGTACGCTGAATTTGCGCTGCTTGACATTTATCGGCCGGGTAAGAAGGTCTTTCCCGGACTGGTACCGCACAGATTGGATGAGAGAAAGAATATGGACACACAAACAGGAAAAAAAGGATCGATTCGCAAATTCCTCAGAAGAGAAATACTGTTCTGCGAGATCAGCCCGCTGACATACAAGATCTCCATGGATAAAGAGATCCTGAAGAGAAAAGCCAGTGATCTGCTGGGAAAAGAGAAGTTTGCAAAAGACCGGTCAAAGAAACTGCTCCCGTACGTAGCGGCAAGCCACAGATCCAATATGATCCGAAGGGCACCTGGAGTGGATCTGACACTGCAGGAAAACAAGGCGGTAAATATCGACCTTGCATGCCGTACGTTCAATCACCTGGTCATACATCCGGGAGAGACATTTTCTTTCTGGCATAATGTCGGACCGACCACTGCGAAGCGGGGATTTAAAGACGGCCGGATCATCAAGGACGGCGTACTGATGCCGGGTCTCGGAGGGGGACTTTGCAACCTTGCAAACACACTCCATCTTCTTGTCCTGGAGAGCCCGCTTACGGTGACTGAGCTGCATTTCCATTCAGACGCCCTGGCACCGGATGAAGGTCCGCGAAAGCCGTTTGCCAGCGGTACATCCGTTAGCTACAACAGCGTAGATTTCCGGTTCCGTAATGACACGGATCAGGATTTCCAGATCGTGGCCTGGTGCAGAGGAGAAGAAAACTACGCAGTTCTCAGGTGCGAGCATGAATTCGAATACTGCTACCGGCTGGTGGAAGAAGATCATCATTTTGTAAAAGAGGGCGATAAATATTATCGTGTTTCAAAGATCTATCATGAGACCTGTGACCGCGAGACCGGTGAATGCATCAGCCGCCGGCTTCTGAGGGACAACCATTCTGAGGTCATGTATGACCCTGCATATATTCCGAAGGATCTGCTCAGAGAGTAATGTAAGATTCTGTCTGCAGGACTGCATTAAAGGAAAAAGCCTTTGATGTTTGCAATGAGCAGGCGTATTATCAGCTTCAGGCTATGACTGAAAAGATTTACAGGAAAGAAGAAGGAGAACTATTATGGAAGCTAGGGAATTATTGTTTTCGGATTATTTGGCTGAGACAAGCGAAAAATACAGAGGCCTGCCGGCGATCACCTGTGAAGGAAAGACACTTACTTTTGAAGAGCTCGCTCAGGCATCGAATCTGTGTTCAGCTGCGCTGATCAAAGCCGGGGTAAAAAAAGGAGACCGTGTTGCTCTTTGGGGTTTTAACAGTATTCCGTGGGTAATATCGTTCCTTGGAATCGTCAATGCGGGCGGTGTTGCGGTTCTGATGAATTACGGACTTAAGGCAGCGGATACCGTGGCTCTTCTGAAAAGCGTAGGAGCTTCATGGATGATCGTCGGACCAAATGTGATCACAATGACAGACATTACCGGTGCTATGGCTGTTGCCCGTGAAGCAGGGATCTCCAGGGATCATATCTTCCAGGATGCGATGCTTGCGACATTGGGCAGCTCGGAAGAGGAAATCCCGGATCCGCTGCAGGTGAAGGAAGTCCTTGCACAGGTGAAGGCACAGATGGATCCGCATGACACGCAGGTGATCATTTTCACGACCGGTACAACATCTTTTCCGAAAGCACCGCAGCTTTCTTCGTACTCGATCCTGAACGACGCGGCGGGGGCGGCGCAGATCATGTTCCCGGGAGATGACAGAATCGAAGATAATTCCTGCCTTGCTCTTCCGCTTTTCCACAGTTATGGCCTGACTGTGCTGTTTGCGCTGACCGGGAGAGGATCACATGTATTTCTTCCGATGGTCCTCAAACCGGATCAGATCACAGATCTGATCTGCGACAACCAGATCGGGATAATGGCTTCCGTGGGAGCGATCTATTCCATGATGGCGATGCATCCGCAGTTTGATGAGAAGGTTGCAGGCCGTATGAAATATTGTATCGTGGGCGGCGGCTTTGAAACGCCTGTGAAGATGATGCGTCTGGAAAATGCCTACGGCGGCGCCAAGATCATCAACGGATACGGACAGACAGAGTGTTCGCCGATCATTTCGGTCGCTTCGGGCGATGACCCGCTGGAACTGCGCGCGATTTCCGTCGGTCGTATCCTGCCGGGACTGGATGTGCGGATCTGGCGTAAAGACAAAGGGTTCGTACCGGTCGGAGAAGTCGGAGAGGTCGTGGTCAAGGGATACAATACCATGAACGGATACCTGGGTCTCCCGAAGGAACAGCAGGCATTCGATGAGGACGGATGGCTGCACACCGGCGATCTGGGACGCCTTGATGAGAACAACATGCTTTATCTGACCGGCCGCATCAAAGATATTATTATCCGAAGCGGCGAGAATATTTCTCCTTCCGATGTAGAGAAAGCCGTTCTTGAGATCCCGGGCGTACGTGAGGTCAAAGTTCTCGGAGCTCCGCACCGGCTGTGGGGCGAGAGCGTCGAAGCCTGTGTTGTCCTGCGCGATAAAGTGCTGTTTGACGTTGAAGAAGTCCGCAGGATGCTGAAGGCAAAGATCTCATCCTTTAAGGTCCCGTCTCATTTCTTTGTTTATCCGTCTTTCCCGCTGAATGAAAACGGGAAGCTTGATCAGCGTACGCTGAAAGCGGATATGCTTACAAAGCTGCTTTCGATCAACATTCGT
>CACZZH010000171.1 GCA_902785635.1 uncultured Lachnospiraceae bacterium
GATTCTTGCGGTAAATGAAGTAAGTGTCCGTGCTGCAATGCTTGGATAATAATTGCTGGTCAGGGATTCTCTGCCCCGGATCGACAGATATCCTTCCTCCTTATTCACAGAGATCCAGTCTTCCTCAAACGGAACACGCGGAGACTGGAATTCGATCGGGATATCTCCGGGGCCGAACAAAGTCCGGACCGGCTTTTCCGGAAACGGCTGCGGCAGGATATTCGGACCGGGTACGATCTCTTTGGCAAGATTGGAACCGTCTTCCATCAGCAGCCTCCCGTCACCGGTCCACATCATTTTCTGAATCGCAGTCTCTCTTCCGAGAATGCACCGGAGTGACGGGACCAGAGGTCTTGCGCAAAGATGTGCGGCATACCACTCTCCCTGAGCAGTCTCAACCAGACTTGCGTGACCGGCTTTCTGAAGTTCCGCATCAGGATTGTACTTGTCCGGCATCAGAAAAGAATCATGCTCTGACGCATTAAATTCCTCCGGATGGCTTGTGATCACAGGATTTCCCTCATAGCATTCATAGGGACCTTCGATCCGGTCGGAGCGCAGCAGCACAGCGCTGTGACCGTAGCCGGTTCCGCCTTCGGCGACCATCAGATAATATCTTCCGTCATGCTTGTAAAGATGCGGAGCCTCCACAAAACGCCGCTGTGTTCCGCCCTGTGTGACAGCGACAGGGCGTCCGAGAAGCTTCCTGCTTCCGGCGTCATATTCCTGCAGGATGATCGGTCTCTTATCGATGTTCTTCGATCGAAAATCGCGGTCTTTTCCTACGATCCACTTTCTGCCGTCATCATCATGAAATAGTGAATAATCAAATCCGCTGGAACACAGATACACCGGATCGGACCACGGTCCGTGAATACTCTCACTGGTAATAAGAAAATTATCCACATCAAAGTACCAGTTGTTCTTACTGTGGACAATGCTGTACAGCAGATAGAAAAGGCCTTCCCTATGATCGTAGCTCAGACACGGCGCCCACACGCCCGCGGACGGTTTAAGTCCGGTAAGATCACACTTTGAAGCAACTTTCAGGCCGTAATCCGCAAGTTCCCAGCTGCGCAGATCTCTGGAATGGTAGATCGGTACTCCGGGAAACCATTCGAAACTTGATACGGCTATATAATAGTCATCACCCACACGTACTATGGATGGATCCGGAGCAAAACCCGGAATGACGGGATTGTGTATCACAGTCTATCATCACCTCCGAACATTTACTATTTCAGTCATTCTGCATCAGCTCAAGCATTATGCCGATCTCATTCTCTGTGTCCAGATAAGCATATCTGCCGCCGTTATAATTCCCGCGCTGGCAAACACCCATTCCTGCTTCACGGAAACGTTCCAGCTCCTTATCAAGGTCCTTCACCAAATAGGAGATATGATGAAAGCCCTCGCCATGTTCCTCAAGAAAAGTCTTCCAGGTGCTTTGATGTTCATCCGGTTCGATCAGTTCCACCCGGACTCCCCCAAGTGTGAAGAATGTCTGCCATGCAACCGTATCCGTCGGCTTTTCCAGATATTCAACTTTTGCCACTTCCGGTTCACAGGTCTTTTTCAGCCGCGGTGCTTCCACACCCAGAAATCTCTGGTATTTCTCCATTGCATTCCGGATATCCTTCACGATCACACAAATATGTGAAAACTCCCCTGCGAAACCCGATAATGACTGTATTTCCCCTGCAGCGCTGTTCATCTGTAACAGATCCATTCTTTCTTGTCTCCTTGTCTTTTTTCTATGCGTATTCGTGTCTGCCGGGTCTTCGCTCAATCCCGTTCCTTAAGTTCCAGCATCACACCCAGTTTCTCCAGCGTATCAAAATATGCGTACCTCTCCGGTCCTTTCTCCTCTTCGAAGATCTCCCTGTAACCGTGCTCTTCCATAAAGTCGATATCCCGCCGAAACCCATGGATATAAAAAGAGAGGAAGCAAATACTGGTTCCGAAACGGTTGAGATGGTCCAGCCAGGGACTGGGAGTATCATCTGCCGGTTCGATCAGCTCCAGGTAGATCGGTGAAAGATTCACACGGGTGGCCTTGAGCATGATCCTGCGGTTTTCTCCTTTATAATGCATGTAAGCGCCTTCCGGCCGGACCCGCGCCAGATCAGGGTAACGGACAGGCGGTACTTCCACGTCAAACAGCTCGGCATATCTTGCGGCTGTATCTTCAATATCACGGCACACAATGCCGATCTTGATCACTTCACTGCTGTCCAGTTTATCCATCATTATCCTCCCGAAGAAATCTTCCTTTTTGTCAGAATACAGGTCTGTCGTTATGTACCGGGCCCTTTTCTGCACTGTTCCTGTGATCAGCTTTCTGCTTTATCAGCCTTTCACCGCGCCTTCACTGAGTCCGGACACAATATATCTCTGTGCGTAAGAGAACACCAGAATCGCCGGAATACTCATCAGAATCGAGGCTGCCATCATCTGGCCCCACTGGATTCCGGTCTCATCGATGTAGAACGCCAGGCCTACGGAGAGCGTCCTGCACGCCTGGTCCTTCGCAAACAGCAGCGGAAACATGAATTCGTTCCATGCAAGGATGAACACGAACATGGCAACTGCAGCAAGTGCCGGCGCTACCATCGGTACGACCACGTAGATCAGAGACTGCACAGGTCCACAGCCATCCACGAAAGCAGATTCCTCCACTTCGATCGGAATACCGTCGATGTATCCCTTTAAAAGCCAGACCGTCAGCGGCATGCCAACCACCAGATACACAATGACCAGCCCCGGTATAGTGTTGATCAGTTTCAGTTTCGCAAGAATCATGTAAAACGGCACCAGGAGACACACTCTTGGCAGGATCCTTATGAACAGTACAGAGGTGAGCATGGCGGATCTTCCCGGGAAACGATACCTGGAAAATCCGTAAGCCGCCAGTAATGCCACGACCATGGAAACCGCAGTTGACAACAGCGACACGATCAGCGAATTCCGGAAGTATTTCATCATGCTCGGATCATGGAACACAGCAATATAATTTGCGAGCGTCATCTTCTTCGGAATCAGGGTCGGCGTAAGAGAATATACTTCCGTATTGTTCTTCAGGGAAGTAGAAATACCCCACACAAAGGGAGCCAGTGCAAATACAGCGATCAAAATGCACAATGTATAGACCAGGATCAGCAAAAGCGTCCTTTTCTTTTTATTCATTGTCATCCCTGCCACCTCCTTGCCTTTCTCCTCTGGCCGAGAGAATACACGACAAATCCGATCATCACCAGCACCAGCAGAAGAATGCCCATGGATGATGCTTTTCCAAAGTCATAATTCTGGAACGCCATGCGATAGATATTCAGTCCGACCGTTTCGGTCGCTACACCCGGACCGCCTCCTGTCATCGTAAAGATCAGGTCAAAACTGTTAAATCCGCTGATGATCTCCAGCAGCGTAAGGATCAGCAGAAATCCCTTCAGCTGCGGCAGCGTGATGCGGAAAAAGACCTGGATGCTGTTGGCTCCGTCGATTCTGGCAGCCTCTGTGTATTCCTTCGGTATTCCCTGGAGACCGGCTACGATCATCAGCATCAGATAGGGAAATCCCATCCAGGAATAGGAAATGATGACCGCCATCAGAGCCGTTGATGAATTACCCAGCCAGTTCGTAGCTGCCGCCGGATTAATCTGTTTTACCAGGAAATTCAGAATGCCGGTATCCGGATTGTAGATCCAGCGCCACAGATTTGCAGCTACGATGGACGGCATGGTCCAGGGCAGAAGGGTGATGATCCGGAACAGAGTTTTTCCTTTGAAATCCACCTGCAGGATCAAAGCACTTGCAAATCCGAGAACAAAGCGGATGAAGAGAGATACAAAAGTCCACAAAATCGTGTTTTTCAGCACGATCGGCAGCTGTGAGGAAGTCAGCACCTTCCGGATATTTTCAAATCCGATATACTTCAGATCAAATTTGGGCAGTGCCACCTTGCAGAATGAATAGATCAGCACCAGAACCAGCGGATAGGCGACCATGCATGCCATGGCGATCACGCTCGGGGAAACAAAAAGCAGTCCCGCACCCCACTCACGCTTTCGTCTGGTCGTAAGAACTTTTTTACTCCTGTTTGACAACTCTACTCCTCCTGTTTCCGGGACAGAGACGGTTCTTTGTCTCACTTCCCTGTTCCATCTTAAACGGGCCCGGAACAGAGAACCGCTCCCTGTCCCAGGCCCATGGTTATTCCTGATGGATCAGCCAAGAACTTCATTGATCCTCTCATCCATCGCTGCTGCTGCATCTTCACAGCTTACGCTTCCGGAAAGAGCATTCTGCAGTTCCTCTGTAACGATCAGCTGAATCTGTGTCCAGGCTGGAGTCTGCGGCGCATTCTTGCACTGGTCTGCCTGTTTCTTGTAGATGTCATACAGTTCATCTCCCCATTTGCCCATATTCTGAGCTTCCTTCAGTGCGGGAAGCACGGTATTGTTCATGGAAAGAATCTCCGGCTGCATGAACCATTTAATGAAGGTCTCCGCACCGTCTCTGTCTTCGATGGAGCTCGGGATCGTAAAGGACCAGCCGGCAGCTCTCACAAGACCCGGATGCAGGCATACACCCCATTCAAATCCGTTTTCCTGTGCAAACTCATCGATCTTGACAATGTTGCTGTCACCCATCGGGATCATTGCGATCTCGCCGCTCATGGCAAGCGGGAAAAGATCTGCGGTAATGGCGTAGTTGATGCAGCCTTCCGGAACAGAACCGTCAAGATACAGGCCTACCCATTTCTTAATGCCTTCGATCGACTCAGGTGTGCTCATGGTCCCTGCGGTGATATCTTCATTTACAAAGTCACCGCCTTCGCCCCAGAGGAACGGTACGAATGAAGTCATCACATTTGCCATATCATTCTTGGAAGCTGCAATGCCAAAGCCGTACTTCCCGTCTTTGGTAAGCTGCGCAGACAGTTCACACAGTCCGTCGATGGTGATGTCATCCGTAGGATACTCAATTCCGGCTTCATCGAACATCGTCTTGTTGTAGTACAGGGATGTGCAGGTAAAGCGATAGGGTATCGCATAAAGCGCATCCTCTGTTCTGCCCGCATCATAGACCGTATCCACGAATTTGTCCTCGGTCAGTCCGTTCTCGGCTGCGAAATCATCCAATGGCTGAAGCAGTCCCTGATCCATCATAGCCGGAAGGAAAAGTGTATCCAGTGAAAGAACATCCGGTCCTGAACCGCCCAGGATCGCAGAGGTTGCATTGTCCTGATAGTTTGCGATTGGCTGAAGCTCGATGCTCAGAGTATAACCTGGATTATCCTCTGCAAATTTCTGCGTCATCCACTCGACCTCGCCGTCCCACCAGCTGCCGAGCCATACTCTTACTTCTTTGTCCTCTGCAGATGCACCGATCGCCATGCCTGTGCACAGTGTTCCGACCACAGCAACTGCACATAACCATTTGACCCAGTTCCGTTTCATGAAAAGTCCCCCTTTCGTGTGTTGATACCTGTCAAGGATCGCAAAATTTCCGGTTCGATGGTCCTATCGTATCATTCTGTCCCCCATGCGCTCCATCAAAAAAGAGGCAGAATCTGTTCTTTTTTGGAACATATTCATGTTTCGAAAGGAGTGGAACTTTTTGTGAGATATATTAATATTAGAATAGTTCAGACCTGATTTTTCATCATTTATCCGAAAGGAATGTGCTGATATGAAACAATACCGCATTCTTGCATGTGCCTTTTATCCCGAGATGGTCAACGCCTACAAG
The DNA here is from genome assembly GCA_902785635.1 of uncultured Lachnospiraceae bacterium. Lineage (GTDB taxonomy): Bacteria > Bacillota > Clostridia > Lachnospirales > Lachnospiraceae > Merdiplasma. The sequence continues at coordinate 5,752 of CACZZH010000171.1, forward strand.
CTGGTAGCGTCTTCCATGCCGCAGATTCATCTGAATGTCTATATCGGGGACCGGGAGAACATCCGGCTGTATCTTCAGATGCTCAGTTCAACCTCCTACGATGCGGTGATCGTCCCAGAAGAGATGTCCGGAATCGCGGAAAGTTTTCCCGGGATCCCAATCGCAGAGGTGGAACTCAGTCCCCTGGATGTTCTGAGGACGATCCGGCAGGCACAACAGTACAATGTAAACATCATTCTGGCCGTGAGCAGATATCATGAACAGATGGTCCGTCAGATCTGTGATATCATGCAGTACGATTATCCTCTGTATTTTGTGGAAAGCACAGGCGAGATCCATGCTCTGATCCGTCAGCTCAAAAAGACGAGCAATGTGCTTCTGATCGGCAATGTCCCGGTCGCCCAGGAAGCAAGCAAAGGCGGCGTTTCCTCGATCTTTCTCTCCATTGGTCAGGACAGCATCCGCAAAGCGTTTGAAAACGGAAAGGCGTTCATCC
>CACZZH010000172.1 GCA_902785635.1 uncultured Lachnospiraceae bacterium
AAGCGGAGAAAGCCGCCATTGAGGAATAGACCGGAAGATGTGGGAGGCAGAATGAAATATATTTTGAATGCACAGCAGATGCGCTGTGCGGATCAGGGGACGATCCGGGATATCGGAATCCCTTCCATGGTCCTGATGGAACGGGCTGCGCTTGCTCTTGCAGAAGAAGCGGTAAAGGTTCGGAACGGATCGTGTGCAGGAAAGAATGCTTCTTATCAAATACTGGCGGTATGCGGCAGCGGCAACAACGGCGGGGACGGGTTTGCAGCTGCCCGTATTTTACGGGAAAAAGGGTATCCGGCCTGTGTCCTGTTTGTGGGAAACCCGGCACGCATGTCCGAAGAATGCACCCTGCAGTCACAGATCTACGCCAGACTGGGAGGCACCACTTTTTTCCTGAATGATCCGGAACTGAATCTGCAGCAGGAAAGTCCCTGCTTTCATGAGGAGCTTTTCTCACAATGCAGCCTGATCATTGATGCGGTCTTCGGAATCGGTCTGTGCAGAGAAGTGACGGGAACTTACGCTGAGGTGATCCGCCTTATCAACAGCAGCGGCGCCCCGGTGATCGCTGCGGATATACCATCCGGGATCAATTCAGATACCGGGGCTGTGGAAGGAATCGCAGTGAAAGCGGATGTGACCGTTACTTTTGAGGCGCTTAAATACGGTCATCTGCTTTATCCGGGGGCGGATCACTGCGGGAAAGTGATCACGGCCGCAATCGGAATAAATGTAAAAGAGAAGGATGCCGGATGCTGGCCGGAATCAGAGGACATTTCGGAATTGCTGCCGGTCAGGCCTGTACATTCCAATAAAGGTACGTTCGGTAAGACCCTTCTGGTGAGCGGCAGGGAAGGAATGTGCGGGGCTGCACTTCTTGCGGGAGAGGCAGCCTATAGGACCGGCACGGGAATCGTGACTATATGCAGTGCAGATGGAAACCGGATCCCGATTCAGACGAGACTTCCGGAAGCGATCTTTCTGCCGTGGTCGGGACAGGAGGCACTTCGCGAAACGATCCGTTCGTGCAGCGCTGCGGCGATCGGTCCGGGACTTGGCAGGGAAGAGACAGCCTGGAAACTTGTACAGACGGTCTTTGCCAGCTGCTGCTCTGCACTGGTCGCAGATGCGGATGCACTGAACCTGATCGCGCAGAAGGGATTTCCCGGACATACATCTCCCCTGATCATCACGCCGCATCCCGGAGAGATGGCCAGGCTGATGCATTGCAGCATAAAAGAGGTCATGGACGATCCGCCCGGGAAAGCCGCAGCATTTGCGCGGGAGAATAAACTGATCTGTGTGCTGAAGGATGCGGTGACGGTGATCACCGACGGAGAAAGGGTATGGCTGTGCCATACCGGATGCAGCGGCATGGCCACCGGAGGAAGCGGGGATGTGCTTGCGGGAATGATCGCCGGGTTCGCCGCCCAGGGAATGGCTCCGTTTAATGCTGCGGCAGCAGGAGTGTGGATCCACGGTTCCGCCGGTACGAATGCGGCACGGAGGGCCGGAGATCACGGGATGCTTGCCTCGGATATTATAAGGGAGCTTCCGGACACGATCCGGCAGCTTTATGTTTTAGATGAAAGAGCAGGGATGAGTGAAAGATGAAAGAAGGACCTATGCGCGTATATGCACGGATCGACCTTCGGGCAATTGCACATAATTTTGAGATGATGCATCAGAAACTGGCACCCGGGGTCATGCTGTGCGCAGTCGTTAAAACAGACGGATACGGTCACGGTGCCATACCGGTCGCCAGGTTGGCGGAGAAATATCCGTGGGTATGGGGATTTGCCGCTGCCACCGCGCAAGAGGCGGTGACGCTGCGGGAAGCCGGTATCAGGAAACCGATCCTGATCCTCGGGTATGTTTTTGAGGAGGATCATGAGGCTTTGGTGCGTCTGGACCTGCGTCCGGCAGTATTCGACGCGGATACTGCGGCATCGCTGTCACGGGAAGCTCTGCACCAGGGAAAGATTCTTCCGGTCCATATAGCGGTGGATACCGGAATGAGCCGCATCGGTGTGAAGGATGATGAAAGCGGGATCGAAGAGGTGCTTACGATCGCGAAGCAAAGCGGCCTGCGAATCGAGGGAATCTTTACGCATTTTGCGCGTGCAGATGAGAAGGACAAGAGCAATGCACTTGCCTGTGCCGGAAGATTTCGCCGTTTCACGGATGCATTGAGGGAAAGGGGGCTTCAGATACCGATCCGTCATTGTTCAAACAGCGCGGGGATCCTCGAGATTCCGGAAGTGCAGATGGATATGGTCCGGGCCGGCATCACGATCTACGGAATCTATCCTTCCGATGAGATGGACCGGGAGGCAAACCATCTGGAACCGGCTATGGAGCTGATCAGCCATGTATCCTTTGTGAAGACCATTGAAGAGGGGACCAGTGTCAGCTATGGCGGTACGTTTACGGCTGACAAGCAGATGCAGGTCGCGACGATTCCGGTAGGATACGGTGACGGCTATCCCAGAAGCCTGAGCAGCCGCGGGTGTGTGCTGATCGGAGGAAAGCGCTGTCCGATTCTCGGAAGAGTGTGCATGGACCAGTTTATGGTGGATGTGACCGGAATGGATGTGAAGCGCGGTGATGAGGCTGTGCTGATGGGAAGAAGCAAAGATGCATTCCTGGGCGTGGATGAGCTGGGAGAGTGCTCAGGAAGATTCCCGTATGAATTTGTCTGTGATATCGGGAAACGTGTACCGAGAACGTATATTCTTGACGAATAATGCGTCAAATGATATCATAAACGAATTGAACAAATGGATTCTTTAGAATAAAGATAACAGCCCGCAGCGTTTACCGCAGGGGCGGACCGGAAGGAGATATTTATGTCAGGACATTCAAAGTTTGCGAACATTAAGCATAAAAAGGAAAAGAACGATGCTGCAAAGGGAAAGATCTTTACGATCATCGGACGTGAGATCGCCATCGCCGTAAAGGAAGGCGGGCCGGATCCGAACAATAACAGTAAGCTCCGTGATGTGATCGCGAAGGCCAAGGCCAATAATATGCCCAATGATACGATCGACCGCGGTATCAAAAAAGCGGCCGGGGATATCGGTTCCGTCAATTATGAACATGTGACGTATGAAGGCTACGGCCCCGGCGGAATCGCTATTATTGTGGAAGCTCTTACCGACAACCGGAACCGCACATCTGCGAATGTCCGCAGTGCGTTTACAAAGGGCAGCGGAAGCATCGGTACCCAGGGCTGTGTGTCCTATATGTTTGACCAGAAAGGTCAGATCGTGATCGACAAGGAAGAGTGCGATATGGACAGCGACGATCTGATGATGCTTGCACTGGACGCCGGTGCCGAGGACTTTTCCGAAGAGGAAGACAGCTATGAAGTGATCACGGCTCCGGATGATTTTTCCGCTGTCCGTCAGTCGCTGGAGGATCAGGGAATCCCGATGGCCTCCGCAGATATCACAATGATTCCGCAGAACTATGTGGCTCTTACGGATGAGAATGCACTCAAGCAGCTGAATCGTACGCTGGATCTTCTGGATGACGATGACGATGTGCAGGCGGTCTATACCAACCTTGATGAGTAAACAGGAGCATAGCTATGACCAGTTACCAGACGGCGATCGAAGCCATGCCCAGGCTTCTGGACAAGGACCAGAATGCATTGGAGACATTTAACCGTAAGAATTATACAGCAAGCTTTCTGCGTCGCTATCAGGAGTTTGTTCCCGCTTTTGATGCGATCGAGCAGCTATACCATGAAGTGAAAGAGCCGGAAGCAATGCTGCATAACATGGCTCAGGCGCTTACGGACAGCGCTCTCTCCCAGATGGAGACACTTCACCGCAGAGGAGCCAGAGACAATGCCCTGATGAATTTCAATATGCAGCTGGCGGTATTTGTGTATCCTGCGATCCTTTATTATAAAGGAGACTCATCAAAGCCGCTCACACAGGCCATTCAGGCCTGCTGGAAAGAGGCCTTTCCGAAGACCAATGTGCAGCCGGCTGAGATGGAATACATTGAAAAGGGATTCCACAGGAAATTCTGCTACATCACGACAGCAGTGTGCACTACCCAGGGGAAACCGGATGACTGTTACGAACTGACTCTTCTGCGTGATTATCGGGATGGGTATCTGGCCGGACTGGAGAATGGTGAGGAGCTGATCAGCAGGTATTATGACGTTGCACCGACGATCGTCCGTCACATCAATGAGCGGCCTGAGCGCGAAGAGATCTATACCGGCATCTGGGATAAATATCTTTCACCTTGTATCCGCATGATCGAGGACGGCCGCAATGAAGAATGCCGTCTGCTGTATATGCAGATGGTATATGATCTTCAGGATGAATACTTCCGGGAGAACAGGGTATGACGATCTTACAGTCGATATTTTTGGGAATTGTGCAGGGCATCACGGAGTTTCTTCCGGTGAGCAGCTCAGGTCATCTTGCGATCATGCGGAATATCTTCCATATTGATACGGGTGACAGCATACTTTTCGACATTCTGCTTCACGCTGCCACGCTGCTGGTCGTGATCTGGTATTTCCGCACGGATATCTGGATGCTGATCAAAGCTGTTCTGGGCATGATCGCAGATGCCGCAGCCAATGTGCGCATCCGCGCAGAGAACCGGAATTCCGGGGAGCCGAAACCGCTGCGCCGTATTGTGAAGAACAATTACCGCAGATATGCTCTGCTGCTCATCGTAGCAACGATCCCCACAGGGATCATCGGCGTCCTCGGCAAGAAACTTATCAGCGACGCGTCTGAATCCCTTCTTATTCCGGGAATCTGTCTGCTGATCACCGGTGTACTGCTTCTCATAAGCGACCGGGCAGAGAATACGGTGAAGATTCCTAAGGATATCCGTTATCAGGAAGCGGCCATCGTGGGAATCGCCCAGGGGCTGGCGACGCTGCCGGGGCTGTCCCGGTCCGGGACTACGATCACAGCATCTCTGCTGTGCGGCTTTGAACGTTCCTTTGCAGTACGGTTTTCTTTTATTCTCTCCATTCCGGCGATTCTCGGAGCCGCGCTGCTGGAAGTGAAGGACCTGGCCGGGGAGAGCGTAACTGCCGGAATGGCCGGTACTTATGCGGCGGGGATGATCGCAGCTGCGGCTGTAGGCTTCGTATGTATCCGGATCATGCTGGGTGCGGTGCGCAAAAAGAAATTCCGTTATTTTGCGTTTTATTGTTTTGCGGCAGGTGTTCTGGCAATCGCCGGGAATTTCCTGCTTTGACGGATGTCCGGACCCGCGTGCGGGTATTGCGTGATGAAGAATTAACTTTAGGAAAGTGAGAACATGGCAGAAAAGAAAAAACAGACCGCGGCAAAAACGCCGCGTTCCAGATCAGGTACACGTTCTGCTTCAGGTAATAAAACTGCCGGAAAGAGAGCTGCCGGTGCGTCCAGGAGACGCACCGGCAATTCCACTGTTAAAAAGGCTGCTTCTTCAGGAAAAAAGCAGCCCTCCGGGACGAGGGAGTTCATTGACTATGCCCTGTATCTGGAGATCATTCTCTGGATCATTCTTGCCTTTGCGGTACTGATCTTTATCAGCTTTTTCGGTGTGGGCGGAGCTTTCGGAAAAGCAGTCTCCGACCGGGTATTCGGTATGTTCGGGATCCTTGCCTATCTGTTTCCGTTCATGATCTTTTTCCTTGCGGCATTTCTGATCGCCAATCCGAGAAGCAGAATCGCAAGGATCAAGTCGATCTCATGCATTCTGCTTTACATCATCCTCTGCGGTGCGATGCAGATGGTTCTGGTGGGATATATAAGCGGCTACGAACTGAGTGAGTACTATGAAGCCGGCCGGGTCTATCATACGGGAGGCGGGCTGCTCGGCGGACTGATCCTTTCGTCCCTGTGTCCGTACCTCGGGACGATCGGTACAGCGATCATTCTTGCTTTTCTGGCGGTGATCTCACTGATCCTGATCACACAGCGCTCGGTGCTGCGTGATCTGAGAAGAGGGACCGGTGCTGTGGCAAGAAGGTCCAGACAACACAGGGAAGAACGAAGGATCCGCTCCAGAGAGTGGAAAGAGGAAAGAGCTTTGCTGCGTGAAGAAAAGCGCGCGGCAAAGGCTGCACAGGAGGCAGCTGCCGAAGCGGCAAAGAAGACGGATACCCTCAGGCCTGATACCGGATCTGCGAAAGTACCCGCGCCTGCAGCCGTAAAACCTGCTCCGGCCGGATCTGCAGGCGTCCGGGAACCCGGAAA
>CACZZH010000173.1 GCA_902785635.1 uncultured Lachnospiraceae bacterium
AGGCAGCACTGCACCGGCAGCAGCTGCACCGAAGAGTGCAGACAGCGCCGTGAGGAAAGCGGATTCAGAAACAAAAGACAGAAATACAACGAATACAACATCCAGAACGAACAATTGGTCGGAAGAGCGCAGAGACGCCCAGAGACGGACTTCAGGGACCGGCAGCAGACCGGCACGTGACGGCGGAAACCGCGACAGCCGTGACAGCAGGGATAATCGTGATAACCGCGACAACCGCGACAACAGGAATACATCCGGCCGCCAGGGTTCCTTTGCAGGACGTGACGGCCAGGGTTCCGGAAGGAAGACCGGCGGTCCGAGACCGGTTATGGATGCGAAGCCTTTCGAAAAGGAAGGACGTACGAAGAATGACCGCGGCGGAAAGAACGACCGCAGAAATTCCCGTGGAGATAAAGGTGATAAGTTTGACCGCATGGAGCAGAGCCGTACCCAGGGCGGAAAGAATTCCGGACGCGGCAGAAGTGCCGGCAAATTCATCAAACCGGTCAAACCTGTGGTGGAAGAAGAGAAGATCAAGAGCATTACCCTTCCGGATACGCTCACGATCAAAGAGCTTGCAGATCTTTTGAAGATCGCTCCGGCTGCGATCGTTAAGAAGCTGTTCCTCCAGGGCAAGATGGTCACGGTCAACGAGGAGATCGACTTCGACACAGCTGAAGAGATCGCCATCGAATATGACGTGATCTGCGAGAAGGAAGTCAAAGTTGATGTGCTCGAAGAACTTCTGAAGGAGGATGATGATCCTGAGGAGTCAAAGGTACCCAGACCGCCTGTAGTATGCGTGATGGGTCATGTTGACCATGGTAAGACCTCCCTGCTGGATGCGATCCGCAACACACATGTGATCGACCGCGAGGCCGGCGGTATCACCCAGCATATCGGTGCTTCTGTTGTGACATGCAATGGTCAGCAGATCACGTTCCTGGACACCCCGGGACACGAGGCATTTACGGCAATGCGTATGCGCGGCGCCAATTCCACCGATATCGCGATTCTGGTGGTCGCAGCGGATGACGGCGTGATGCCGCAGACCGTGGAAGCCATCAATCATGCCAAGGCGGCAGGAATTGAGATCATTGTAGCGATCAATAAGATCGATAAAGAAGGTGCCAACATCGAGCGTGTGAAACAGGAGCTGACGGAGTATGAACTGATTCCGGAGGACTGGGGCGGAAGCACTGTATTTGTGCCGGTATCTGCCAAGACCCACGAGGGAATCGATACTCTGCTTGAAATGATCCTGCTTACCTCTGAGGTGCTGGAACTGAAAGCGAATCCGAACCGCCGTGCGCGCGGCCTTGTGATCGAGGCACAGCTGGATAAGGGACGCGGTCCGGTTGCCACCGTCCTTGTGCAGAAAGGTAAACTGCATGTGGGCGATCCGATTGCCGCAGGATCCTGTTACGGCAAAGTCCGTGCAATGATCGATGACAAAGGACGCCAGGTCAAGGAAGCCGGTCCTTCCATGCCGGTGGAGATCCTTGGCTTCTCAGATGTACCCGGAGCCGGCGAGATCATGGTATCTCCGGAGACGGAAAAGGAAGCACGCAGCTTTGCGGAGACCTTTATCAGCGAGGGAAGAGAAAAGCTTCTTGAGGAGACCAAACAGAGGATGTCTCTGGATGATCTGTTCTCACAGATTCAGGCAGGCAATCTGAAAGAACTGAACCTGATCGTGAAAGCGGATGTACAGGGCAGCGTGGAAGCCGTCAAGCAGAGCCTGCTCAAACTCTCCAATGATGAAGTCGTGGTGAAGGTGATTCACAGCGGCGCCGGTGCCATTAACGAATCCGATGTGGTTCTGGCATCTGCTTCAAATGCGATCATCATTGGCTTCAATGTGCGTCCGGATGCGACTGCCAAGTCCACTGCTGAGCAGGAAGGCGTGGACATCCGTCTGTACCGTGTGATCTATGATGCGATCGCTGACGTGGAGAACGCAATGAAGGGTATGCTGGATCCGATCTACGAAGAAAAGGTGATCGGTCACGCCGAGATCCGCCAGATCTTCAGGGCATCCGGTGTCGGCAATATCGCCGGTTCCTATGTGCTTGACGGTGTGTTCCAGAGAGGCTGCAATGCACGAATCACCCGCGAAGGCAAACAGATCTTTGAAGGCCAGGTGGCATCTCTCAAGCGTTTCAAGGACGATGTGAAAGAAGTACGTGCCGGATACGAATGCGGTCTGGTATTTGAAAAATTCAATGATATTGCGGAGTTAGACCAGGTAGAAGCCTATATTATGGTAGAGGTCCCGCGATAGGATAAAAACAGATGAGAAAAAACAGTATTAAAAATACAAGGATCAACGGGGAGGTCCGCAGGGAACTTTCCGAGATCATCCGGGGATCGATCAAGGATCCCCGGATCCATCCCATGACATCGGTCACAGCTGTTGAAGTTGCACCGGATCTGAAGACATGCAGAGCATATATAAGTGTCCTGGGAGATGATGAGGCTCTTGCACGTACGATCGAAGGGCTCAAAAGCGCGGAAGGATTTATCCGGCGGGAGCTTGCATCGACGGTCAATCTGCGAAATACGCCTCAGATACGTTTTATTCCGGATCAGTCGATTGCATATGGAATCCGGATGTCAAAGATAATCGATGAAGTAAAGGAGGCGGATGAGAGTGGACATACAGGAGAAGATCTGTCTGAGTGAACTGCTTTCCGGAGCGCAGTGCGCAGCGATCACCGGTCATCTTCATCCGGACGGGGACTGTGTGGGTTCCTGCCTTGGGCTGCAGAGCGCATTGAACCATCTTTTCCCGGATCTGAGGACAGATGTCTTTCTGGAACCAATTCCGGATACGTTTGGTTTTCTTGAAGGAGCGGACCGGATCCTCACAGAGCCGTCAGAAAAAGCATATGATGTAGTGTTCTGTCTGGACTGTAATACGCCTGCCCGTCTCGGGAAGCATGCCGTCCTTCTGGAAAAAGCCGGAAAGACCGTATGCATCGATCACCATATTGCAGGCGAACCGTTTGCAGATATTGATTATATCGAATCCACAGCCAGTTCCGCCAGTGAACTGGTGTGTCTGCTGATCGGAACGGATGATCTGCCGAAAGCTGCGTGTGAAGCCCTGTATATGGGAATCGCGCATGATACCGGCGTGTTTCAGTACAGCTGCACATCCAGCCGCACAATGCGCATTGCCGGTGAACTGATGGATAAAGGAATTGACTATCCGCGGATCATCACAAAGACTTACTACGAGAAGACCTATTACCAGAAACAGATCATGGGAAGAGCTCTCCTTGAGTGCGTGCGGATGCTGGACGGTCAGGTCGTTTTTTCGGCGATACGGAAAAAAGAAATGGACTTTTTCCGTGTGACCGGCGCGGATCTTGACGGAATCGTATCAGAACTGAGGACGATCAAAGGCGTAGAGGTGGCGATCTTCCTTTATGAAATTTTGCCTTCCGTATATAAGGTGAGCCTGAGATCCTCGGGAAAAGTCAATGTCAATCAGGTGGCATCATTTTTCGGCGGCGGCGGACATATTCTTGCGTCCGGCTGTGAAATGCAGGGAAGCATGTATGATGTGATCAATAATCTTACGGAACGGATCGCCATGCAGCTTTAAACGATCATTATGGAGTAGAATGTACACAGGAATCATTAATATGTATAAGCCGCGCGGCATGACCAGTCACGATGTGGTCTACCGGATGCGGAAGATCACCGGGCAGAAGAAGATCGGACACACGGGGACGCTGGATCCGGAAGCGGAAGGCGTCCTTCCGGTCTGTCTTGGGAGTGCCACAAGGCTGTGCGAACTTCTCGGAGAGGGAACCAAGCAGTACCGCGCAGTCATGCTGCTCGGCCTGACGACTGATACGCAGGATGTTTACGGAACCGTTCTTTCACAGCGGGAGGTCTGCTGCAGTGAAGAGCAGATCCCGGAAGTGCTTTCTCATTTTCTGGGCAATATCGTTCAGATTCCGCCGATGTATTCCGCGGTAAAGTATCAGGGGAAAAAACTGTATCAGCTTGCGAGAAAAGGAATCGAGGTGGAGCGCTCCGGGAGAGAAGTGACGATCGAACAGCTCCGGCTGGATAAGCTGGAACTCCCCGAGCTGACCATGACCGTCACCTGTTCCAGGGGGACCTATATCCGTACGCTGTGAGGCTGTATGAAACAGCTGATACGTACAAGAGTAAAGGAATTTACGCTGGAGGACGCACTTACGCTGGAAGAAGCGGCTGTTCTGCATGAACAGGGAAAGCTGGAGGAGCATATCATACCGCCGGATGCGTTCTATCCGGATGCGCCGAAAGCCGGTGTGCACAGGGAAGACCAGATTCGTCTGACAAACGGCAATCCGTTCCGCAAGCGGCAGATCATCCTGCAGGAAAAAGGACAGGGCTGGCCGGAATATCTGCGGTTTTACGATGAAAACGGCGGGTTTGTCGGTTTATATAAATGGGACAAGAGAGGACTTTACCGTCCGGAGAAAATGTTTATATGATCTATTTTCAGTCAACAAATGATTTTGCTCTGGCAGGACCGTCTGCAGTTACGCTGGGTAAATTTGACGGAGTGCATAAAGGCCATCGTCTGTTGATGGACTGCATCCACCGAAAGGAAAAGGAAGGCTGTATAAGCACTGCCTTTGCAATTGCGGCGGGAAGAGGGCCATTGCTGATGACACCTGCCGAACAGAAAAAAACGATCCGGGAGCTGGGGATCCAGGTACTGATCCGTTGTCCGTTTCTCCCGGAATTTGCAAAAATGAGTCCGGAGGAATTTATTGAAAAGATTCTTCTGGAACGTCTCCATGCAAAGTATGTTGCTGTGGGTACGGACTATCGTTTTGGCTATCAGAGGAAAGGGGATGCCTCTTTTCTGAAGGAATACGGAAAAAGCCATGGTTTTGAGACCTATGTGATCGAAAAAGCATCCTACTGCGGGAGAGAGATCAGCAGTTCCTATATCCGGGAAGAACTTGAAAAGGGAAATATGCAGGCTGTAAATACCATGCTGGGCGATCCGTACCCTGTGTGTGGAATCGTACAGCACGGGGCCCATCTCGGAAGCAGACTTGGTATACCGACCATCAATCTGGTTCCGGAGGGAGGAAAGCTTCTTCCGCCTTTCGGCGTTTATTACTCGGTGACAGAACTGGAAGACCGACGTATTCCCGGAGTTACAAATGTAGGGCGAAAGCCCACTGTAGACGGGACTTATGTAAGTGTAGAAACGTATCTTTTCGACTTTGAGGGAGATCTTTACGGAAGGGAAGTGTGCACACATCTGCTTGAATGGGTGCGCCCGGAGGAAAAGTATTCCGGTCTGCAGAATCTGCAGCATCAAATCCAAAAAGATATTGAAGCAGGAAGGAACTATTTTAGTGGACAGGGGATTGTGGACGGCCAGCTTGCTGATGATCATGCTCCGACTGGCGATGCTGGCAGCGGGAGTGATACTGAAGGCTGTTGATCGTGAGAAAGAGATCTATAAGGGCCATGCGAGAGCGAAAGTGGTAGAGCACAGGCGCCGTGATGAAGATGGAAGATACCGCAGCCGGTTATATCCGGTACTGGAGTATTACGCGGAAGGGATGCTGTTTAAGGTCGTGTATCCGCACGGCAGTTATCCGGCCAGGTGGAATATCGGCAAGGAGCTGAATATTCTCTATGAGCCGACTGATCCGGAGGAGTACTGTATCGTAGAAGCAACGTTTCGCTACTGGCTGCCGCAGATCCTGCAGGCAGGAGGGATCCTGTTTCTTCTGATTGGTGTGGTGAGCTTCATCCGCTTTGCCTCAAGGGCATGATCACGTTCTATATACTATTTAAATGAATAAAAAAAGACAAAGCCTGTTTGATGAATGCCATGGGATTCGATTCCCGTGGCTTTTTTGTTTCTTTGTTCTGTAAAAACTGCTGCGATATGGTTTTATTATCGGATTGACAATCCCGGATAACCATGCTATACTCCTTTGCATATTAAACATATAAGAGAAGAAGGTGAAACGTTGGACTGGAATTTTATGCAAACATATGCACCATTGTACGCGGAAGCCGCGCTCCTTACCCTGCGGATCGGATCCTGCGGTATCCTGCTTTCTGCTGCGGTGGGAATCTTCTGCAGCGGGGTGCTGTATTACCGGGTGCCGGTACTGAAGGGAATCGTTTCGGCATATGTGGAACTGAGCCGCAATACGCCTTTGCTGGTGCAGCTGTTCTTTTTATATTTTGGTCTTCCCAAGATCGGGATCCGCCTTTCCGCAGAAATGTGCGGGGTGATCGGCCTTACCTTTCTGGGAGGCAGCTATATGACCGAGGCATTCCGGAGCAGCCTTGAGGCAGTGGAGAAGATTCAGTATGAATCTGCCATGAGCCTTGGAATGAACAATGTACAGGTCTTCCGGTATGTGATCTTTCCGCAGGCACTGGCCACCGCCGTTCCCTCTGTTGTGGCGAATATTGTGTTCCTGCTGAAAGAGACTTCTGTTTTTTCCGGCATAGCTCTCGCGGACCTGATGTATGTTGCAAAGGACCTGATCGGACTGTATTACCAGACCGGCGAAGCGCTTCTCATGCTTGTCATTGCCTATCTTGTGATGCTGCTGCCGGTGTCGCTGCTGGGATCGGTCCTGGAAAGGAGGCTCCGTTATGCAGGATTTGGGAATTAGTATACTGTTTCGGGGAAGCAATTTCGTGCGCCTGCTGGGCGGTCTGTGGGTGACGATTCGCATCAGTCTTCTGGCAGCCGGGCTATCCGTTCCACTGGGGATCCTGTTCGGATTGTTTCTGAATATCCGAAATCCTGCAGCCAAAGTCATCGGGCGTATTTATCTCGATTTTATCCGGATCATGCCGCAGCTGGTACTGCTCTTCATCGTCTTTTTCGGAGCCACAAGGGCATTTGGATGGAATCTTTCCAATGAGTTTTCGGCGGTCCTGGTATTTACGCTCTGGGGAACGGCGGAAATGGGAGATCTGGTGCGCGGAGCGCTGATCAGCATCCCGAAGCACCAGTATGAAAGCGCACAGGCTCTGGGCCTGGATACACTCCAGACGTACCGCTACATTATTATCCCCCAGACGCTTCGGCGCCTGATTCCGCTTACGATCAATCTCGTGACAAGAATGATCAAAACGACGTCCCTTGTCGTGCTGATCGGCATCGTGGAGATGATGAAGGTGGGACAGCAGATCATTGACGCCAACCGCTTTGAATATCCGACCGCGGCGCTGTGGATCTACGGGGTGATCTTTCTGTTGTATTTTTTCACTTGCTGGCCGATATCCAGGTTTGCCAAGTGGCTGGAAAGGAAGTGGAACTGATCTATGGAGCAGACGATTCTTGAGATTCGGGACCTGGTCAAGAAATATGAAGATGAGACGATCCTGAACGGACTGAATCTGCAGATCCGCAGAGGTGAAGTCGTGGTCGTTCTGGGGCCGTCCGGATGCGGAAAAAGCACATTGCTGCGCTGTATGAATGCTCTGGAGAGTATTCAGGGGGGACAGATCAGCCTGGAAGGTGAGACGGTAGAGAAAAGTTCAAAGAATATTACGATGATCCGGCAGAAGATCGGAATGGTGTTCCAGAGTTATGAATTGTTTCCGCACAAAACGATTCTGGAGAATATCACTCTGGCACCGGTACATGTACAGAAACGCAGCCTGTCAGATGTGGAAGAAGAAGCCCTTGCCCTTCTGAAAAGGGTCGGACTGTCCGGAAAAGAAAACGCATACCCGAGGCAGCTGTCCGGCGGACAGAAACAGCGTGCTGCGATCGTACGGGCTTTGTGCATGCATCCTGAGATCATGCTGTTTGATGAGGTGACGGCGGCACTGGATCCGGAGATGGTCCGGGAAGTGCTGGATGTGATCCTGGAACTGGCAAATGAAGGAATGACCATGGTGATCGTGACCCATGAGATGCAGTTTGCGCGGGCCGTGGCGGACAGGGTCCTTTTCATCGAAGGCGGGCAGATCGTGGAGGAGTCTGATCCGGAGTCCTTCTTCACAAATCCCTCCACGCAGAGAGCAAAGGCATTTCTGCAGACATTCGAATTTCACAAAGAGCAGAAAAAAGACAGTTAAAACAAAAACATACTAATCAAGTATGAAATATATGAAAAAAGTTGTTGACAACCAAGGCTCATGATGGTATACTGCAGCATATAAAACATAGCGAATAAGTATGAATAGCACAAGATCCATACTTCCGCTCAGATTATCAGGAGGTACTATTATGAAAAGAACAATGATCATGGCTGCAGCAATGGCAATTATTGCATCTTTTTCCGTGATGGCGGAGGACGTTCCTTACCGTACACTGGATGAGATCGTGGAGAGCGGTGTGGTACGGATCGGTGTATTCAGTGACAAGGCACCTTTCGGATATGTGGATGAAAACGGAGAGTATAAGGGATACGACGTTTATTTTGCAGACCGTCTTGCAAAAGATCTCGGTACGGAAGTGGAATACACATCGCTCGATCCGGCCAGCCGTGTGGAGTATGCCGCAACCGGAAAGGTCGATATCGTACTTGCCAACTTCACGGTCACCCCGGAAAGGGCAGAGCAGGTCGATTTCGCGCTTCCGTATATGAAGGTAGCACTGGGAGTCGTTTCACCGGACAGTGCAGTGATCAGCAGTGTGGAGGACCTGGAAGGAAAGACCCTGATCATTGTTAAGGGGACTACCGCGGAAACCTACTTCACACAGCAGTATCCCGACGTCAAGCTTCAGAAATACGACGCATATGCGGAGGCTTACAATGCGCTGCTTGACGGACGCGGCGACGCCTTCTCAACAGACAACACGGAAGTGCTGGCATGGGCGCAGGTCAATCCGGGTTTCACGGTAGGAATTGACTCCCTGGGAGATCTGGATACGATCGCTCCGGCGGTTGCTCTCGGAAATGAGACTCTGCTTTCCTGGATCAATGAGGAGATCACTGTACTGGGAGAAGAGAATTTCTTTCATGCGGACTATGAAGAAACACTTGCACCGGTCTACGGTGATGCAGCAGATCCCGAATCGCTGGTCGTCGAAGGCGGTGTGGTTGAATAAGAAAAGAACAGAAGTTTAAGAAGAGGAGAACAGGATCATGAGTAATTATAAATTTGAGACCCTTCAGCTGCATGTCGGACAGGAACAGGCGGATCCCGCAACGGATTCCAGAGCAGTACCCATCTATCAGACAACGTCTTACGTGTTTCACAATTCAGCCCACGCGGCTGCACGTTTCGGACTGACGGATCCGGGCAATATTTACGGCAGGCTTACCAACTCCACCCAGGATGTGCTTGAGAAAAGAGTGGCAGCTCTGGAGGGAGGGACCGCAGCCCTTGCACTCTCTTCCGGTGCGGCTGCCGTCACGTATACGATCCAGGCGCTGGCACAGGCAGGAGAGCATATCGTTGCACAGAAGACGATCTACGGCGGAAGCTATAATCTTCTTGCCCATACCCTGAAGCTGTACGGGATCGAGACGACATTTGTGGATATCCATGATCTTGACGAGGTCAGGGCGTCGATCCGCCCGAACACAAAGGCAATTTATGTGGAAACGCTGGGAAATCCGAACAGTGACATCCCGGATATTGATGCGCTTGCAGCGATCGCTCATGAGCATGATATTCCGCTGGCGATCGACAATACCTTCGGTACGCCGTATCTGATCCGGCCGATCGAGCATGGCGCGGACATTGTGGTGCATTCCGCGACGAAGTTCCTCGGCGGACACGGAACGACGCTGGGCGGCGTTATCGTAGACTCAGGAAAGTTCGACTGGAAGAAGAGCGGAAAATATGCACCGATCGCCGAACCAAATCCCAGCTATCATGGAGTCTCTTTCGTAGATGCAGCCGGGCCTGCGGCTTTTGTGACCTACATCCGGGCGATCCTTCTGCGGGATACCGGCGCAGCGATCTCGCCGTTCAATGCATTTCTGCTGCTCCAGGGTGTAGAGACCCTTTCCCTGCGGCTGGAACGCCATGCCGAGAATACGAAAAAGGTGATCGAGTATCTGAGCGCCCATCCGAAGGTGGCAAAGGTCAATCATCCGTCTCTGCCGGATCATCCGCAGCATGATCTCTATAAAAAGTATTTCCCGAACGGAGGGGCGAGCATTTTTACCTTTGATATCAGGGCAGGACAGAAAGAAGCGCATGCTTTTATTGACGCCCTGGAGATCTTTTCACTTCTGGCAAACGTCGCGGATGTGAAATCCCTTGTGATCCATCCCGCGACCACCACTCATTCTCAGCTTACGGATGCCGAGCTGGAGGATCAGGGAATCCATCAAAGTACGATCCGGCTGTCCATCGGTACCGAGCATATCGATGATATCATC
>CACZZH010000174.1:0-6201 GCA_902785635.1 uncultured Lachnospiraceae bacterium
GCGCGCACCCTTGGATTGTCCATGTTCAGATCCGGCTGCTTGCGGGCAAATACATGCAGATAATACTGCTTTCTGGTGTCGCAGTACTCCCAGGCCAGCCCTTCGAACTGGCTGAACCAGTTGTTCGGAGGCAGACGTGTCTCACCCTTCCAGACAGGATCCCGCCAGATATAGTAATCGCTGTACGGATTGTCCTTTCCCTTGCAGCTCTCAAGAAACCACGGATGTTCATCCGAAGTATGATTGATCACCAGATCCATGAGTACCTTCAATCCGAGGCCATGTGCCTTGTCCAGCACCTTCCGGAACTGCTCCAGGGTCCCGTAATCCGGATGGATCGACTTGTAATCGGAGATATCATATCCGAAATCTGCATTCGGTGAAGGATAGATCGGACTGAACCAGATCCCGTCAACACCAAGCGACCGGATATACTCCAGCTTGTCATACACACCGTACAGATCCCCGATTCCGTCGCCGTTTCCATCACAGAAGCTGCGGATCCAGATCTGGTAAAATGACATTTTACGGAAATCAAATTGTCTTTTCATTGCCGTCATTCCATGAATTTATGCACACTGCTGCGAACTTTTTCACGCACCTGCGCTGCCTTTTCCCCTGCTTCCCGAAATGAACCTGCGACCTCATCCCGGTCCTCCCGGATGCTTTCTTTCATCCCCGACGCAGTTTCACGGATGCTCTCTTTCATCTCCGCAGCGCTTTCCCGGATACTGCCTTTCATCTCCGCAGCGTTTTCCCGGAGGTTCTCCTTCATCTCAGACGCGGTCTCCTGGAAATTCTCCATCATGCCCACGGCTGTCTCCCGAAAGTCATGGAACAGTTCTCTTCCCACCCTGCGCAGCTTATCCTGCTCCTCCATGCTCCAGGCCGTGGCGGAGATCAGGCGCCCGCCGAGGACTTTCTTCTTTGCCGGAAAGAGGCCCCGTGCCTTCTCCTCCAGAATCTCCTGATATCGTTCGTATGCCTGTCCGACGCAGGTCTCCCAGGACATGTAGATCTCCTCCATTGCGTGATCTCCAACCTGCGCCATATACGGAAGATCCGTACACAGCCGTTTCAGCAGCGAGGCCATCGCCTCAGGCGTCTCATCGATCACAAAACCGTTGTGTCCGTCCGTGATTCCCTCCGCGGCGCACGAATCCCGGATCAGCACGCTTGCAAGTCCGCATGCCGCCGCTTCCCGGACCACAAGTCCGTTCGTATCAAATGTGGAAGGAAACAGAAACAGATTCGCTCTGGTATTCCAGGCGCGAAGCACCTCCCTGTCGTAGACCGGACCGACAAAGATGCACTTGTCAGATCCCGATCCGGATGCCGATCCCGTCCCCGTTCCGGTTTCCGTTCCCTTTCCCGATGCTGTTTCGGGTCCTCTGCCCATCAGTCCATACAGGCGGGCTTTCTTTTCCAGCAATGCTCTGTCCGGTCCCTTCCCCACAAACACCATGCGGAAATCCTGCCCTTCGTCCGCCAGGATCTTCAGCGCATCCAGGATCAGCGGCAGTCCCTTATAGGTCATCAGCCGGCCAACGTAGAGAAATACCGGCACCCCTTCCGGAAGATCATACCCTGCCGTCACCCGTGCAACTTCCGTATCGCTCACTCTGCCTTTTGCAAAATCCACACCATTATTCATCACCCGGTAATCGCCTTCAAAACCCAGAGCCTTCAGACTCTCACCGGCTCCGCGGCTCACCGTCCAGATCTCATCGCAGGCTTCGATGTTCTTCACCATGATCCGGATCCCTTCCTGCGCTACCGGGCCGATCTTCACGTTTCGACGAATATCGATATCGTATTTCGTGTGATAGGTGAGCACCACCGGAGCATTCGTCTCTTCCCTCAGGATCCGCGCGATCACCGTCGCCGAAGCCGGACAGTGTGTATGGATCAGATCCGGAGCAAAACCCGCCATCGCGGACACCGCCTTCCCGGAAAAAGGATTCCCTGTACGAATTCCGCTCATAATGGACGTGGTATCGAAGCTCTGATAAGGAATGACCGAATACGGATATCTTCCGTAGTCCCCGCCCGGATAGGCAGGTGTCCCCACCAGCACATCCGTACCATGATCCTTCTTCAGATACTCCGCATAATTCATCACCACATTCACTACACCGTCGATCACCGGCGGGAATTCATCATTCAGCAGGCAGACTTTCATCGGAAACCATCCTCTCCACTATATTTCTACCCGATAGTATACCACAAAGCAGACAAGGTGGACAGCAGGACATTGGCTGCAGCCGAGCCACGGGCTCATGGGGTGAGCCACGCGGACAGGTCCCATGGATCACCATTCGGTCCTTGACATTTAACCATAGTAAGAGTACACTAACTACCACAGGAATAAGTGAGGAGAACAGGATGGACTACCGTAAATATTCTGAAGAATTGCTGGATCTGCAGATCGACTGCTCAGGTGCGCTGAATCAGATTACCGCCAATACGCTCATCCGGGGTGAAGACAGCCTTCTGCTGTGGCTTTGCCGGCAGGATGCCGCCGTCTTTCCGACGGACATCATGCACCATTTCCGTCTGAGTTCCGGCCGTGTCGCCAATATTCTGAGGTCCACTCAGAAAAAGGGCCTGATCACCCGCTGCCAGTACGGCGATGATCTTCGCAGGAACTGCATCCGGATCACAGATGCAGGCAGGGCATACGCTTCTGCCTGCCGTGAAAAGATTCTGGAGTCGCAGACAGCAGTTCTGGAAGGACTTTCCGAAAAGGAAGCGGGGAACCTGGCTGAGACATTCCGCCGTATCCTGCAGAACGTCGATGAAGAAACGGTCGCCTGAAACAACGGCTGCTTACGGCAGCCTGTTTTTAAACCTGTAAACCTTTCGATAAAAGTTTTTTTCGTCAAAAGAAGCTGTCGCAGAAAGAGAGATAAATCTTATGACACTGAATGATCTTTCCATTGGTCAGAGCGCGGTCATCTCTTCCGTCGGAGGAGACGGCGCACTTCGCCAGCACTTCCTGGATATGGGCGTGATCCCCGGAACGGAAGTGACTCTTATCAAATTCGCCCCCCTGGGAGATCCCATGGAGATTCTTCTGCACGGATATTCACTGAGCCTGCGTCTTGCGGACGCGGAAAAGATCATGGTGGAGAGTACAGCCGCTCCTGCTCCGGAAACGGGAAGCACAGCCGCTCCGGTGCAGCCCGTCGGCGGCACCGGTCAGCGCGATACACGCGTACGTTCCCATCATCCCGGCCTTGGTGAAGCCGGAAAATTCCATCCGAAGGGAAGCGGCGATCCTCTCCCTAAAGGGACCCGCCTCACCTTTGCTCTGGTGGGCAACCAGAACAGCGGCAAGACGACGCTCTTCAACCGTCTGACCGGCGCCAACCAGCATGTGGGCAATTTCCCGGGTGTGACCGTGGACCGGAAAGACGGCGTGATCAAGGGCTATCCGGAGACGCTGATCACGGATCTGCCGGGCATCTATTCCATGTCCCCCTACAGCAGCGAGGAGATCGTCTCCCGCAATTTCGTCGTGCAAGACAAGCCCCGCGCCATCATTAACATCGTGGACGCCACGAACATCCAGCGCAATCTTTATCTGACCATGCAGCTACTGGAGATGGACGTCCCCATGGTCGTTGCCCTGAACATGATGGACGAAGTGTCTGCCAACGGCGGAGCCATTGATGTCAACCAGATGGAAGCCCTGCTGGGCGTGCCCGTCATCCCGATCTCAGCCGCCAAAAATGAAGGCGTGCACGAGCTGATCGATCATGCAGTCCATGTGGCGTACTATCAGGAAAAACCGATGCGCCAGGATTTCTGCAGCGATGACGATCACGGCGGTGCGGTCCACCGCTGCCTTCACGGCATCTCCCATCTCATTGAAGATCATGCAATGGCAGCAGGCCTGCCCAGGCGTTTTGCCGTAAGCAAGGTGATCGAAGGAGATGAGCTGGTGATCTCCAGTCTGAATCTGGATGCGAATGAAATGGAGATGATCGAGCACATCGTAGTACAGATGGAAAATGAGCGGGGTCTCGACCGCAGCGCTGCCATCGCGGACATGCGCTACGCCTTTATCCATAAAGTATGCAGCCAGACCGTCTCCACCCCGGTCCACACAAAGGAGCGCGACCGGAGCGAGAAGATCGACCGCATCCTCACCGGAAAATATACGGCTCTTCCCATTTTTATCGGTATCATGGGGCTGGTGTTCTGGCTTACCTTTAATGTGATCGGCGCCTGGCTGCAGGGCCTTCTGGAAACAGGAGTCAATGCTCTTACACGTGCAGTGGAATCCGCACTGGTCGCAGGCGGCGTCAACGAAGTGATTCAGGGCCTTATTATCAAAGGGATCTTCGGTGGCGTGGGAAGCGTATTGAGTTTTCTGCCCATTATTGTCACCCTGTTCTTCTTCCTGTCCCTGCTGGAGGACAGCGGCTACATCGCCAGAGTCGCATTCTTCATGGACAAGCTGCTGCGCAAGATCGGCCTGTCCGGCAGAAGCATCGTGCCTCTGCTGATCGGCTTCGGCTGTACGGTTCCGGCTGTAATGGCCACAAGGACCCTTCCCAGCGAACGTGACCGGAAAATGACGATTCTGCTCACACCCTTCATGAGCTGTACTGCAAAACTGCCGATCTATGCTTTCTTCGTCAACGCCTTCTTCCCGAAGAGAGGCGCAGTGATCATGATCGGCATCTACGTGCTCGGAATCCTCACCGGTATCCTGGTCGCCTGCCTGTACCGGGGCACCATGTTCAAAGGAGACGCGATTCCCTTCGTGATGGAGCTGCCGAATTACCGGCTGCCCGGCGCGAAGAACGTGGCGCAGCTTTTGTGGGAGAAAGCCAAGGACTTCCTGCAGAGAGCCTTCTCCGTGATCCTTGCAGCCACCATTGTTGTATGGTTTCTCAAGAGCCTGGACCTGCATTTCAATCTGGTGCACGAACAGGACAGCATCCTTGCCATGATCTCCGGAGTGATCGCTCCCATTATGCGGCCTCTGGGCCTTGACGACTGGCGGATCTGCACCTCCCTCATCTCCGGATTCATGGCAAAGGAAAGCGTGGTATCCGTGATGCAGGTGCTCTTCCCCGCCAACCTTTCCGCGGCGCTTTCCTCGCTGGAAGCAGCATCGCTGCTCGTATTCTCGCTGCTCTATACACCCTGCGTTGCAGCCATTGCCTCTATCCGCAGAGAGCTCGGCATGAAATGGGCAGTGGGAGTCGTCGTGTGGCAATGTGTCATCGCCTGGATCATGGCCCTGATCGTACGGCTGATCGGGCTGATATTTATCTGAGGAGGATCATCATGGGAACTTTGGATATCATTCTGATCATTGTGATCGCACTGATCTTTATACTGGCTGTGTTCTTTACCATACGCCGCCGCAAAAAAGGCTGCTGCTGCGGCTGCTCAGGTGAGGGAAGCTGCGCTGCCTGCTGTCAGGCCGGGCATACAGGTCCTTCAGGAGATCCCGCAAAACGAAGCTGAACAAAGAGTGCGCTTGCGCACTCTTCGCGCGCGAGCGGGATCACGAAGTGATCTTCCTTTCCGCGAGCTGCGCATCCTGCCGAAGGCTTTTTTCTTATAGGAAATTCGACGGAATATCCTATGAGAAAACAAAAAGAGACCGGAACCCGGATGGATCATATCGATCTCCCGTTCCGATCTCTTTTTTCTTTGCCATACATTTTCTTTGCCATACAGAATCGACAGCACAGGCCCTGCTTCTTCACTTGTCACTCCCAAAGCACCACGAAGCCCCTGCTCTGTTTTCCCACATAGTAGGCTTTGTTCTCCTCCGTCTTCACATAGATCTCCACCGCATCCGGCGCAGCTGCATGAACACGCGCTATGATCTCATCGGTCGTAATGCTTCCTCCCATCACAGACTGGATAGAAACGGTCACCTCAGAAGGCTCCGCAGGAACAGCTTCCGTGGCGATATCCGGCTCCACATTCGTGGAAACAGCTGTCCCGGCCTGGTTTTTATCATTCTTTTTTCTGTTCTGCTTTGAGCTCATATCCTGTTCTGAATTCTTTTCCTTTTTTGTGATCTGTGCCATAATTAATGTCCTCCTGTCAATCCTCTTATTATCCTGTCCTGTTTCCTTAGAGCCTCCGGCGGATCGCAGTGCTGCGCAGATGAAGGCTTCCTTCGGAAGCCGCGCAGCACGCGGCTTCGAGCGCACAAGGCGCTCGAAG
>CACZZH010000174.1:6222-8912 GCA_902785635.1 uncultured Lachnospiraceae bacterium
GGCTTCGAGCGCACAAGGCGCTCGAAGATCTTACCGGGAAACACTGAGCCAGAGGTTCTAAATGGTGGAAAATAGAATTAATCAGTGTTTCCCTAATATTCTCTCCTCATTAAGAGGATCCTGATTCCCTGGCCGGTCCGGTCGTTCCATGATCAAAGATCTTCACCGGCAGAATCGTATTGCGCGGGGCGATCGTGGGATCTTCGATCCGTTCAAGCAGCATCTTCACCCCCAGAGCAGCAATGTTCTGGTCCGCGCTGTAGATACTTGTAACCGGGGGGCGGGACGGATTCTCTGCGTACAGATCGTCGAAGCTGATCACAGACACATCCTCCGGAATGGAGACGTTCTTGCCCCGCAGGGCATTCATCACCGGATAGGCCACTTCATCGCGGAAGCATACGATCGCTGTATACTCCCCCGGGAAGATCAGCTCGGAAAGACTGTTTTGAAGCAGCGCTTCCTCTACCTTCGCGCCGGGGATCACCTCCACATTTTCTTCAGGGATCCGGTACTCCCGGACAGCCCTCATAAAGCCATTCAGGCGGTCGATCTGGGAACTGCTCAGATCCACGCCGGACAGGAAAAGGATCTTCCGATGCCCAAGCTGTGCCAGATGCTGCCCTGCAAGATAACCTCCCTGCTCATCATCGCACCGGACGGTGTCCGCTTCCAGGTCACTGACACGTCTGTCCAGCAGGACAAACGGCATCCGGCTTGCAGCCATATACTCAACATAGTGTCTCTGCCCGACGCTGGGGAAATACAGAATCCCGTCCACCGCCAGGGAGACCGCCGTGTGGATCAGCTTCTCTGCCAGATCATCCTCCAGCTGCATGCACAGGATCATCAGTGTGTAATTATCCTTCCGCAGCTCCCGGTCCATGCGGTTGATCAGGTCGCAGTAGTGCTGGTTGTGCAGATCGTTCACGATGACTGCGATCATACGGCTGCGCCCGGAGCGCAGCGAGGAAGCCATTGTATTCGGGATATATCCCATGCGGTCCGCGGTTTCCTTTACAAGCGCGCGGACTGCCTCTGAGATCCTCCGGTCACCGCGCAGAGCCCGGGAGACAGTATTCGCCGAACATCCGCACTCTTTAGCTATATCTTTCAGTGTAATACGGTTTGATCTCATTTCTCTCTTCCTCAAAGAACCACATCTGCAAAATGCTCCGCATTGTTGCTCGTTATAATATCGGTTCCCTTCGGGAACCAGCAGCTTCGCTGCTTCCGAAGCAGTTTTTGCGAAGCTGCCGCTTCCTGGAGACAGACTCGCGAAAATGCTCCGCATTTTTGCTCGTTATTTTATCGGTTCCCTTCGGGAACCAGCAGCTTCGCTGCTTCCGATAAAATATATTTTACCTGAATTATGGTTTTTTGTACACTGCCTGCCTTTCTCTTTTTCTTCTCCCTTTTTCCTGTCTTTATATTTCCTTTTCATTCGGCGCTTTAGGCAAATTGCGTGCCGATTTTTGTTTATATTGCACAAATATTTCCGATAATACACTTTTTTCTCTTGACTTTTGCATAGATTATCGATAACATATAAGCAGCCATAGGATTATCGTTAATCCAGAACTGCTCACTATCAAGTAAAGGAGGAGAAAGTTTATGAAAAAATTGCTCGCAGTCGTGTTGGCGATCACCATGCTTGCAGCATGCTGTGTCCCTGCCTTCGCAGGTGACGAGGAACCGATCCATCTGACACTGTGGACCTTCCAGGAACTCCACACTCAGCTTTATAATGAGATGCTGGATAAATGGAATGCAAATCCTGACAACCCCAAGCTTGACATTGATATGCAGGTATATCCCTATGAGGATATGCACAACAAACTGACCATCGCCCTTCAGACCGGCGAAGGCGCACCTGATATCGTAGATATTGAGATCAACATGTTCGCAAACTATCTCAAAGGAGATATCCAGCTTGCCGAACTCAACGACATTGTGGAACCGATGGAAGACCATCTCGTAATGAGCCGTTTCAATAACTATGCCAAGGACGGCAAGTTCTACGGCATCGACCATCACATCGGCGCATGCGTAATGTTCTACAACACCGAGATCCTTGAAGAAGCCGGCATCGACTACAAGGATATCAAAACCTGGGATGATTATCATGAAGCAGGCAAGACCGTGCTTGAGAAGACCGGCAAGCCCATGACCACCTGGGAGTCCAAGGACTGCTGGAGCATCTATCCGCTGGTCAACCAGCATGGCGGCGACTGGCTCACTCCCGACAATGAAGTACGCATGGATGAGCAGGTCGTGATCGATACCCTTGCCTTCATGAAAGACATGCTTGATGACGGAACTGCTGTTGCATGCCCGGGCGGCAATCATCATGCAGAGGAATACTACGGCTGGATGAACGGCGGCGGAGCTGCTTCCGTGAGCATGCCCTTCTGGTATCTCAACCGCTTCACCGACTATATGCCTGACCTGTCCGGCAAGATGAAGGTCGCTCCCATGCCGCTGTGGGCTGACGGAGGACACAAATCCGCACAGATGGGCGGCACCGGCACTGCAGTCGTAAAGACCAGCCCGAACGTGGACATCGCCAAAGAATGGCTTGCTTACGCAACGCTCAGCTTCGAAGGCTGCGTAAATACCTGGCTGATCCTCGGTTTTGACCCGATCATGACCGACGTATACGGCTCAGAAGAAATGAAAGCTCCGAACAA
>CACZZH010000174.1:8920-14459 GCA_902785635.1 uncultured Lachnospiraceae bacterium
AGCCGACATCGTCCGCAACATGATGGCTTACGATCTGGTGATCGGCGGCGTTGCTCCGGATGAGATCGCCAAAAACTGTGCGGAGGAGCTTCGCAGTATGATGTGATCCCCTGATCCATACAATAAGCTTTTCCTTCAAAACTCATACGTTTTTCTTCACAACAATATAAGCCGGGGCGGCTATGTCCGTCCCGGCTTATATTGGAATTCGAGGTATCAAGATGAATGATTCTCTGAAAACAGGAGGCTCTTCCAAAAAGCGAAGCTTCCTTACAAACCCCAAAGTAGTCCCTTATGTATTCGTTGCACCCTTCATCATCTTTTTCCTGATCATCTATCTGTATCCCTTTATCAGCACGATCCTCATGAGCTTTCAGCGGATCGACGGGCCGGGGAATGCCCAGTTCATCGGGACAGATAACTACAGGAAGCTGTTCAACCGGAATTTCACACAGGCGCTGGCGACTACATTCCGCTACGCTTTCTGGGATGTTGTCGTCCTGACGATCATTCCTCTGATCTTCGCGGTGATCCTGAACTCCGGCAGCGTAAAGTTTCCTGCCTTTTTCAAGTCCCTCTATTTCATACCCGCGCTGACTTCGACGATCGTCGTGGGTATCGTTTTCCGGCTGGCATTCGGATCTCTGCCTACCGCACCCGCCAACCGGGTGCTTGCCCTCTTCGGCCGGCAGCCGAAGGACTGGCTCATGTTCGCCGATACCGGCAATTTCGTTCTGATCCTGCTGACCCTGTGGCGCTGGATGGGCGTCAATATCATCTACTATATCTCCGGTCTGCAGGCCATCCCGGTCGATCTGTATGAAGCAGCCCGGATCGACGGTGCCAGCCCCGTACAGGAATTTTTCCATATCTCACTTCCCGGCATACGGCCTGTGCTGATCTATGTGATCACCATCACGGTCCTGGGAGGCTTCTCCATGTTCACCGAATCCGTAGCCCTGTGGGCACAGAACAATCCGGGCGGCGTGGGCCGGACGATCGTAGGATATATGTATTTGATGGGCTTCTACAAGAGCAACATGGGCATGGCTTCCGCTGTCGGCCTGGTCCTGCTGGGTCTTGTCCTGGCAGTCAACATGCTCCAGCTGCTTGCCATGGGCTTTTTCAGGAAGGAGGACTGAGATGAAAACTTCAAACCGTATCGGCGGAAGACGCCGCCGCACCAGATCGGCACTGGCCACGATCCTGATGTTCATCACGGCCGTGCTCCTGATGATCCCGTTCTATTTCATGTTCCTCAGCTCCCTGAAACCGGGCACCGAGATGCTGCGCAATGGTCTGAGCCTTACATATGATCCCGGCATCTCTTCCTTCCGGAACTATGCTGCTCTCAACACCTACCGGGACGGCATTTACTGGCACTGGTATAAATCCAGCCTTATCATCATGGTGCTGCAGACCGTCATAGGGCTGGCATTTTCCTCCATGGTGGGATATGGCCTGGCGATGTACCGGTTCAAAGGACGCAATGCCGTATTCACACTGGTGCTGATTCTGATGATGGTTCCCTTTGAGATTCTGCTTCTGCCTCTTTATCAGATGCTGATCAAGGTACATCTTACGGACACCTATTTCGGTGTCGTCCTTCCATACCTGGTCCCTCCCTTCATGATCTTTTTCTTCCGGCAGTATGTGCTGGGCCTGCCAAAAGAACTTCTGGAAGCAGCCCGTATTGACGGATGCAGTGATTATGGAGTATTCTTCAGAATCATGGTCCCGAACATGATTCCCGCATTCGGTGCCATGACCATACTTTCCTGTATGAACAGCTGGAACAATCTGCTGTGGCCTTTGATCGTGCTCAATACAAACGAGAAATTTACGATCCCCATCGGCATGGGCACTACGATCACTCCCTACGGAAATGCGTTTGACGTGCTGATGCCCGGCGCCGTGATGGCGGTCGTACCGATCATTATCGTCTACCTCTTTGCCCAGAAAACATTTATTGCCGGCCTTACCTCCGGCAGCGTGAAAGGATAAGACCATATGAAAAAAGCGAATATCATTCTGGACCGGGATTATCAGATCGGACGGATCGACAAGCGTCTGTTCGGCTCCTTCATTGAGCATCTGGGGCGCGCTGTCTATGGCGGAATCTATGAACCGGACCATCCCCTTGCGGACGAACTCGGGTTCCGCACGGACGTAATTAAGGCAGTCCGGGATCTGTGCGTTCCGCTGGTACGCTATCCCGGCGGAAACTTTGTATCCGGATTTAACTGGGAAGACAGCGTAGGTCCGAGGGAGAGCCGTCCGAAAAGACTGGATTTGGCATGGTTCACGACCGAAACCAATGAAGTGGGCCTTCACGAATTCGCGCAGTGGGCGGAAAAAGTGAACAGTGAGATCATGTATGCCGTAAACCTCGGCACCCGCGGCCCCCAGGAGGCCCGGGATATCGTTGAATACGCCAATCATCCGGGGAACAGCCGCTTCTCTGATATGCGCATCGCGAACGGCCGGAAAGATCCCTTTGGCATCCGGCTGTGGTGCCTGGGAAATGAAATGGACGGTCCCTGGCAGATGGGACAGAAGACCGCCTATGAATACGGCAGAATCGCCAATGAGTCCGCCAAGATGATGAAATGGGTGGATCCCTCCATCGAGGTCGTGGCCTGCGGATCTTCCAGTTCCGAAATGCCCACGTTCGGGGACTGGGAACTGACCATGCTGAACGAATGCTACGAGAACATCGATTATGTTTCCCTGCACCGGTACTATGCCAATCCCACCGGCGACACCGCCGGCTTCCTCGCCCGCACGATGGACATGGACGATTTCATCCGAAGTGTCGTCTCCATCTGTGACGCCGTCAAGGGAAAGAAACACAGCAAAAAGCAGATCAACCTCTCCTTCGACGAGTGGAATGTATGGTACCACTCCCGTCAGCAGGACGAGGAGATCTGGAAACGTGAAAAATGGAACCGGGCGCTCCCGCTCCTTGAGGATGTCTACAACTTTGAGGATGCCCTGCTGGCAGGATCCATGCTCATCACCCTGATGCGCAATGCGGATCGTGTCCGGATCGCCTGCCTGGCTCAGCTCGTCAATGTGATCGCGCCGATCATGACCCGCAGCCAGGGCGGATGCTGGGCGCAGACCATCTACTACCCGTTCATGCATGCCTCCAGATACGGTCGCGGCACCGCGCTGCAGGCCATCGTGGACTCTCCTGCCTACGACTGCAGTGATTACGAAAATGTCCCGATCCTCGACGCCATCGCCACCCTCGGCGACGACGGAAGCCTCACGCTCTTTGCCGTCAACCGGGATCTGACCGAACCATGCTGTGTATCCCTGGACCTGCGCGCTTTCGGCGATCTTCGCATGACCGAGCACATCGTGCTCCATCACGACGATGTCCACGCTGTCAACACAGAGGAGAACCCGAATGAAGTGGTTCCCGCTTCCTGCCCGCTCACACAGCCGGACGGCGGCAGAGCCGACATCCTGCTGCCCGCGCTGAGCTGGAACGTGATCCGTTTCGCCTGAGCCGGTACATATTCATATAGTTACTTCCCGGGGCACTGTGTATCCGCCGCCTGTGATCTCAAATTCATACAGTGCACAGTTGCGGATATACGTGCCCCAGAATCTCCCGTCAGCACCCGGCGTCAGGTATTCCAATGCTCCCTTCATTGCGATCGCGTGCGTTGAGAGCAGAATATTCCCTTTCCCCTGACCGGCTTCCTCCCTGATCCCTTCCAGAAATTCTCCGAGACGCCTTACCACCTGCGCAAGAGGCTCCATTCCCTCCGGTGCGGGATGATTCACAAAATCCGCGAAAAAGGCTGTGACCTCCGGCGCGGGATGCGAAAGATCCATTCCCTCATATGGTCCGTAATCCATTTCCAGCAGGTGTTCATCTGTGATCCGCTCCGCCTCCCCCGCAATGATCTGCGCCGTCTGCACAGCCCGTATCAGCGGGCTGGTATAGACTCTGTCGATCCGGATGCCCTGCTCTTTAAACCAGTCCCGGATTTTCTCTGCCTGTTCGATTCCCTTTTCATTCAAAGGCGCATTACTTCCCCGCCCCTGCAGTACATTCGCTTTATTTCCGGCTGTCTGGCCATGCCGTACGATATAGATCATGATATTTGTCCGTTTCCTCCCCGTCTGCCTGTCATGCAGTCTTTTCCAGCATCCGCTTTTCACGAATCATTATACCGCAGAACACATGACCATTACAAATCCTCTGCATATATCTATGTATATCGATGTGCTTTTTCCCTGCCTGACACTTGCGAAAACCCGTCTCCGGCCGTACTATATGGAGAAAGTAACTGCTCAGCAGACAGAAGCATTTTGCCGATGCATCTGCAGGAAAGATACTCACAGGAAAGATACGCAAAAGATCTGATAATGAGGTGTCCCATGATCATCCAGACCGGCAATCGTACAGATATCCCGGCCTTCTACCCGCAGTGGTTTGCGAACCGTCTGCGAGAAGGCTATGTACTTGTGCGCAATCCATTCAATCCCCAGGCAGTGACCCGTTATGTCCTTGACCCTTCCGTGGTGGACCTGATCGTCTTCTGCTCCAAAAATCCGCAGCCCTTTCTGAAGTATATGCAGCTGATGGAGCCCTATCATCAGTACTGGTTCGTGACGATCACCCCTTACGGAAAGGATATTGAACCGAATGTCCCGGACAAAACGGCCGTTATGGAGACATTCCGGAAACTCTCCTCCATCGTCGGCCCCGACAATATGTGCTGGAGATATGATCCGATCCTCGTGGATGAAAACTGGACTGTGGACCGGCACATCGATACTTTCCGAAATATGTGTGCTGTCCTCGCCGGTTCCACCCGCACCGCTGTCATCAGCTTCATCGACCTGTACGAGAAGGTAAAGCGCAATTTCCCCGAAGCAAGGACCGTCCCGCTGCCCACCCAGCTCACCCTCACCGGGGCCTTCGTGAAGATCGGAAAAGAGTACGGCATGACCATCAGGCCCTGCGGTGAATCCCGGGTACTTGAAAGTGCCGGTGCCGACTGCTCCGGCTGCATGACGCAAAAGACCTTCGAGACGGCCATCGGCCAGAACCTGATCCTGCCTCCAAATCCCAACAACCGCAGCGAATGTGCCTGTTATATTACCGGGGACATCGGTGCGTACAACAGCTGCCCCCATCTGTGCCGTTACTGCTACGCGAACGCCGATCGTGAGGCTGTAGCTGCCTCCATGCGGCAGCATGACCCGGCTTCACCGCTGCTCATCGGTCATCTCATGCCCGGTGATAAGATCACTCACCCCGTACAGCGGTCCTGGATCGATCCGCAGATACGGCTTGAGAACCTTTTTGATCTCTCGTAAATAATATTCATCAACACAAAGGCTGCGAAAAGTGTTAAAATAAGCAGTGATATGATCTCATACATGCGGGTCATGAAAATGCAACAACGGACAGACGAAGGTAGTGTCAAATAGCCTATGAAAAACATGGTTTAAAAAAGAGCCTGCCAGCGTTACGAAAAAATGCTCTCTGACAGACTGCTGTATCTGCCTCGTG
>CACZZH010000175.1 GCA_902785635.1 uncultured Lachnospiraceae bacterium
TGTATCGGCAATGATCTTCGTCAGTTCAAGATCATATCCGGCTTTCGTCCCGTCACAGTCCATGCTGGTGAGAAGGATCATGGCAGCGATCAGCAATGACTGGCTTGAACCTCTGAAGCCGGAGTTTTCAAAGCCCTACTATGCAAAATTATACCGCACAGTCCGGGAGGAATATACACGGTATGTGGTCTTTCCTCCTGCAGACGATATTTTCAATGCTTTTGCTCTTACACCTTTGAAAAATGTAAAAGCTGTGATTCTCGGGCAGGATCCATACCATGGTGACGGTCAGGCGCATGGCCTGTGTTTTTCTGTAAAAAAGGAGGTAGAGATCCCGCCTTCTCTGGTAAATATTTATCAGGAGCTGCACGATGATCTGGGCTGCAGCATTCCGGGACATGGCTGTCTGACAAAATGGGCAGAGCAGGGAGTCCTGCTGCTCAATACGGTTCTGACG
Source organism: uncultured Lachnospiraceae bacterium (assembly GCA_902785635.1). Classification (GTDB taxonomy): domain Bacteria; phylum Bacillota; class Clostridia; order Lachnospirales; family Lachnospiraceae; genus Merdiplasma. Next base: position 458 of record CACZZH010000175.1, read on the forward strand.
GTCCGGGCTCATCAGGCTTTTTCACATAAAGGGATCGGGTGGGAGGAATTTACGGATGCAGCGATCCGTATCCTGAATGAGCAGGACCGGCCGATCGTGTTTATCCTTTGGGGAAAACCGGCCCAGTCAAAGGCGTCCATGCTTACCAACCCAAAGCATCTGATTCTGAAAGCACCACATCCCAGTCCGCTGTCTGCATACAGAGGCTTCTTCGGAAGCCGGCCTTTTTCACAGACGAACCGCTTCCTGGAGGAGAACGGTGTGGGACCGATCGACTGGCAGATCGAAGACTGAGCGGACAAATATTAAAAAGAAATCATAAAGCAAATCATTGACACTACATACAACTTGTGATATATTATCCCTGCATTTATAAATCTTTTCTACCATTTCTTTTCCTCACATTCCGGTATTTACCGGGATGTGAGATCAGCTTCCGCACATCGCGGAATTTTTCAACAGAACGGTCACTGCAGGGAGGTCATGTATTTGGATTATCAGAGTTTTATTAATTGTATAATTGAATTATTGAATGAGCAGACGGAGGAAGGGACCTGGATCGAGATCGGACACCAGCTCCGCAATAATGGTGTGAACCATGACAGCTTTGTATTTCGAAGACAGAACGAACCGATCGCTCCTTCGATTCCCGCTGCCTGTTTTTATGAAGCATACCAAAAGGGAAGTTCCGTTAATGAGATCGTACGGGAGATCCGTTCATGCTATGAAGCCGGAAAACCCGGAAGAGAAGTGGATCTGTCTTTTCTTACGGATGCCGGTGCGCTGCGACGGAATACGGTATGCCGCCTGATCAATCATGAATACAATAAAGAACTGCTGGAGCAGGTCCCGCACAGGATATTTTTGAATCTGGCAGTTGTTTACTATTATATTCTGGAGGATCCGGAGATCGGAAACGGAAGTATTCTGCTTCGCAGCGATCAGCTGGGAATGCTTGGTATCTCTGCGCAGGAGCTGGATCTATGTGCAAGAGTGAATACCCGGAAGAGATGTCCTGTAAGCTTTGGAACACTTAAGAGCGTAATGGATGATCTGCTGGGAAAAACAGAACCGGCAGAAGGGGAAAAAGGGGAGGAAAAAACGATCCTTTGGGATGTAGACGAAAAAAACCGACAGGAAGTTCCGCTCTATATTCTGACGAACAAAGAACGGTTTTACGGTGCTTACTGGATGACAGATCCGGACGTACAGAGAATGATCGCGGAACGCATCGGGGGAGCTTACTATGTACTGCCCAGTTCTGTGCATGAATGCATGGTAGTTCCGGAGTATATTGCCTGGGACTGTGCATCGCTTGCGGAAATGGTCACTGAGATCAACCGGGAGTGCGTGCCGAAAGAGGAAGTTCTTGCGGATACGATTTATTATTACTCTGAAAAAGATAAGAATCTGACACTTTTTTCTTATGATGTCGATAATTGACAATCTACAAAATGCGTGCTATCATAATCTTTGCTTTCGGGCAGAGAAGGCAATTCCTGCCGGCAGAAAGCGAATGCATCTGTAGCTCAGGGGATAGAGCAGCGGTTTCCGGTACCGCGTGGCGGGGGTTCGAATCCCTCCAGATGCGTTATTTTTACAGCAGATATCATTTTTTGTTGTCCATTATGAACCGGAGGATGCATGCATGTTAGACGATATTAGAGAGTGGATATCCGATAATCTCAGATATATATTGCTGGGAGCAGCTGGTATTATCATTATTCTGATGATCATTCTGGTGGTGCGGCTGGTAACGCGTCCTTCCGGAGAGACCTCCCAGACGGAGCCCAATCCTCCCGCAGCTGCGACTGTACAGGATGAAGGCAGCGGGACTGTTGAGAACAGCGGTGAAGCAGTAGCCGAAGCCGGCACCGAGGAAACATTCATTACAGAGAAAGCGGATCCGCAGGTCAGCAGCCTTGTGAAGGATGATACGGAGATCCTTACGCTGATGCGTGAGTATTATACGGCGCGTTCGGGCAAAGATCTTACTGCTTTGTCACAGATCGTGACGCCCTGGGACAGCAACACACAGAATGATGTTCTTCAGAGCGATCTGATCGAGAGCTATAATGAGATCACGACCTATTCTGAAGCGGGAACAAAAGCAGGTGACTATGTAGTATTTACCTGTTTCAAGGCAAAGATTCCCGATTATGAAACGCTTGTACCGAGCCTGAGGATGCAGTATCTGGTCACGGAAGAGGATGAATTGAAAGTCCTGGCCAATTATGAACAGGATGCTGCCATATCTGAGTTCGTGACGAATGTTGCAAAAGCAGCGGATGTACAGCAGCTTCTTGCACAGGTCAATGCGGAATATGAGGCTGCACTCAACAGTGATGCACAGCTGAAGGCCTATCTGACAGATCTCACTTCCGATGCTTCCGAAGGAGAGGAAGAGCAGGAAGAGGTGAGCGGTACCGGTGAGAAGCGCACGGCATTGTATGGACTGAATATCCGTCAGGAGACCAGTACTGAGTCTGCAGTACTTGGTACTGTTGCAGCGAATGACGAGGTCGAAGTTCTTCAGGATGTGGAAGACGGCTGGACAAAGATCTCCTATGATCCGGGAACCGGTGAGATCATTGGATATGTCCGTACCGAGTACCTTGGTTGAGTATTATAAATAATGGATGCCGGCTGTGCCGGCTGGTTGGCTGAATGATTGGAAAGGATGACTCAGTGAGTGAGTCATCCTTTTTTACAGGTCTGGAAGGGGAGTGTCCCCCTCCTCTGTAGGTGGAGGAAAGAATGAGAGAGGACGATGCACTGCGCATTAATCTTTATCTGAGCAGGGCAGGCATTTGCTCCAGACGTGAAGCGGATGTACTGGTCGCCGAGGGCAGAGTGACGATCGACGGAAAAACGGCCGGCAGCGGATGCAAGGTAATGCCCGGCCAGGTGGTGTGTCTGGATGGCCGGCCGGTCGGGACTCCGGAAAAAAAGGTGATTCTTGCGGTAAACAAACCCAGGGGAGTTGTGTGTACAACAGACCGGCGGTGGGGAGACAGGATCCTGGAGGATCTGGTAGACTGCTCCGAAAGAGTTTTTTCAGCAGGACGGCTGGATAAAGATTCGGAGGGACTTATTTTAATGACCAACCAGGGTGATCTGGTGAACCGGATCATGCGTTCTTCCAACGGACACGAAAAAGAATATATCGTTACCGTGGACCATGAGGTGGATGAACCGTTTCTGGCCCGTCTGGGACAGGGTGTTTTTCTTCCGGAGCTGGGGGTGAAGACGCGTCCGTGTAAAGTGCGAAAGACGGGAAGCAGGGAATTCCATATGATTCTGACACAGGGGCTGAACCGTCAGATCCGCAGAATGTGCCGTACCTGTGGATATAAAGTCGTAAGGCTGATACGTATCCGGATCATGAATATCTGTCTGGGTGATCTGCCGGTCGGAAAGTGGAGATATCTGACACAGCAGGAAACGAAAGATCTGTATGCGTTATCGCGCATGAGGAGAGAACGGGATGGAAAAGAAAGAATATAATCAGCTGAAAAAGACGATCAATTACCATATGCAGCGTTATTATGACATGGATGCTCCGGAGATATCTGATTATGAATACGATCAGCTGATGCTTAAGCTTAAGGAAGCAGAGAAGGAACATCCGGAATGGATCACAAAGAATTCACCCACCCAGAAAGTAGGCGGAAGTGCCAGACGTAAAGCCGGAGTAAAGGTAACGCACAATGTTCCCATGCTTTCGATCGAAGACGTCTTCACCAGGGAGGATGTGGTGAACTGGATCGAAAAGGTACAGATGCAGCATCCGGGTTGTTTCTTTTCGGTAGAAGCAAAGATCGACGGACTCAGCCTTACTCTGCGATATGAAAAAGAGAAGCAGGGCCTGCTTCACCTTGTTATGGCTGAGACAAGAGGAAATGGGCAGATCGGGGAGGATGTGACGCTCAATGCACTTGAGATTCCGGATATTCCCGAGAAGCTGGAGCTTCCTGTGGATTATCTGGAACTCCGGGGAGAAGTATATATGTCTCTTGACGATTTTGAGAGATATAACCGGGAAGCAGAGGAGGCGGGCAGAAAGCTGGCAGCCAATCCCCGTAATCTGGCTGCAGGGACCCTCCGTCAGCTTGATTCATCGATAGTGCGCCAGCGGGGACTGCGTATGTTCATATTTAATGTACAGCAAAGCGTTCCGGCTTTTTCAGACAGTCATTGTGACATGCTCGACGTACTTGCGCAGGCCGGGGTCCCGGTAGTATATCATAAGAAGCTTTCGGATAAGGATGAGATACTGGAAGCGATCGAGATTTTAGGACAGATGCGTGAAACACTTTCCTATGACATTGACGGAGCCGTCGTAAAGGTCGACCATGTTGCCTGGAGAGATGAATTTTCCGCCGGCAGCAAATACTCCAGCGGCCATATCGCTTATAAATATCCACCGGAAGAACGGGTCGTTACAATGGACGAGATCGAGGTTGCGGTTGGCAGAACAGGAAAACTCACCTTTACCGGTATTTTCCATGACTCTGAGACAGGAAAGCCAGCAAGGCTGTGCGGGACCAGCGTTTCCAGAGCCACATTGCACAATCAGGATTACATTTCCCAGATGAAGATCGGAATCGGGGGGAAATACCGGCTGTTTAAGAGCGGTGAGATCATACCGAAGCTGAATGGATGTGTAGAGGAACCGGATGAAGTGTTCCGCGCTCCCTCCGCATGTCCGGTATGCGGCGGAAAGCTTGTGCGTGAAGAGGATACAGCAGATATCCGGTGCATCAACCCTTCCTGTCCGGCACAGGTGAGCAGGACGATCTCGTATTTCGCTTCAAGGGATGCGATGAATATAATGGGACTGGGGGAAACGCTTGTCGACGCGCTTGTCAGAGAAGGATACCTGTGTGATTACAGTGATATATATCATCTGAAAGAAAAAAGAGACGAGCTGGTCGAAAAGGGAATTATCGGAAAGGAAAAGAACACCGATAAGCTTCTGGAACAGATCGAAGCTTCGAAGAAGAATGATCCGGTGCGTCTTCTGACCGGCCTGGGAATCCGGAATGTGGGCCGCAGCACGGCAGGAGAACTGATGCGTCATTTCCGTGATCTTAGGGAACTGGAGGTCCAAAGTGAGGAAGCGCTTACCGGTATTCAGGATATTGGCGCAACAACAGCATCGGATGTATATGCGTTCTTTCATAATGAAACGAATCTGAGGATCCTTCGGGACCTCGAACAGGAAGGCGTGAATATGCTTATGCCGGAAGAAACCGGCTCGACAAGTATTCTTTCCGGGCTTACGATCGTTGTTACCGGCACACTTCCTTCCCTCGGAAGACATGATGCGGAGGAACTGATTCGTAAACATGGAGGCAAGGTTACTTCCGGTGTGTCAAAAAAGACGAGTCTTGTGCTGGCCGGAGAAGCTGCAGGCAGTAAGCTGACGAAGGCGAAGGAGTTGGGGATTCGTGTGATCGACGAAGCAGAACTTATAAAAATGATCGGAATGGGAGAATGACAGATGAGGTTTGTAATACAGAGAGTAGATCACGCCAGAGTTCTGGTGGATTCGGAAACGGTCGGAGAGATCGAAAAAGGCTTCCTTGTCCTGGTGGGTGTCTGTAATGAAGATGACCGGAATACTGCAGACCGGAT
>CACZZH010000176.1 GCA_902785635.1 uncultured Lachnospiraceae bacterium
AATGCAGCAGAAATATCATGATGCATCTGACTGTCCGGGGATTATCAGGCCGCAGCCATGAGCATGCCGGTTTCGGAAAGGCGTACCGCTTCCAGGCCGTCCGTTGGCAGATAGCTGATCTTTTCTCCTGAACCGGCATCGTTTCTCTGTGCGGCATTCGCAAGGAGCCCCGGAATCAGCCGGATCATATCCGACTTCTCCAGATTCATCAGGTCGACCCACTGTGTGCCGATCAGCACCGTAAGGCCGCTGATTTTTGATCCGCCTGCGGAAATGTTTATAAGCATGTGCAGCGTCAGATAGTCCTCGGCTTCCACCAGAGGAATCTCACCCGTATCGTTTTCTTCCCATGACATCATCTGCAGGAGAAGTCCTTCTCCCCGCAGAACATGCAGCACAGATTCTGCAAATTCGTTGCTCGATTTCTCGTCGTCCACACGGATTTGATTTCCGTCCAGCGTCACATGCTTAAGAATCTCCTGCAGGCTCTCCTCCCATACAGAAGGGTCGCGTCGGCCAAGCATGAGCTGACTGACAAACGCAGATCCAAGTTCTCCAAGCGTCCTGCTGTCCAGCTGAAAAGCGATCATCGACCAGTTGTCATCCTCAAAGGTTTCATTGCCCGGCAGCTTCAGGATGGCCATCTTCTGCCCTTCCGGGAAGCTGACCGGACGCTCAGCCATGTCCAGACGCTCTTCCGCGATTAAGCGGTCAATTGCCTCCCGGTAAACCCCGTTGCCGGAGACCTCAGCTGCCCAGTCCAAGAGCGCATGGATCTGACGGTAGTCGGTTTTCGGCGTCATGCCCATGGCGACCGTCATCCAGAAAGAGACTGCCTCTTCATAGCTCATGCCGTGCTCAAGGCACAGCAGCGCGGCAATGCGGTTGAGCAGCGAGGAGTTGGAGTGCACACCGCCGCGGTCATTTGAAGTTTTCGGCACCAGCGTATGCGGCCCGTAGTACAGATCCCAGACACAGGCAGGCTGCTGTTTGGATCGCGGTTCACTCATGCTGCGGATCACATATCCGGCGTTTTCACCCAAAAGCCATTTGCTGTCATCTGTGTCCTGGCAGATATACTCTACCAGATTTCCCATGATATCCGACATGGCCTCGTTGATAGCGCCCTGGTCGTTCTCGTACAGATTTTCATTCATGACAGTGTTTGTAAAGGTATGGGTGTATTCATGTGCCATCACATCCAGACCTTTTACCAGTCCGAGAGGGGTGCCGTTTTCCTTGTACGCGGCATAGCCGAACATCTGATACGCCTCCACACTGCCGATGCTGCAGGCGTTCTCATAAGGGGTATGGCTGCGGTAAGCAAGTCCTTTGAGGATGATAACATCTGTCCCCTGTCCATCCGGGCCGATCCATCCCATATCGGCGTAGAAATCCCAGGCGCGGAGATAGTTATAGTACATGTAGAGGTCTTCATTGTCCCAGCCGCTGTTGCCTGCATCGGTTACCAGATGCAGCGGATGGTCGTCCTGATAAGCCGCTTCGTAAAAATCCGCAACCGCAATCCGGCGATTCACGTCGCCCAGAGCCCATTCTCCGGTTTTCCTGTTTTTCATGACCGGGAGCGTAACCGTTCGGACCCTGCCGTTCATGTCGCTGATTTCGCCTGTAAATTCATCCGCCGTCAAGTCTGCAAAGACATCCTGCTTCCGGAACCCGCAGAGCGATTCCTCATCTCCGGGCTGTTTCACGGAAAGCTTGAACAGCCAGGTACCGTCCAGCTTCACATAGTGTGCCAGATAAGGGTAACTCTCCGAATCCGCTCCGCTGTTGCTTGTATATATGACCCACAGAAGCTGCTCGGGGATAATTTCTTCATTTTCGCTCTCAAGGTCAAGCGCTTCCGCCATCCCGGCAGGGCAGCGGATTGTCCTTTCGGAGAATTCGGGAAGCAGTTTTTCGCCGATCGCGTGGCGAAGCACTGCTCTCTCCGCTTCTTTCCGGGAGACCGTCGGCGTTCTCTCTTCCGGATTCTCATGATCGTCCGGGAGGATGTTGGAAAAAACGGCCATCACTTCGTTGTTCTCATCCAGGGCGATTTTCAGTGTGCTGCCGAGAACTGTTTCGCTGTCAGCGATCTCCTGAAAGGACCAGACTGTCTGTCCGTTGATGCCCAGTTTGGACCATAACCGCAGGTCCGTCTCTTCCGTTCCTCCCAGCATGGTCAGCATCTGACAGGCAAGTCCAAAAGCGTCGGCAGCGCTCTCCACCGGTGCAAACGCACTGTTGGGACCGATATAAAAAATCCGGCCGTCTTCTTCCAGTATCTCGGCTCTCGAATCCGCCTTTCTCAAAGCTTCTGTCGTGAGAGGCTGCCGAAGTGCTTCCCGCTTTCTCTCCGCCAGGACAGAGTCCCACTCATCCAGATTCAGGCCGGCTTCCTGCATGAGCTGCTTTTCCGGTTGTATGTAAAGCCGGACGTCGGTCATCCTCTCGCGGTCGGACTCAGATGCTAACGCAGTTTCTGCATTGACCGTCGGGAATGCTGCCCCCAGCAGGAGCATCAGGCTCAGTGCCATTGTCATCACTTTTTTCATCATGTGCTTACTCCCTCTCCCTTTTCGGCAGGTCTGCCATACATCTCCGCCTTCCGGCTTGACGGCGTCCGCTCCGCCTTCTTTGACAAAGCGAACGGTGTTTTTCCGCATCTTCACAAGGTTTCATTCGTCCCAGATATGCTTTCGCATGTATGCAAACCAGGCTGCAGTCTCTCGATTTTCAGACTGAAAGGACAGCAATTTCTCTGCGAACCCCTGTTCCTTTGCAATCTGCCTGCTGATTGGATAGACCAGTTCAAAAACCAGACAGATGTGTCCTACAAGAAAGTCGATTGCCGTTTTGCGCAGATCCCGACGGACAGCCGTGCGATTCATAAAACACTGCCTCACAGCGTCTGAGACCGCCGCCGTCTTGAGTGCTTCTGTGCTTACATTATAGATCTCCTCCGGCGGTGTGTCGCAGTTCACCCGAAAGATATCGATCTTATCCGCATCGCGCAGGATCTGGCAATAGGTCAGTTCTTTTTCGGTCAGGTCTGCCGGAAGACGATACAGGCTGTGATACGCTACAGCCTTCTCAAGGATTCCTTTATCGGCAGATGAAAGATCCGGAGCAAATGCTTCGAGCAGCCCCTCAGAAAACAGCAGTGCATGGGAAAGCTCAGCGTGATCGATCGACTCCGCATCCACAAAGGTATGATAGCGCTTTACCTGCTCAAATCGGCCGATATCATGAAGCAGTCCGCAGAGCCAGGCCAGGTTCCTTTCTTCGTTGATTGAGGCCGCTATCTTTGCGCATATCCCTGCCACGCGATAGGTATGGTTGATTTTCAGTTTGATTTTCGGGTCAGCAGGATTATACGCTTCCGTATACTTCCGAAACGCCTCTGCCGCTTTGTTTTGATCAAGCCTGTACATGTCTCTCAGAATCAGTCCTTTACGTCATGAACGGATGCTTTCCGCTGCTTATATCCGGCTGCTGCTTCACCCTTTCACGTAGACTGTGATTCCGGCATTAACGATCACGATTTGATCTCCGTTGCCGAAATCGTCAATATGGAGTCCGTTCAGCAGCATTCCGCCCGGAACAACTTCTACGTCCACCGTATTCGCAATGAGCTGTTTTTTCAGTTCTTCCGGATCAATAGCATCCGGGTCCGGTGCTGCGATTTTCAGGCTGACACGCATGCCGGCGTTCAGATCGGAGATGCCCAGCAGATCAACCAGGCCGCACATGCAGCAGTGCGAAACCGCATCCCTGACGGCACGTCTTGCCGCTTCCATGACATCCATGCCGTGCAGATCCACGCCGGTGCCAAACTCAACGAGGTACCTCTTCCACATTATTCTTTTCCGCCCTTTTCCCCGGAGATTTCCTGATAGATGCCGCTGAACTTCCTGACGTTCTCCAGGAGCTCCCGGCTCGGCTCCTCATGACTGCTCGCTGTTTTCAGCACTCCGTGTATGGTCTTGCAGGCTTCCATAAAGTCCTGCGTTGTTTTCCGCAGCCGCTCGGTCAGCTGCTTCATGATGAGATATACCTGAACAGGGTTTTTCTCGATAAGGTCCAGATAGTTGTCTTCGGAATACTGTCTCAGCTCTGCTTCCTCTGAAATCACTACTCCCGAAGCAGATCTCGGCGTGTCCTCTATAAGTTCCATCTCACCGAAGAAATCTCCGACTCCCAGCTCAGCAAGCTTTCTCTCGCCGGCCGATCCGTAATCCTTATAGATCCCGATTGATCCGGAAAGGATCTGATACATCCAGTTTTCACGTGCGCCCTGACGGACAACAACGTCTCCGCGTTTAAACATCATACTATCCATTCGTATACCTCTCTTCTTGAGTCATCTGTACCCGGGCGGGTAACAGAGGCGTAGTCTGCTGCATTGGCTACATTTTCAGTATAAACAAAAATATCATAAATCTCAAGAGGATTCCTGTAGATATGGAATTGTCTGTATTGAAAAAGGTCAGCCCTGATTGTTCTCAGGACTGACCTTTCCGGTTAACGTGTAGAGCTCATCCGAAGTACTGCGGGTAGATGACAAGCTGCTGGCCGACATAGATGACATCCGGGTTCGGGATATCATTCCATTGCTGAATGTCTGCCATGCTGACGCCAAAACGGATCGCAATTCCTGAAAGAGCATCTCCCGGTGCAACCGAATATACGATATAGTCTCCGCAGTCAACATATGAGCCTTTGGCATACTGGCGATAATCTCCCTCTCCGCCGGTAACCTTTTCCATTTCCTGATCCTGGACTTTCACTTCTTCTGACATTTGATCTTCCTCCTTTTCTGATTTCGGTATCTTCACCCGGATCTTATGGTTTCATTATAAGCACAGAACGTCACAGAACAGTCACAGGCTGCAGACTGCTTTCTCTTGATGCTGCTCCCGTGCCAACGGAAAAACGTCAGAAGGATGCTCTTTAGTCCCTTATTCCGCGTCTTCCCAGTTGTGCCAGACGTTCTGGACATCGTCGTTGTCCTCGAACATGTCCAGCAGCTTCTGCATGTTCTTGATGTCCTCCTCATTGGTGAGTTTGACGGTTCCGTTCTGCGGCAGCATCTCCACCTGCGCCGAGAGCAGTTTATAGCCCTTTTCTGTCAAGGCGTCCGCTACTCCGGCAACATCATCCACCCCGGTATAGACAGTCATGACTTCTCCGTCAGCTTCAAAGTCAGCCGCCCCTGCATCCAGGGCATCCATCATTACGGTGTCCTCATCAAGTTCTTCATCTTCATTGTCAATGACGATGACGCCCTTTTTGTCAAAGGACCAGGAGACGCAGTTTGCAGGTCCCATATTGCCGCCGTATTTGTCGAAATAGTGCCGCATTTCGCCGGCAGTGCGGTTGCGGTTGTCGGTCATCGTCTCGACAATGACCGCCACACCTGAAGGGCCGTAGCCTTCATATACGATTTTTTCGTAGTTTTCGGTATTTCCTGACCCGATCGCCTTGTCAATCGTACGCTTGATATTGTCATTCGGCATATTGGCTGCTTTTGCCTTGGCAATTACGGCAGCCAGTCGGGAATTCGAGCGTGGATCGCCGCCCCCGCCCTCCTTAACCGCAACGATCATCTCGCGTGCGATCTTGGTAAAGGTCTGCGCACGCTTGGCGTCTGCAGCACCTTTTGTTTTCTGGATGTTATGCCATTTGGAATGTCCGGACATTATTCATTTACTCCTTTCGGGTTTATATAACTGGATGAATCGTTCTTCTCTCCGCAGCCATTCCGGAGAGATTCTTCATTTTTGTCTGGCTGGGTTTTTTAATTCACGGTACATTCTGAGATAGGATTGGTATCTGCTCGCGGATATTCTTCCCATCTGAACCTGATTTTTTACTGCACAGTCAGGCTCTTTGTCATGTCTGCAGTCAGGAAAGCGGCACGCACCCACCGGAAACTCGGG
>CACZZH010000177.1 GCA_902785635.1 uncultured Lachnospiraceae bacterium
CACGGAAGGGGTGCACGGTGATTGTTGGAGCGAGACTGTCAGGACAGGAACGCAGCTGAGATATGCGCTTTACGAAGACTTGGGCTCTGAGGTAAGAGCTTTTCGCCTATGCGCGAATGCCTCGCCTTCCCTGCTTACGCTTCCTCCGTCCGACGAGGAGGCGTCAATCCTCACGACATCCCCGTACTGCGTCCCGGTCTTCACGTCCGCTGCGGCAAAGACGTAACCTCCTTCTTCCGAAACGGTAACGCCGAGCACATAGTATCTGTCCCGGTAAGCAGTGCAGCAGGCGCTGAAAACAGGCGACATGCTGACCATTCCGTCTGCCGGGGCAAAATGGGTATCCCCATAAGATCCGACATAGGTATCTGCGATCTTCCTTCCGTCAGCGTCTGCTGCAGTACGGCCGGTGAATATGATCCCGTTTTCGAGAGATGCTGCGCCGGTCACAGCGCCCTGACAAAGGGGTGCATCGTCAATGATGGGTTGTTCATCATACAGCAGGGTCTTCAGCGTATATGTATCGCCCGAGAGGGTGATCTGATAAACATCATTCAGGTCATTTTCCGTATCACTTCCGCCGAAAACATACAGTGTATCCGGTCCGTCGTATACGAAGCAGCGGTTCGTTCCCATCAGCACATGGGAATCCCCGCCGGTTCTTTCCATCTCCCTGAGCGTCATGTCCGTCTCATCCAGTACCCGCAGGGACGTGATATCGGTGAAGCGGTCCGTCGGTCCGAGATGGTAATAGCTCCCGCCGATCACATATACACCGCTGCCGTTGTTGACCATGGTCTTACCTTTCTCACAGTCCTTATCATTTTGCAGATAGTACTCCGCTGTGCAGTCCTGCGGATCAAAGACACCGAGATATGCCTTCGCGTCATACTCATCATTGGCAAAGAAGAGTATTTTGCCCTTCCAGGTGCACACTCCGGTATCGGCTGAATACCCGCCGTTGTATACTTTATCCCACTCCATTTTTCCGATGTCATAGCGGAATACGGTCGTCTTCAGGTCACGGCTTTTACAGAATGCATAGAGCGCTCCGTCACAGCCGATGAGCGACTGCATCTCTATTCCATAGAACGTATCATCAAATTCATCGGATGTTACAAAATAGGTCCCCGGATCCCCTGAAAGGTCCCTGCCGGGAAGCGGCAGTCTTTCGTACAGGTTTTCCGGTCTCCCGATCCAGTCGTACCGGTGCCCGGCCCTGTCATCTGCCGATATCACTTCTATCACATGCTCGCCCGGCGCAAGATCTGCGGGAACGGAAAGTGTGATTCCGGTATCGGTCCAGGCGACCGGTGTACAGGTGCTGTTGTCGATACGGATGCTCCCTTCTTTATCCCCGAAGAAATAGCCGCTGACCGTGAGTTCTCCGGCGGATCTGTCTTCGCTTCTTCTGCTGCCATCCGGTCCTGCCTGTCTGACTTCATTCAGGACCGGCGCCGTATCGTGCTGCAGCGCTTTCCTTGTACTTACGATTCCTCCCGTATGGGAGAGGTCTTTCACCCCGTCAGACGGCTTGACACTGCCTATGATCCTGGCTGTGATCTTACCGGCTACTTCCTCTCCTTCTTCCGGAAAGGCGGCGGACAAGATGGCAGCCTCACCGGCAACGGCAGGCGCTGCCATGGACGTACCGGTGTCGTATCCGTATGCATCCACGTCTGCGGTCAGGGCCATGCTTTTCACAAATACGTGATCCGCCTGGCTGTCGTCTTCTTCCGTGACATTTATGACCAGCCTGAACGAGCGCTCCGATGCATTGCGAGTATCAAAAAAATTGAATGCGAACCTGTTAAGACCTTCCGGGCAGTCGTCAAACGTGGTGGCTGCTCCTGTTTCCGTCTCCGCATCGGGGGCAAAAGTCTCCAGAGAAACGCTTCTGGCCGGTTTCTCCAGATACAGTTCCAGAATCCCGCCGACGCACTCTTCGGTATCTTCGTATTTGTCTGAAACGATCGAGATGCTGCCCCATTCACTTTCTTTTTTCAGGCACAGTACTTTCCCTGCTTCCGGGTGTTCCTCCAAAGTGACGGTCGTACTGTGATCGCCGTCTGATCCGGCAAATCCCAGAACGCTGTTTACATGGTTTTTGTCGACTGACACGTCATCCATTGAGTAATCGGCATAAAATTCTTTTCCATCCTTTTCATACGGCTGCGCGGTATCCGGAATTTTACCCTTTAATCTCGGAATCGTGGAATAGATCTTATTTCCCGGCGCAAACACATCGACGATCCTGCGGCTGTAATTCGTGAAATCCGTGGGCTGTCCCGTTTCATCGGACGCGCCGACGATCACTGCATACGGGTCATTGTAAAAGGAAGCCTGCAGAATATCCTTGTTATCAATATCAAGGCTCCTGTTTCCGGCGGCAAAAACAGAAACGATCCCGAGTTCCCCCGCCTCGCGGACAAGCTTATCCATCGTTTCCCCGTAAACGGAGTCATGCCAGGAATTATTGATCACTCTGACGTTTACACCGGCTTTTTTCGCTGCGATGATATACTCATAAGCCCGAATGAATTCAACGATCGTATTTTTGCTTTCGTTGTTCATGCATTTGACGGCCATGATCTTCGCGCCTCCGGTAATCCCGCTGACGCCGCTCCCGTTCCATTCGGCGGCTATGATGCCGGCGACATGGGTACCGTGATGATAATCATCCATGGGATCCGTCGAATCATATGGCCTGCCGTACGTATCGCAGGGACTGACGTTGATACCATATCTGCCGCCGCCCATCGCGGTGAGCTCCGGATAGTCAAGGCCTTTGTCCCACATCACATTTTTCAGGTCCGGGTGCGTATAATCCACGCCGCTGTCCACGACCGCGACCACAATGTCAGAGGTATCGACGGCAGGCGTCGGATGTCCATCCGCATCGAAGGTGTTCCAGCCGTCCACATCGATCCCGAAAGGACCGTCCGCGTTGTACTGCAGGTTCGAATAGTCACCGGCCGTATAGGATGACACACCCGCAGGTTCTTCCGGCTGCGCAGATGGTGTGCACACATGTCCGAAGCAAAGTGAAAAGCATCCTGCCATTACCAGTAAAGACATCATCTCTTTTTTCATACTTTCGCTGACCCTTATTTCATATTTTCTCTTACATATCTTATTTCGTCTGATATTTACTTCATTATCCGGTATGCGCATTTCCCAGTCAATCACATAATGCAGGTCCGCTGCTTAATCATTCCTTTCTTCCTTTCTATATTATTCCAGTATATACTATAAAGAAAGATCGATGCCTCAGAATAAGCAGTATATTAAAGGAGGACGAAGAAGTGAAACGGCTCTTAATTCAGATACTGGTGATGGCTGTTCTCTGTATCGGATGGTCATGCTGCCCGCAGGCTGCCGCTTTGGAGAAGGAGGAAAAAAATGTGGAAGAACAGGTGAATGAGATTCTTACCGGTATGAGCACCGAGCAGAAGCTGGCCCAGATGATGATCATTACACTGCGGTCGGATATGCAGGGAACAAAGTGCGTAACGCAGCTTGACCCGTCGTATGAAGACCTGCTGGAAAAATACGATTTCGGCGGCCTGATCCTGTTTGCCGGAAATATCATGGACACGGAACAGACCGTTACGCTGATCCGCGACTGCCAGACGGCTGCGATGAATTCCCCGCTGGGGATTCCCATGCTGGTCTGCGTGGACCAGGAGGGCGGCCGGGTCAACCGGGTGTCTTTCGGTACGGCCGGATCCGGCAACATGAGCCTTGCCGCGGCGGGAGACCTGGCACTGACGGAAGAATGTGCGGATATGCTGGGACAGGAGATCAGCGCACTGGGCTTTAACATGGACTTCGCCCCGGTCTCCGACGTCAACAGCAATCCCAATAATCCCATCATCGCGACGCGTGCTTTCTCCGATGATCCGGATAAAGTGGCGGAACACGTGAAGGCTTTCATGAAAGGACTGGACAAAAACTGCATCTGTACTTCGCTTAAGCATTTTCCGGGTCACGGCAACGTGGGAGAGGACAGCCATACCCACCTTCCTTGCTCGGATCATACCAAAGAGGAACTGCTCTCCTGCGACCTGATTCCGTTTATCGAGGGAATCGGTGCCGGAACGGATATGATCATGACCGCGCATATCCAGTACCCTGCCATCGAGACCGATACCTACATCTCCAAAGAGGACGGTGCAGAAGTCTATCTGCCGGCAACACTGTCCCGCACCATCATGACGGGACTATTGCGGGAAGAGCTGGGCTATGACGGCATCATTATCACAGACGCGATGGGAATGGCCGCCATTGCGGCGCACTTTGACGATACGGACGCCGCTGTTTTAGCCATCAACGCCGGCGTGGATATCCTGCTTTGCCCGGTGGAGCTCTATCAGGACGAAGAGATCGACACCTTCCCTGCCCTGGAGACCTATATGGAAAAACTGCTGGCACGGGTGGAAGCCGGGGATATCAAAGAGGAAGACCTGGACGAATCCGTTGCCAGAATCCTGAAGATGAAGATCGAGAAAGGGATCATGACAGGCACCCTGTCAGAGACCAGGGAAGAGCAGCTCGAGCGGGCGAAAGCCGTGGTCGGATGCGCCGCGCATCATGAAAGAGAATGGGAGATGGCGCAGCTGGGACTGACCCTGCTGAAAAATGAAGACGGAATGCTTCCGCTGAACGGAAACGATGGCGGAAAAACGCTGATCCTGACGACTGATGAGGAGCGCACGGCAACGGCCGGGTATGCACTTAGCCGTCTTGAAAAAGAGGGACTGGCAGATATTTCCCAAGTGACCGTCATGTGTTACAGCGATCCGGAAGCGGACGATGGATCCCTTCAGGAGGCGCTGCAGAGTGCGGATCAGGTGCTGATCTTCTCCCAGACCACCCGGAAAAGCGAACTCATATGCCATGTGATCGATCAGGTGCATCAGAACAGAAAGGGCCGTGCTGCGCTGCTCAGCCTGAACCTTCCCTACGACGCTGCCTGCTATGAGGATGCGGATGCCATCCTGTGCGCGTTCAATCCCTTTGGCAGCGCGCATGATACGGAAGGGAACGGCCCGTTCAACCTGAATGTCGCCGCCGCCCTTTGCGCCGCCTTCGGAGAGTCTGTCCCGCAGGGAACTCTTCCGGTCAATGTTCCGAAGTTTAAGGAAATCGTCGATGACAAGACCGTCTTTTCTGACGAGCTATTGTATGAGAGAGGCTTCGGTCTGCAGGACTGGAAGCAGGCGCAGTAGCATTTGGCGCGAACGAGCCATCCCGGACGGCATGGACATTGTCGAACCGGAAAAACTGTATTTATGAAAAATGATTATCCGGAGTTTTATGAGCTTCTGATGTCGCTGACAGAGGAATGAGACCGGAACCCCGGAAATCGGAACCTCAATATTCCTGCATCATCTACTGGATGGTATATCCTCCATCCACCACAAGATTATGGCCTGTGATCATTGCCGACGCATCCGAGATCAGGAAAGCTATGACAGCTGCGATCTCTTCCGGTTCTGCAAAACGTCCGGAAGGCATGTGGGTCTTGAATTCATCTCCGACGGGGCCGTCCCAGGCGGCGTGCCCCAGCTCTGTCAGGACGATCGTAGGTGCAACGGCATTGATGCGGATTCCGTATTTTCCCCACTCCAGTGCCAGTACTTTCGTCACAGCCTCAACACCTGCCTCTGCGGCACAGTAAGCGGAATGACGTTCCAGGGCGATCACACCTGCCTGAGATGTAATATTGATGATACTGCCGGTCGTTTTTTCCGAGATCATATAGTTCCCGACTTCCTGTGCCATAAAGAAGGAAGCAGTCAGATCCGTGTTAATGACCTTGTTCCAGTGCTCTTCCTGTACCTCCTCAGCAAGCTCCAGAATATTGATTCCTGCACAG
>CACZZH010000178.1:0-3302 GCA_902785635.1 uncultured Lachnospiraceae bacterium
GGAGATATCATGACCCGTTCGGAGAAGTGGACGGTGCCGCTGTATGCGGTGTTCTTTGTGCTGAGCGGTTCCCAGCTGGATCTGGGTGTCTTCCGCTATCCGAGCGTGATCCTGATCGGTATGGTGTATATCATAGTTCGTTCCGTAGGGAAATATGTCGGTGCTCTGATCAGCAGCAGTGTCATGAAGTGCAACGGGGATGTACGCAGATTTCTTGGCATCACGCTGCTTCCACAAGCCGGTGTGGCCCTTGGCATGGTGGTGACCGCAAGCAAGGGACTGCCTGAGGCAGAAGGATCGCTGGTGCGTAATACGATTCTGTTTTCCGTGCTGATCTATGAGCTTGTGGGACCAATGCTCACTAAGTGGGCCCTTACCCAGGCAGGTGAGATTGTACCTGCTTCCGCTGATAAGAAGACCCGTGAGCGTTTCTCAAAGGAGAAACAGAGCAGATAAAAAATTGGGCAGGGGACGGTTCTCTGTCCCACCTGTCCGGGAAAGGGATACGGAGAGTGGGACAGAAAACCGTCCCCTGTCCCACCCCCAGCAGAGGATCCATCTATGTTTGAGACGAAGCATTTGTTCTTAAGACCCTGGGAGGACACTGCTCAGGACGCGCTGTATCTGTATCAGTATGCTAAGGATCCGTCGATCGGACCGGCAGCGGGGTGGAGACCTCACAAAAACGCGGAGGAGAGCAGGCATATTCTGCACAGTATCCTGTGCACACCTGAGATCTATGCTGTGCTGCCCAAGCAGACCGGAAGGCCGGCGGGAGCAGCTGGGATCACATTCGGGAAGACCGGACGCCCCTGGCTGAAGGACCGTGAAGCCGAGATCGGATACTGGATCGCCGTGGATTTCCAGGGAAAGGGGTATGCATCGGAGGCTGCAGCATTTCTGCTGCAGCGCTGTTTTGAAACTTTGAATATGCGCGCGGTGTGGGCCGCCTATTATGAGGGAAATGAAGCCTCCCGGAGAGTGCAGGAAAAATTCGGATTTGTATGGCATCATAAGGAGAATCACACATGGGTGGAAGCGCTTGGGGAATACCGGGATGAGCATTTTACCCGGATCACCAGAAAAGAATGGAAAAACCGCGCAGGCAGGTGAATGGAAAAACCGCACAGGCAGATGTAAGTTTACATGCTGCTTCGTGCGGTTTTTTCCTGACTTCCGCTCCTATGTCCATCAGTACATAGATATGCTGGAAATGCGAAAGTACGAATCAATTATTCGTCATAGGTCTCTTTCAACCCGAAGAAGAAGCGCTCTTTCATCGGATTGTCGATGATGCGCGGCGGCTTGAGCTGGTTTGCGGAGAAGCCCTTCATGATCATCAGATCCCGGTACAGCTGGTAGGTCTGCTGCTGCAGGAATACGAGCTCAAGCGGACCGAGGCTGCCGGCCCGGCGCATATCCCCGTAGGCGGGGTTTGCCTGCATAAGCCTGTTTTCCATGATTTCCCGGAAATGGGTGAGCGATTCCTTCGGAACGATCTGATCCGGCTCGACCAGTATCACATAGTGTCCGGGAGAAGTATTGTCGTTCGCATAAATGCTGTAGTCATTGATATGTACGGATGCCTCCAGCGAGAACTGAGTGATCGCCCAGCGCAAAGCTTCCTCGTTGGTCTTTTCACCGGCTATGGAGATGAGCTGATCTTTCCGGTAGTTGAACCGGATCATGGGAGCTTCATTATAAAAGCCGGTCACCCGCACCACATCTTTGAGGCGGTAGCGGTAAAAACCGGAGAGATTGGTCACAACGATCTCATAGTCCGCACCGACCTCCAGTTCTTCGATGGTCAGAGTCTTATTCTGGTTCTTCCCATGTACAGGAATAAATTCATAAAAGCCCCCGTCCGGAATCAGTACAAAGGAAGTGTCGCTCATATGCCTTGCGACAGCCATGAAGGATTCGGAGGCAGCATAGCACAGGTTGTTGAAAGGAATGGTTTTTCCGCTGTATCTGCGCATTTTCCGCACATAGGGCGTAAAGCTGCCGGTACCGATGCCGCCGATCCAGCTCATGCGCGGCCAGATGCGCGGAATGATAGGCTCATCAAAGCCCTGTGAAAATTCACGCATCAGTTCCCTGGCACGCTCTTTGTCGGGACGGAGCTGGCTTTCCAGCACGGTGCGTACGCTCTGCGGCACATTTACATCCGGATCGATCCGGCCGTAATATATATCTTTGCAGAGCATCCTGTAATTATCCCGGATATAATCCATCAGATCCACAAGTCCGGAAAGGAAAACGGAATCCATAAATGCAAGATTGCGGACGCCCAGTGCCAGTCTGGTCTTGAGATATTTTATATCCATCTCCCCGTCCGGCGCGACGATCTCCCATGGAGAGGAGAGAAGATCGGGAACGTAGTCTTTCATGGAACTCAGGACCGTACCGGAGATCGAGCCTTTGCCGATGCCGGCATCCGTCTGCATGACACGCATTTCCACAGCGTTCAGCCCAAGACCGGCAGGCACACTTTTGCCGGTGGTGTTGCGGTAATATTCATCGGCGACCCCGAAAGCCATTGCCACAGAATACGTCGTATATTTTTTCAGCTCCTGCGCGGACACAGGGATATACTTCGGCGTGCCTACACTGCCGGATGTGATGGCAAAATGCTGCGGATCCCGGGCAGTGAGAAGATTCTTTTCCCCTGCCATCATCCGCCGGATATAGGGCTCAAAGGTGTCATAATCGGTAAGCGGTACCTGGCGCCGGTAATCCTCCACACTGTGGATCTGTGAAAAACCGTGTTCTCTGCCAAACTGTGTGTCGGCGTTATTCCTGATAATGTCCATAAGGACTTTGTACTGCAGAATGACAGCCTGGCGGCTGCCATGGTCGATGCTGTAGACAGCAAGCTTGCCGTCCTTCACCAGAGAAATGGTGCGTTTGACGTTCTGCCGGAATTGGATCGCTTTTTCCAGGTGCGCCTTCTGCTGCGACAGGAAGCGAAAGGCTTTATCGAACATATCGGTTTCCTCCTCAAGGATCGTTATAAGGTATTGGTGATCTGGATTCGTACAGTCTTCATATGAGCCTGTATGGCACCTGCCCATCGGTGATGCCCGTTCAGAATCAAATAGCCGCCCTCACGCAGTTTGTTGACAATAATAGGGTCTTCGAATACAGGCTCTCCAAGAGAATCGCTTCTTCTGGCGATCTGACTGTAGTTTGTAACGATCGAATCATTGGGACCTATATCCGGAAAGGAAAACTCATCCGCCGGATTGACATGCAGTTGTTTCGGAGGAACCTTTTTTATCAGCATCCGGTCCAGGACCCCC
>CACZZH010000178.1:3359-9194 GCA_902785635.1 uncultured Lachnospiraceae bacterium
CATCCGGTCCAGGACCCCCGCTTTTACGACATCCCTTTTGCCGTCCATCTCCTCAAGATCCTCCCGGATCAATTTTTTAATATCACTCATACGGAAGCTGCCTCCTGCATATTGTTATGACTATTTTATTTTGACACTTTGGAAATGTAAACAGAAACTTGCTGTAATTCTCTTTCCAAGAAAAGGGGTTATGCGATATAATTACAGAGCATACACAAGTTTGAGAGCTCTGCTTTTACACATGCTCTTATGGCTGCACACCGGGCGGCCATGCAGGGAAATGTATGAAATACGTATTAAGGAAAGCAATCTATGACAGTAATACCTATCTATAATGTGATCGTCCTTCCGGGAGTGACCTTCTATTTTCAGAAGGATTTCTTCAGGGAACTTACCGGGAAGACGCCGGTAGAGGGCGAAGAACTGCTCTTCCTGCATCTGAAGTCCGAAAAGAAACGGGAGGAGCTGACAGTCGATGACATTTACCCCATCGGGGTCCACGGCTTTGTTGAGGGAATCGGAGATGAAGGGGAAGCCGGCATCCACGCCCTGGACCGTGTGAATGTGCAGATAACACAGATCCGCGACGGAGAGATCCTGTTTGAAACGACGGACCGTCCTGAAATCGATGATATCTCCGGGAAGGAGATGGAAGAGCGATTTGAGACTCTGAAGCGTTCCTATGTTTCCTTTCTGGCGGAGCCCCAATGGGGACCAGTTGCACAGCACCTGATGGGGCAGTGGAATGCTCTGTCGGATATGATCTCCATGATCTCGCTGCGTCTGCCGATTCCAAATGAAGAGAAATATGCCATTCTGGCGGAAGACAGCCTGCGCAGGCGCACGGACATGATGGAGAAGGCAGCCTATGAGCTGCTGGAGCAGGCAAAGGTAAGTACGGAGGCGGAGAAAAAGGTCTCCGCGGAGAATGAGAAACGCTATCGGGAGGATGCGATCCGCAGGCAGATCGATCTGCTTCAGGGCGCTTTGAATGATCTTCACCCGGAGGCCGAGACGGATACGGCGCGGTTTGAGCGGCTGATCGCTGAGTCCGGGATGAATGAAGATGCGCGCAAGGAAGCGGACCGGGTGCTGTCCCGGCTGAAGCTGGAGCATTCCGGCAGCAGTGAGTACGGACTTTTATATGATTACCTTGAGTTTGTGACCGGGCTGAACTGGAAGGAAGAACCGCAGGAAGACATAGATCTGGTCAAGGCGCAGGAGATCCTGGACCGCGATCATTACGGCCTGAAGCAGGTGAAAGAAAGGGTGCTTGAACAGCTGGCAGTCATGGCGCTGCGCGGCACTGTTACCGGATCTATCCTGCTGTTCGTGGGGCCTCCGGGTACCGGAAAGACAAGCATCGGAGCAGGCATTGCCGAAGCCCTGGGCAGGAAATATGTGCGGGTGAGCCTGGGCGGCGTTCACGATGAAGCGGAGATCCGCGGCCACCGCCGCACTTATATCGGTGCCATGCCGGGCCGTGTGATGAACAGCATCCGTAAATGCGGGAGCAGCGCGCCTGTGATGGTGCTGGATGAAGTGGATAAACTGACCAGGGATCTTACCAGGGATCCGTCCAGTGCTCTGCTGGAAGTCCTGGATCCGGAGCAGAACAATACCTTCACGGATCACTATATGAACGCCCCCTACGATCTTTCGAAGACGCTGTTCATCTGCACCGCCAATACGATGGATACCATCCCGCAGCCGCTGCTGGACCGTATGGAGGTGGTCCGTTTTGACGGATATACCCAGACTGAGAAACGGGAGATCGGAAGAAGGCATCTTCTTCCTGCAGCGATGAAGGCAGCCGGCCTGAAAAAAAGCCAGCTGCGTGTGACGGATGATGCCATCGACGGGATCATAGAGGGATACACGGCCGAGTCAGGTGTACGCGGTCTGCGCCGGTGCCTGGATGAAGTCTGCCGCAGCGCGGCAGTGCGCATTGTCCGCGGGGAATGCAAATCGCTGACGATCTCGCGCAAACGCCTGAAGGATATGCTGGAGGAGAGACCGGCAAGGCATGATAAAGCATTGACGAAAGCAGTTCCCGGCGTGGTGACCGGTCTTGCATGGACGGCGGCGGGAGGCGAGATCCTCTTTGTGGAAGCAGTATTCACTGCGGGCAGCGGAAAGCTTACGCTCACCGGCAAGCTGGGGGATGTGATGAAGGAATCCGCTGCGATCGCTGCCACCTATGTGAAAGCCTGCATGCCGGAGCTGGCGGAAAAAATGGAAAAGAGCGATCTGCACATCCATGTGCCCGAGGGCGCCGTCCCGAAGGACGGACCGTCCGCCGGCGTGACGATGGCCTGTGCCATCGCCTCTGCGCTGACCGGACGCCTTCCCAGGACCGATACCGCCATGACCGGCGAACTGTCGCTGCGGGGAAGGGTGCTTCCGATCGGGGGCCTTACCGAGAAGCTGATGGCCGCGGTGCGTGCAGGCATCAAGCGGGTGCTGATCCCGGAGGAAAACAGCACCGATCTGGAAAAGGTGCCCGAGGAGATCCGCAGCAGACTGGAGATCATTCTGGTGGAGACCGCCGGACAGGCCATGCAGGAAGTGCTGGAGGCATAGAACGGGAGCCATGAGGACAGGTTCACTGGATCCCACAGCCAAAAAGCCGCCAGGAACCAGGAAGACAGAGAAATGGGACAGAGAAGAGGGACATAGAACCGTCCCCTGTCCCAAGTACTACAGGAGGAGTTGCCATGAAGAACTTTACGTACTACACCCCCACAAAAGTTGTGTTCGGAAAAGACACGGAAGCACAGACAGGGAAACTGATCAGGGAGTTTGGAGGGACAAAGGTCCTGCTGCATTACGGCGGCGGAAGCGCGGAACGTTCGGGACTTCTTGGCAGGATCCGTGCGTCTCTGGAGGAAGAGGGGCTTGCTTATGTGGAACTGGGCGGCGTGAAACCCAATCCCCGTCTTTCCAAGGTCCATGAAGGACTGGACCTTTGCAGAAAAGAAGGCGTGGACTTCATTCTGGCCGTGGGCGGAGGAAGTACGATCGACTCGGCGAAAGCTATCGGCTATGGGCTGGCAAACGGCGGAGATCCCTGGGATTTCCATATGGGACGCCGTCAGGCGCAGGGTTGTACACCTATCGGCGCTGTGCTGACGATCGCAGCTGCAGGCAGTGAGATGAGCAATTCCTGCGTGATCACCAATGAGGAAGGATGGATCAAGCGCGGTTACAGCAGCAACTACAGCCGCTGCCGTTTCGCTGTGATGAATCCCGAACTGACCTACACCCTGCCGAAGTATCAGACCGCCTGCGGGTGCGTAGACATTATGATGCATATTATGGAGCGTTATTTTACCCCGGATCCCGATACCATGCTTACTGATGGTATGGCAGAGTCGATTCTGCGCACCGTGATGCACAATGCGCGGATTCTCATGAAGGATCCTGAGAACTACAATGCCCGGGCACAGGTGATGTGGGCAGGATCGCTGGCACATAACGGTGTACTCAGCTGCGGCGTGCAGGAAGACTGGGCAAGCCATCAGCTCGAGCATGAGCTTTCCGGAATGTTCGACGTCGCGCACGGCGCAGGCCTTGCTGCGGTGTGGGGAAGCGTATGCCGCTATATGCTGGACTGCAAGCCGGAGCGCTATGCGCAGTTTGCGGTAAACGTGATGGGAATCAATATGAACTGCAGCGACCCGAAAGAGACCGCACTGGCCGGCATCGAAGCCATGGAACGTTTCTTCAAAGAACTGGATATGCCCATTCGTATCCATGAGCTGGGCGTAGAACCTACCGAAGAGCAGATCCTCGAGATGGCCGGCAAGTGCAGCCGCGGCAGATCCCGCAAGGTGGGCGGTATCCGTCCTCTGGACGAAGAAGATATGGCGGCTGTGTACCGGATGGCACTGTAAAGACGATATCTGATCTCTGACGCAGAATTTATGAAACGAAAGATTCTCTTACTGTGAAGCAATCAGGGAAGGGTAAAGAAGAGAAGGTCTCTTTTCCCTTCCCTTTAAAAAACTCTGCAGGGCTATGGGGACAGAATATAGAATAAAGCGGATAGAATTTAAAATATGGAAGATAAAAACTACAGCATGGCCCGCCGGATCGCCGAAAAAGTGGCGGAGGCGGGAGGACGGACCTACTATGTAGGCGGCATGGTGCGCGACCGCCTCTGCGGCCGGGAGTCAAAGGACGTGGATATTGAGATTCACGGGATCACTCCGGAAATGCTCCGGAGCATCCTTTCGAGCCTGGGAAATGTGACCAGCATGGGAGCAAGCTTCGGAATTCTGGGACTGCAGCATTACGATATTGATATCGCGATGCCCCGCAAGGAACATGCCACAGGAAGAGGGCATAAGGACTTCGAGGTGTTTGTAGATCCGTTCCTCGGTCCGGAGAAGGCAGCTCTGCGCAGAGATTTTACCATGAATGCACTCATGGAAGATGTGCTCACCGGCGAGGTGCTGGATTTTTTCGGCGGGCAGGAGGATCTGCGAAAGGGTATTCTGCGGCATGTGAATGACGTGACCTTCGCAGAGGACCCGCTGCGGGTCCTGCGCGCTGCCCAGTTTGCCGCCAGGTTCGGATGCAGGGTGGCGGATGAGACGGTGGAACTGGCGAAGACCATGGATCTGACTGCCCTTCCCAGAGAGCGGATATTCGGGGAACTGGAAAAAGCTTTTCACAAAGCGGAGAAGCCTTCCGTATTCTTTGAACAGCTGGACCGCATGCAGCATCTGCATTACTGGTTTCCGGAACTGGAAGCGCAAAAAGGAGTGCCGCAGGATCCGGTCAATCATCCCGAAGGAGATGTGTGGACACACACAATGATGGTCCTGGATGCGGCAGCATCCTGCAGGGAGCAGGCTTCGCAGCCACTGGCTTTTATGATGGCAGCGCTGGTCCATGATTTCGGGAAAGCGGTCACCACCGAAATGGGAGAAGACGGACGGATCCATGCATATCTGCATGAGATCAAGGGGCAGCCGCTGGCAGAGCGTTTCGTTACGCGTCTGAGCACCGAGACCCATCTGCTGCGGTATGTTCTGAATATGACCAGGCTGCACATGCGGCCGAATATGTATTACATCCAGAAGGCGGGAAGAAAAGCCTGGATGCATCTGTTCGACGAAAGTGTGTGCCCGGAGGACCTGGTGCTGCTGGCAAAGGCAGACTGGATGGGCAGAAAGGATGTCGGTGCGTGCGATGAAGCGCAGGCATACCAGAAGAACATGCTGGGAACCTTCCGTGAGATCATGCAGCGGCCTTTCGTACAGGGACGCGACCTGGTGGAAGCCGGACTTACACCGGGGCCGGGTTTTAAGGAAGCATTGGAATACGCCCATAAGCTGCGCCTGGCCGGAGTGGATAAGGATGATGCTCTTGCCCAGACTCTTGCACTGTTGAGGAAAGTGTGAAGACAGGTAAACAGGGTGCGGCGCGGCAGAAGCGGGGAGTTCCTGAACAGACATCTGCCGGCGGAAAGGAGAAAGGATGACGAGAGAATTTCGCGGCAACGCAGATGCGTTGACAAGTGAGCAGAAGATCCTGGTGATAAACGGGTGGGATCTGCTGGACCGCACCCGGGAGGAATCTGCGAAGGTGCGTGGAATGGATATGACCTGGCGTATGCAGCTTCGCAGTGACATGAAGGCTCTGGAAAAAACGCTGAAGGCGATGGAGAAAGATGCCTCCGGATCGTCACAGAAAAAACTGGAGGATGCTTACCTGCGTCTGAAGACCAGCGCCGAGCACATTCTGCGTTATGAGGACGAGTAGTACATCGTTCGCGAAATAACTGCACCAGATTATTTTTTATGATCGTGAAGGAGCAAATATTCC
>CACZZH010000179.1 GCA_902785635.1 uncultured Lachnospiraceae bacterium
AGTATGCTGATACGATCAACCCTGCAAACGGTAACGTGCTGGCAAAAATGACTGTCAGCGGCAAAGAAGACGTTGATCTTGCTGTTGCCGCTGCAAAGCAGAGCTTTTATGAAACTCGTGAGTGGCGGGATATGGACAGCCAGACAAGGGGAGATTTCATCCTGAAGCTGGCGGATCTGATGGACGAGGCCAGAGAGGAGCTTGCCCGTCTCGACGCCATAGATATGGGAAAACCGCTTCGGGAATCGGAGGGCGATATAGACGATGCGATTCATTGTTATCGTTACTATGCGGGACTCATCAAAGCCCCTTACGGAGGCGTCTATGATGTAAACGACGGATTCGGCAAGATGCACTCGTACACCGTCCATGAACCGGTGGGAGTCTGCGGTCTGATCACACCCTGGAACTATCCGTTTCTGATGGGTGCGTGGAAAATGGCTCCGGCTCTTGCTGCCGGCAACAGCATTGTTTTCAAACCCAGTTCAAACTGTGTGCTTTCTTCTGTGAAAATGTTTGAGATCTTTGAAGAAGCCGGGATGCCCAAAGGAAGTGTAAACCTGGTGCTTGGCCCTGGAGAAAGTGTCGGAAAAGCTATAGCTTCTCATCCCGACATCAGCCTGGTAACCTTTACGGGCTCGACTGCCGCAGGACAGAGCATTATGAAAGCTGCTGCCGGAAATATAAAAAAGATCGGACTGGAACTGGGCGGCAAATCTCCGAACGTGATTTTTGCCGACACGGATCTGGAAGGCGCTGTGGAATGGGCCATGATTGGCATTTTCTTCAACCAGGGCGAGGTATGTTCTGCCGGCAGCCGGATCATTATTGAGGAAAGCCTGCATGACGCCTTTGTCGCGCGTCTTGCGGAGCGTGCCAACGCGATCACCCTTGGTGATCCGATAGAAAATCCGGACATGGGTCCTTTGGTAACGGAAGAACAGATGAATAAAGTTTTGAGATACATTCAAAAGGGTATCGAGGAAGGTGCTGTTCTGGTCTGCGGCGGGGAGCGTTACACGGAAGGGGATTGTGCCAAGGGCTTCTATGTACGGCCGACGATATTCGACCAATGCACACCGGATATGACGATCGTGAAAGAAGAGATCTTCGGCCCGGTCGTGACCATTCAGACATTTAAAACAGAAGAAGAGGCCATTCGTCTTGCCAATGACACAGAATACGGACTGGCCGGCGCTGTCTTCACAAACGATATTTCCCGCGCAATCCGCGTGATCAAGGAAATACGGGCCGGTATCACCTGGATCAACTGCTACAATCCCACGTTTAACGAAGCGCCGTGGGGCGGCTATAAGAAGTCCGGTATCGGCCGCGATCTCGGTGTTCACGGTCTGGAGGAATATCAGGAAATCAAACAGATCAACATCAACCTCACGCCTGGTGCGGTAGGCTGGTATGAACATTAAAGGTGGTGAAAAGGATGAAAAAGGAAACTTATGTAGTGACAATCCAGCGGCAGTTTGGTTCTATGGGCCGCCCGATCGCGCGCAGCATGTCGGAGAAGCTGGGGATTGAATTCTATGACCGTGATCTTGTGGATCAGGCCGCGCAGAAGCTGAACCTTCCGGTTTCCCGCGTTCGGGAAAGCGAAGAAACAGGTGAAAAGAAGGGAAGAAACCCCTTCTGGAAGATGCTTCTTCCCCTTGGCAGCGAATCGCCCGATGAGCAGGATAAGATCTTTGAAGCACAGAAAAACATTATACAGTTTCTTGCCGAGAAGGAAAGCTGTATCATCGTCGGACGCTGCAGTGATTTTATTCTCCACGAAATGAAGAATGCCATGCATATATACATCTATGCTCCGTTCGAGGTGCGTGTCCGCAACAGCGTGGAGCAGCTTGGCCTCAGTGAGGACGAAGCCCGGAGGATGTGCGTGGAAGTGGATAAGGCGAGAGACAGCTATCAGATGCGGTATGCCGGCTGTCTGCTGGACGATAAGCGGACAAAGAATCTTCTGATAGACAGCAGTCTGTTCAGCGTGGAAGGTACGGCGGAGTTTCTTGTAGAAGCCGTAAAACGAAGATTCCGATTATAAGCACCAGATATAATTGTCACAGTGCATTGTAAGCATCACAGATAAATAATTCATTCGGAGGGAAAGCAATGCTCAGAGATTCTTTGCCACAAATTGTGACAGAAACTTTGCCCGGGCCAAAAGCGCGGGCAATCATTGAAAGACGGGAACAGGCTACGCCTAAAGCAATCGGCTGCGTCTATCCTGTCGTGATCAGCCGCGGAGAAGGCGCAATGATCGAAGACGTGGACGGAAACCGTTTTTTGGACTGGATCGGCGGGGTAGGTGTTCTGAATATCGGTTATTCGCATCCCGAAGTCGTAGAGGCGGTAAAAGAACAGGCGGAAAAATACTTTCATGGTATGTTCAATACTGTCACGCATGAGGGGTATGTCTCACTTGCGGAAAAACTGAGCCGGATCGCACCGGTGCGCGGAGACCGGAAGAAAGCGTACTTTGCAAACTCAGGTGCAGAAGCCGATGAGAATGCCGTTAAGCTTGCCAAAGCCTATACCGGCAGGCCCAATATCATTGTATTTTCCGGCGCTTTTCATGGACGTACGCTTCTCACGATGTCTATGACAGCAAAGAAAGCATACGCTGTGGGTATGGGCCCGTTTCCGGATGGCGTATTTCGCGCGCTGTTCCCGTATTATTACCGGCGCCCGGAAGGAATGCCGGATGAAGCGCTGGTGGATTACTATATTAAATCTGTTAAAGATGTTTTCGAGCAGTGTGCTCCGGCAAATACCATCGCCGCAATGGTCGTGGAACCGCTCCAGGGAGAGGGAGGATTTATTCCTGCGCCGCTGGAATGGGTAAAAGCGCTGCGTGAAATTTGCGATGATCACGGAATCCTTCTGGTTGCTGACGAAGTCCAGTCCGGTTTCTGCCGGACCGGTAAGATGTTTGCGTCGGAATACTGGCAGGAAATCGGCGTGGAACCGGATATTATCGCGACAGCAAAGAGCATTGCGGGAGGTGTACCGCTTTCGGCAATTATTGCTTCCGCAAAGATCATGGATGCCCCGGCTCCTGGCACCATTGGCGGAACATTCTGCGGCAACGCGCTTGCCTGTGCCGCGGCGCTTAAGGTGATCGAGATCATGGAGCGGGACGACCTGGCGGGCCGCTCTGCTTCGATTGGCAGGAAGGTCATGGATCGGTACACAAAAATGATGGACCGATATGACTGTATCGGTGATGTACGGGGCCTGGGCGGTATGGTAGGCATAGAATTCGTTTCTGATCAAACGAAAAAAACACCGGATGCCGCCCTGACCACCGCCATCATACAGGAATGCGTTCATAACGGATTGATGGTGGAAAATGCAGGCACTTACGGAAACGTGATCCGCTTCCTCGCGCCGCTCGTTATGACGGATGAGCAGCTGGAAGCGGGTCTTGACATCTTTGAAGAAGCGGTCAATAAATGTTCGGGCGATTCCCAGAACGACTGATCAGGAGCTTCCTGTATAGTTTAAATCGTGGTGGACGTTGAAAAGAAAAAATACCTCAGAGTAAAATAAGATTTACTGACTTGGCGGTTGGTAAAAATCTTATAAAACAAAGAGGTATTTCAAATGAAGTCTAACACGCAGAACGCAAAAATTGAAGCAGTAACAGAAAACACTTTGGTTGTAGGTATCGATGTCGGAAGCGAATTCCATTATGCCAGGGCTTTTGACTGGCGGGGGATCGAGTTCTCCAGAAAGCCATTTAAGTTCAGCAATACCGAACCGGGCTTCACAGAGTTTAAGGCATGGATCCTTCACATACAGACAGAGCATGATAAGGATGCAGTAGTACCGGGGATGGAGCCGACAGGCCATTACTGGTTCAATCTGGGGAAGTTTCTTCAGGACAACGGCATGAAGCCGGTACTGGTGAATCCGCATCATGTGAAGAAGTCAAAGGAACTGGACGACAATAATCCGACAAAGAACGATCGTAAGGATCCTAAAGTCATTGCAGGATTGATCAAGGATGGACGATACTCGTACCCCTACCTGCCGGACGGTGTGTATGCGGATCTGAGGACAGCATCAAATCTTCGGTTCCAGATGCAGTCGGAACTTACGAGAATACAGAACCGGATCAGTCGTTGGTTCAGCATCTACTTCCCTGAATACAAGGATGTTTATGGGAACCCGGATGCAAAGAGCGGAATGATGATACTGAAAGTTGCCCCACTCCCGGAAGACATCGTGACGTTAGGTGTCGAAGGGGTAAACAGGATATGGCGGGAAGCCAAGCTCAAGGCGGTAGGAATTAAGAGGGCGAAGACCTTGTATGAAGCCGCAGAGCACAGTATTGGAAGTCGGGAAGGATCAACAGCCGCAAGGCTGGAGATCCGGATGCTGCTGGAGGATTATGAATCCAGGGCGACAAGGCTTCAGGAGATCATGACGCTGATCGAAACGCTGGTAAAACAGATCCCGATGGCTGAAAAGCTGCTGGAGATTAAGGGCGTCGGTATAAAGACGGTATCCGGATTTCTGGCGGAGGCCGGTGATATCAGCCGGTTTGACAATCCAAAGCAGCTTCAGAAGCTGGCAGGCCTGGCGATCAAGGAAAACAGTTCGGGGAAACACAAGGGTGAGACAACGATAACAAAACGTGGTCGGAAAAGGCTGAGATATTTATTGTTTGAGGTTGCAATGTCCCTTGTGGCAAAGAATCCAGAGTTCGCCCAGCTGCACCTGTACTACACGACCAGGCGGATCAACCCGCTGAAGAAGATGCAGTCACTGATGGCAGTCGCCTGCAAGCTGATCCGGATCTTCTACGTCATGCTGACAAAACAGGTGGACTATGATCCGCAGAAGATGATCAGCGATATCAGAAGGCCGGAGATTTATCAGCAGGCAGCATAACAGAGACAGTAACACGATGGCGGCTGTATCCTGAGCAGCCACTGAACGAAGGCAGAATGTCACAGATAGCGTCCACCGCAAGGTGCTGTAACAGGAAGCGAGTCAGTAATCAAACATACAAAGAATGAGCCGGCAGTCAGCAGGAATCGCGTCCATAGGGCAGGACCCTGCGAAGGAGCTAAGCTGACGCCCTGGTTATGGATAGGCGGTACGAAGGAAGTTGGGACCTCCTGAAGAGGGAGGAGAACCCGTTGGACACAGGAGGTTCGCTGCCATAGAGGGAAGGGGTTTGCACAAAGGCCATGTAGAGCGAAATTAATGACGTTCTACTTCGTGCACCCATCAACCGCTATTTCAGCACCTGATGTTATGAAATATCCATGACACTGGCTCTTCTTACTGAGATATACCAAGTGAAAAACCTTGGATTTTCAACAAAAACTACTTGATTATATGAGGAGGAACATGTAAATGAGAAACGTTATCAGGTACAGAAGGTTTTTGGCTCTAATCTGCGCGATGATTCTGGCTGCGCTGACTGTAGCCGGGTGCGGGCAAAAGACAGAACCCGAACAGGCAGGCGCCGAGAAAGTTGCAGAAGCTGCTGAGGAGAAAGCTGTAGAGGAAGCCGAGGAGAAAGCTGTCGAGGAAACTGTAGAGGCAACCGAAGAGAAACCTGCGGCAGAACCCGCCCAGGAAACCGAGGCAGCATCTGCTGAGGAATCTGAGGAGGAAATCAACATAGAAGAGATTGTTGAAGCGTCTTCTGAGATGGCGACATTAGATACCGAGGGGAACGAGGCTTTTCTCGGTGCAGCTCCCTCCGGCAAGTATGGAAAAGTTGCTGCTTCTGAATTTGAGGGGGATTACTATTTTGACACGGATGCGTCGTTCCTGATCCTGGCGGATGGAAATACGACG
>CACZZH010000180.1 GCA_902785635.1 uncultured Lachnospiraceae bacterium
AAGGAACAGCTGGAACGCTGCGGCGTTGAATATTTCGATTATTACCTGCTCCATAACATGGGGCGCGACCGGTATATCAACACATAGAAGTTCGGCGGGTTCGAGTTTCTGCAGCAGCTGAAGGAAACCGGCAAAGCAAAGCACATTGGCTTTTCCTTCCACGATGACGCAGAAACGCTGGATCAGATTCTCACCGAACATCCGGAAGTCGAGTTTGTACAGCTGCAGATCAATTATCTGGATTGGAACGGTGCTGTAGCACAATCCGGAAAGTGTTATAAAACAGCCGTCAGACATGGTAAGAAAGTCATGGTGATGGAACCGGTAAAAGGCGGTACGCTGGCAAAGCTCCCGGAACAGGCCAATTCCCTGTTCCAGTCTTTCTACCCAGCACCAGCTCCTTCCCCTGCCTCGCTTGCGATCCGCTATGCGGCATCGCTGCCTGAAGTGGAAATCGTATTAAGCGGAATGAGCTCACTGGAACAACTTGACGACAATACCTCCTACATGCAGGAATTCAAACCGCTGACCGAGGCGGAACGCAATCTTGTCGATGAGATTACATCCATTCTCAATCAGACGATCAAAGTGCCGTGTACCAGCTGCAGATACTGTCTGGAAGAATGCCCGATCAGCGTCAATATTCCGGATTACTTTGGCCTGCTTAATCTGCATGCGGTTACCGGTCAGAAAACAAATATGTACTATCAGCGCTTTTCCATGAATCACGCAAGAGCTTCTGAATGTCTGAAATGCGGCAAATGTGAACACATCTGTCCGCAGCACATTCCGATTCGAAGCTTCCTGGAGGAATTTGCGGCATTGTATGAAACTCCTGCCGCCTGAATACAATCCAGCCATAAATAAACAAAAGCCATCGTCATAAACTGGAACCTTTGTCAAGTACAGAAGTCTGACAATTTTCCGAAATGAGTTGAAATGAAATGCAGGCACTACTGCTGAAGGCAGATAGCCTGCATTTTTACATGCATGAAAGAGGTCTTGTCTTAAGACCTTCGCTGTTATCGGATTATGCATTATACTTTGTATGTCGCAAAAGAGATCAGCGGCTCCGGAGAAGTCCGACCGTGAACGGTATTGTGACGGCTATACAAAAGAGAATTTTGTAGAGGAGGGATCTGACGCCAGGAGTGAGCTAGGATCCTTTTCCTCTCTTTTGGAAGCCGGATACCGCAAGAAAACTTATCGGAGTGACGAGGTCCCCTTCAGGGGGCTGAGGAGATCCGACGGTTTCTCAGAACAGACCGCCCATGCCGTAGATGTACTGAAGGTGCGGGTCTGACTGCCATACTGATGTGCTGTGATATACCTCTCGTTCTTCAGCGGACATAGCTGCGAAGTAAGATTGTGCCTTGATTGCCTGTGCCATCACATCGGTCAACCGTTCGATTTCCTCGGTCATTTTGTCCCGGTGTTTCGTATAACGTGCTATCACCCGCATTAACAGTCTCTGGTCTTCGATCGTTATGTCCAAAGGATCTTTCCTGAGCAGCTGGGATGCACGGCTGCGTTCCCGATAGACCTCTCTCATCTTCCGGGCTTTCTCTTCTGCCTTCGCCAGCTTCTGGCGAATAATGGATTCCAGCGAACGCATTTTTGTAGCTTTGACACCAAAGTAGTTGTCGCACGGATAGATGCCCGTCTGACAGTAAAGGTAAAACTCATGCGGAGTTAGTCCCGCAAGATCAAGCTGGTAGATCTCGTTGTTGTATGAATTGATATATCCTTCGATGAGCTGTTCCGACTGTTCAAAGTTTCTGCACAGTGCGACCAGATCGAGTACTGCCGTCTTCATCCTGCTGAAGAATGATTCAACAGGGGCGTTGTCCTGACTGTTGCCGCGAGCGGAAACGGATTGAAGGAAACCGTCATCCTCCAGTATCTGCTTGAATGTTGTGGACAGGTACTGGCTGCCTTGATCAGAATGGATGATAACGCTCGGATTATGAAGCTCCTTACCATGTTTATCCATCATTTTGTCATAAGCTTCTTTGATCAATGCCGTGGTCATGAGGTTCTTTAATGCCCAGCCAAGGATTTCCTTGGTATAGGCATCACGAAATACACACAAGTATATCGTTGTGCGGAGAACACCGAAATACAGATAAGTAATATCGGTACAGATGATCTTTCTTGGGGCGATGCGGAAATTCTGGTTTACGAGGTTATCCGGCGCTGTACAAGGGTGATCGTGTTTTGCCATCCCCTTGTACGCATCCTTTTTTGGAGTACTGGCGAAGATATGCATTTCGTCCATGAGCCGTCTGATAAGCTTACGGCCAACATTGATTCCAAAGTCTCTCCAAAGAAATACTTTAAATCCACGTTCTCCCGGCACATAGCCGAGGTTCTTTGATATCTTTCGAAGAAGTTCTTTCAGTTCATCATCCGCTTTCTTCTTCTCTTCCAGTCGCTCTTTTTCCTGCAGGTGTGCTTTCTTTCGCTGCTGAAAACTGGAACGGCTTACTTTACACATGCGGAGAAGCGCGGATTCAGAGAAGTATTCACCGACCTTACCGGCAAGAATCTCTGCGACACAAAGCTTTCGCTTTACTTTTGCTTTTTCATCTTCTTCGATCTGGATAGCGCCTCCTGGTAGGCTAATCGTTTTTTTTCCTTTTCGTATTCGAGTTCAGCTTCAAGATACATACACCGTGCCTGAAAGTACGCAAGCTTATGGGCGTCATCCATTGTGGTATCCATCTTATCCAGCGGTATCGTCGCATCCATATCCGTCGGAAGTACCTTGTACAGGCTTCCGTCCTTAGCCATGGCTACTGCACGTTTGCCGGCGGCGTTGGCGCGGTCTGTCCCCAGCGCATCGACATCGAACCCGCAGGCTTTGTATGCCTCCACATAGGTCATTCCGCTTTGGATATGTTTTAACATTGCCTTGTAAAAATCACGGCTGTAGATCAGCTTCCCTTTGCGGATCGTTTCAACGTAATCATTCGCAAAGGCCTCGCGGATCTCTGCAGGCAGATGGTCAAGGGCGATATTACAGATATCTGCCTTGAGTTCTAATTCCTTTTGTCTTTTCCTGTTTTCGAACATGCATATCTCCGATCTTCGTTCATGATATCAGACCCCAAGTGTCTGTGCCCGCTGTACGGCATGTTCGGCTGCACGTTTCTTCATCTGACGGTATTTCTTCTTTTCGGTTTCCAGATATCGATCAAATTCATCCTCATTAAGACCGTTCAGGTATGTTTCGTATTCCATCGGTGTCATCCGGCATCGATTCCACTGACGGCGCTCATTGTTGAAGTAATCCAGATAGTTAGAACAGAGCACTTCAAGTTCAATGATGTCTTTACAGTCCCGATAGGCAGTCTCTGTCTTGAATAAGGCGAAGAATGATTCCTGCGGCGCATTATCCAGACAGTTCCCACGCTTCGACATGGACTGTTTCAGACCAAGGTTCTGAATGGAATTCTGATAGGTATCGGTAAGATATAGAACACCTTGATCACTATGAAAGATCGCTTTCGGCTTGAAGCTGACATTATCCAATGATTTCAGTGAAGAAAGGACGAGATTCAGATCATTATATTCGCTGATCGTCAGATCATACATCCTGCCAGTCACCGCATCACGGATCGCAGATCCATACGCAAGCTTATGATCTCCGTATGGGATATATGTCACATCAGTAAGGGTATGGGTATTTGGCCGGGAGATCCGGAACCTTCGCTTCAGAAGATTTGGCTTCTTATGTTCTTCCAGATTCCGCCGCGTTTCAATGCGGGACTGTTTCTTTTCACGGATACCGGAACGAACGTCGTACTTCTTCATGAGACGTTTTATTTTATTCATTGAGAAATGATATCCGGTCACATCATCCATCATCATATGGATCTGGCGGATACCTTTACGGAATCCCCTGTAATCCATTACCCGCTTGACGATCTCAATCTCCTTATCATCCTGTTCATCACGCATCTTTTGGGATATACCGTAGCTGTTATTGCGAAGGATCGAATAATACGATGACCTGGAGATACCGATCTTCTTAAGCAGATAACTGGTATTCACGATCTTCATCGGATCGATCGGGTATCCCTGTATCCAGTAACACAGTTTCTTTTTCTGGATATAATCCATAGCCGGCAGTTCCTCTTCCCGGATCTTTCGGAATCGTTCTTCAACCAGTTCTGTTAGCTTCCGGTATCGCCGCTGCTGTATACGTAATAGCTGCACAGTGACGTCTTTACACTGTTCATCCTTTCTTTCCCAATAGGTCAGTTTGTATTTGAGATTCACTTGTGCTGAGACAGGAATATCGATCGGATCAATTTCATATAGTTCCAGGATCTCATTGACCTTCATGATCTCAATGAGAAAGGAAGCTTCGTTGTAAAACGACTCGCTGAAGTGTAACTTTTTGGCAGTGATGGATGTGATGTAGGGATGATTGTAGTATTTCTCTAAGACCGTATCTGGATATGATAATCTTCGAGGAAATGTACTTCCACCTTCAAACATTCGTTGTAATGCGTATATACGCGGGTATCCGACTTTCTCTGGATCAATACCGGCATTTCGAATGCCTTCTTCGATTGACTGTTCCGGATAAGCTTTAAACAGCTGATTGCGGAATTCATCGCTGAACGTAATTCCTTTCCCATACTTCGACTTTACGAACACCCCTGTTCCTAGCAGGTATTCATTATGGTCGGGATCAGTCCGGCAACGCGATTTATCACCAACGGGAAGGTTCGATTTTGCGTTGGCAGGATAGCCGTGTAGTTTGAAAGCTTTACATAAACTGCTGATATAAATGGCACCTAATTCTTTCAAAGAGTACCCATTCTCAGTAAGGACCCTCTTTATGCCTTGTCGCTTTTCTTTCTCCCACGCTTCATACAGAAGAACCCGAAACTCATACATGAATCGGATCGTATGATCATCTACGTAACGAACATTAGGATCGTTCCGGAATTTTCGAATCTGTTCATCACTGAAGTGCTGACCACATGATTTTCGTTTCTTGACAGTCATTATCTCTGAAGCTCCTTCCGGGAATAATACGAGGGGAGAAACAGGCTGTCATCTTCATCGCTGAGATAACTGCTTAAGTCTTCGAGATAGTCTTTCCTCTGTAGTTCATCGAGGCCATCGCACTCGAGTTCCACATATAGCTGGTAATCTTCATTCGTGTATAATCTGTAGTTTATATCCAGGGCTGCCGTTTTCCGGACGGCTTCTGCACTGTCCTTGGGCAGGTACCGGCATACATCACATAAGACTGAGCTGAGTTCCAGCGAGAGTTCCTGGACATGATTAATCAGGGCGTTGATTGTCCTGCTGTATTCATACTCTTTCATAACAAAAATCATTTCCTCCATCCGTGATTCACTTGATATGAAAGGGGCCCCTGTAAGGCCATCAGAACTGTCAATGTTCTGTACGTCTTACAGGGACCAGTTTAAGAAAATGAGGCTTTTTTATGCAATATGGGCTGACCTCTCAATCTTTGAAGTCAGCCCATATGCTTTTGCTTGATTAATTACTCTCCTGCTGGTTTCGTGCCCGATGATACGCTTCCTTTCGGGCATACAGCACTTTATCTGCACGAACGAAAATATCATGGAAGGTATGATCGGTTTCCGGATTGTACACGGAACCGCCTGCTGAAATGGTAAGTATGCCTTCCTTACCAGTATGTGCTTCGTTATACCGGGTAACTTCCTGATCAAGGGCAGCGATTTTTTCCTTCAGCACAGATTCATCCGCATCTTTAACAATCGCAATGAATTCATCCCCGCCGATTC
>CACZZH010000181.1 GCA_902785635.1 uncultured Lachnospiraceae bacterium
TTCAGCGATTTTGTTCGTTATCTTATCGGTTCCCTTTGGGAAACAGCAGCTTCGCTGCTTCCGAGTAAGATACATTACCGCGAAACCCGGACCCACTCCACCGAGCTCTCACCCAACTTTGTCTAAGGCTCCGACGCATTCGCGCATAGACGAAACGCTCTTACGTCGGAGCCTAAGACTGCGTAGGGTGCATATCTCGTCTACGTTCCTGTCCTGACAGTTTCGCTATAAATGATCCTTGCCCTCGATGACTCGAATGCCTGAGAGTGTAAGACGGGATACCAAATACAGCTGAAAGTTTCTGTTGTTGACGCCAACTTAGCCAGGCGGACCATGGAACCTGTCCCCGATAGCCCGTTCGAACAGAGAAATCTGTTTGGTATGGTGTTTGTGGCTGTCCCTTTCGGGTTCCGATGGGCTATTCGAACAGAGAACTCCGCTTGATATGGTGTTTGTGGCTGTCCCTTTCGGGCCCCGATGGGCTATTCAAACAGAGAATTCCGCTTGATATGGTGCTTGTGGCTGTCCCTTTCGGGCCTCGATGGCCTATTCGAACAGAGAATTCCGCTTGATATGGTGCTTGTGGCTGTCCCTTTCAGGCTCCGACGGGCTATTCGAACAGAGAAAACCGCTTGATATGATGTTTGTGGCTGTCCCTTTCGGGCTCCGACGGGCTATTCGAACAGAGAAAACCGCTTGATATGATATTTGTGGCTGTCCCTTTCGCCAGGGGGCATGAGTCACGGCTTCGGAACGCGCCATGGGGATAGGTTCCATGGTTTACTCTTTTTGTCACACTTTGTGCTGCCTGATACAGCAGTTTCAACAAAGGACAAAGCAGTATAAATATTAATGAAATAGAAATAATGCAAATGACCTGTTGAAAAGATAAGGCGCCAAGTGACAGAAGCGGCCGACGGGGCAGAGTCCCTCAGCCAGTCGTATCTTGCAGTCCACAAAATCTCTTAACGAGACAACAAAAAAACAGGGGTCGAAGCCAGGCTTGGGGAGTCTGGCTTCGACTCCTGTTTTTGCAGTTGACGAGATTAGATCTTTGAGTGCTTTACGCACTCAAAGCACGTGCTGCACATTTGCAGGCTTCCTTCAGAAGCCGTTTCAATAATATTTGTTCTGCTTTGTAAGTCACCCGTTTACGCTTTCAGGCATGCCCCTGCAGTGTGCATGCCGTCCGTTTAGAAATGGAGCGGTCTGCGGAAAAACATATGAATTAGTCCTGAGTTTTCTTCTTCGGCAGTCCCGGGAGTATCAGCGTTTCTCCGGGCTCGATGATGCTCAGATTATCTTTTTTGTTCATATCCTGAAGCATGGATTTGATCGCGTAATAATCAAGTCCTTCTCTATTGCAGATCTCGATCACGGTATCCCCGCGTTTTACAATATATTCTATTACCGGATCCGTTTCGGTTTCGGCTGCTTCTGATTCTCTCCAGTCAACGATCGTATCAAAAACGGTTCCGACCGCTTCGCTTACAGAATCCACTTTTGTTTCAAGAGCAAGAAGCCCGTCCTGCATGGCGGTATCGCTCTGGGAGAGCTGGGCGGAGAGGTCTCCGTTTTCGGAACTGAGCTGATCGAGGGCAGCGGACAGATCGCCGTTTTCGGAACTGAGCTGATCGAGGGCAGCGGACAGATCGCCGTTTTCGGAACTGAGCTGATCGAGAGCAGCGGACAGATCTCCGTTCTCGGAACTGAGCTGATCGAGGGCAGCGGACAGATCCACGTTCTCGGAACTGAGCTGACCAAGGGCAGCGGACAGATCCACGTTCTCGGAACTGAGCTGACCAAGGGCAGCGGACAGATCGCCGTTTTCGGAACTGAGCTGATTGAGAAGGGCTTCCTGCTCTTCGTTTTCCGTGGAAAGCTCACCGAGCATTTCATAGAGTGCTTCATTCTCCGAAGAAAGCTGGTTCAGTTTTTCTTCAACGACTCCCATTTCGGAGGATACCTGATCCAGTTTTGCAGAAGTCTGTTCTTTTTCGGAAGACTGCTCTTTGGCCCGGGTCTGTCCTTCTGAGCTTAATGTATCAAGAGAAGCGCTGATTCCATCCAAAGACGTGTGCATTGTATCCAGCAGAGTATTCACTGTGTCCATGGATGTGCTCAATGTCCCAAGAGACTGAGCTGTATCGGCGTACTGTTCCCGAAGACCGGCTGTTTCTTCGAGAAGGGCAGTGACCTGCTTTTCGATCAGGCTCTCTGTCTCTTCAGCCAATTCTTCCAAAGCCTCTTCCGGCTCTTCCGGGATATCCTCGGTTTCCGGGGCGGCGTTTCCTGCCATCTCGATCCTGCTGACAGCATCCAGGATCTGAGTGAGCCGTTCATCCAGAAGAGCATTCTGCTCGATCAGTGTTTCGATCATTTCTTCTTTGGCAGCTGTTCCTTCGACGAGAAAAGCAGAGCCTTCAGATGCAGCTTCCTGACCTTCGGTCTCCGTCGACAGGGCTTCTGTCCCGGCTTCCATTGACTGCTGCAGGATCTCCAGTTTTTCGGAAATACTGCCCAGATCACTTCGGATGTCTGTGATCTCCTGCCGGATCTGCTCGGTATACTCGTCGACCGGGCTGGTATCGGAAGAATTACCGAGCGCATCCTGGAATCCCGTGATGGTTTCAGAAAGAGTCTTCTGCTCCTGTGAAATGTTTTCAAGCTGTTCCAGAATCGGAGCGGTCTCCGAGCGGATCAATGAGCTTACAGCATCGGAAGAGGATGACGACTCGCATCCGGACAGAACAGACAAGGACAGCAGTACCAGGGCAGCAGCGGGCAGAATATACCTGCAGTTTGCAAACAGTTTCTTTTTCATGAATGAACACCTCCGAATCAGAATGTTTGTTCCGGCATCAGCAATATTTTGGGCGGCCAGTTCCTTCGGAACTTCCGATAAGATATATTATATTCTGTTTTCGAGAATATGAAAACACAAAATACGAAGTATATATAAAAAACCTGAATTGTAAGGTCAATCACCTTTTAATGACAGATATTTTCCGGTTATGCTTTCCGGCTCCGCTGCGATCTCGTCCGGCGTTCCGGCAGCAACGACTCTGCCGCCGTCCACACCTCCTCCGGGGCCCATATCAATGACATAATCTGCATTGCGGATAACATCCAGATCGTGTTCGATGACGATCACGGTTGCTCCGTTGCGAATCAGAGTCTGGAAAACTTCCAGAAGGGAACGCACGTCCAGCGGATGCAGGCCGATGGTCGGTTCATCAAAGATAAATACGGAATCTGTCTGTACCCTGCCCATTTCACTGGCAAGCTTCAGCCGCTGTGCTTCACCACCGGAGAGGCTTGGTGTTTCTTCCCCAAGAGTCAGATATCCAAGCCCGAGATCCTGCAGGGTCTGAAGTCTCGCATAGACGGTTTTCATATCCTTACAGAACTCCAGCGCCGTGCTTATGCTGCACGCCATCAGCTCCGGAAGGGAAAGGGAACTGCCGCTTCTGTTGGTATGCTGTATATTGTATGCCGTTCTTGAATAGCGGGATCCTCTGCACTGCGGACAGGGGATATCCACATCCGGGAGAAACTGAACGTCCAGACTGATGGAGCCCGTGCCATCACACACGGGACATCGCAGATCACCTGTGTTGTAGGAAAAGTCACCGGCTTTGAATCCTTTTGACTTTGCCCTGGCTGTGCGGGCGTAGATCTTGCGAAGCTCATCATGGACATTTGCGTAGGTGGCGACAGTTGACCGCACATTAATGCCGATGGGAGTGGCGTCGATCAGTTTTACATGTCTGATACCGTCGGCCTTCAGTTCTCTGATATGGGCAGGCATGGCTGCGTCTGCCGTCCATGCTTCCAGGGCAGGGACCAGGCTTTCCAGAATGAGCGTTGTTTTTCCGGAACCGGATACGCCGGTCACTGCTGTGAGCCTTCCTTTTGGAATGGACACTTCCAGCGGCCGGACCGTGTGGATCTGTCCGGTGGACAGGAAGATCTTCCCTCCGGAGAAAAGATCAGCCGCGGGTATTTTATCCCGGATGCGTTTTTTCTCTGCGCAGGACAGGAAGGGGCCGATCCGGGAAGACGGATCCGCAGTGAGCTGCTGCACGGTTCCCTGAGTGAGGACTCTGCCGCCGTCCGCTCCTGCATCCGGTCCCATCTCAATGATCCATTCGGCTTCCCTGAGGATCTGTGTGTCATGGTCTACCAGCAGCACAGAGTTCCCGTCCGCCACCAGGTCATGCATCACGTCGTTCAGACCGGTAATGTTCGCCGGATGCAGCCCGATGGAGGGCTCATCCAGTACGTAGAGAACGCCGGTGGTACGGTTGCGTACCGCGCGGGCCAGTTGCATGCGCTGGCGTTCGCCGGTGG
Organism: uncultured Lachnospiraceae bacterium; assembly: GCA_902785635.1. GTDB lineage: Bacteria > Bacillota > Clostridia > Lachnospirales > Lachnospiraceae > Merdiplasma. The sequence continues at coordinate 4,354 of CACZZH010000181.1, forward strand.
ACAGAGTGGAGGCTGCACGGTCCAGGGTGAGATAAGACAGACCCAGATCGATCAGCCGCCTGGCGGTACTTACATAAGAATCACAGATGCTTTTCGCCATGGGCTGCATTTCTTCCGGAAGGGAGGAAGGAACTTTTTTGACCCATTCTACGCTGCCGGATAGGGTCATCCGGCATGCCTGATCCAGAGAAATGCCGCACAGGCGCGGTGCACGGGCTGCATCCGACAGTCGTGTCCCACCGCAGTGAGGGCAGGGTTCTTCCTTCAGGAATTTTTCCACACGCTTCATACCCTTTTCATCTTTTACTTTCGACAGAGCATTTTCCACGGTATAGGTTGCATTAAAATAGGTAAAGTCCATCTCGCCGGCGGCACCGCTGGTACGATTCTGATAGATCATGTGATGCTTAACCGGCGGTCCGTGAAACACGATCTCGCGTTCTTTGCCGCTCAGCTCCCGGAAAGGAACGTCTGTACGGACACCAAGGTCTCTCGCAATGTCTTTCATAAGGGACCACATCAGTGTCTGCCAGGGAAGCACTGCGCCTTCGTCGATGCTCAGGGACTCATCCGGGACCAGTGTTGTTTCATCCACAGTGCGGATGGTTCCGGTGCCGCCGCATTCCTTACATGCCCCCTGGCTGTTGAACGCCAGTTCCTCCGCTCCGGGACCGTAGAAATGCGCGCCGCACTCGGGGCACACCAGTTCCGCACCGGCAGCCACAGCCAGCGAAGGAGAGACATAATGCCCATTGGGACAGCGGTGGCTTGAGAGCCGGGAGAACATCAGACGCAGACTGTTGAGAAGCTCGGTCCCTGTACCGAAGGTGGAACGGATTCCGGGAACAGCCGGACGCTGATGAAGAGCCAGGGAAGCAGGTACATAAAGAATACTGTCCACATCCGCCTTTGCGGCCTGTGTCATTCTTCTGCGTGTGTAGGTGGAGAGGGATTCCAGATACCGTCTGGATCCTTCGGCATAGACAACTCCCAGTGCCAGAGAGGATTTTCCGGATCCGGAAACACCGGCGATTCCGACGATCTCTCCCAGAGGAATATCCACATCAATGTTTTTCAGATTATGAACGCGGGCTCCGCGGATCTGTATCTTTTTTGGAGTGTTGCTGTGTTCTGTCATTATTTCTCCTGATTTCTCCTGTAATTTTTATGGTTTACGGATCTGTGCGGCAGATCAGCAACGCACGCGAACCGTATATTTCAGAACTTCCGATATGATTATACTATCCGGATCTTTTTAGGGAAACACTGATTAATTCTATTTTCCACCATTTAGAACCTCCGGCTCAGTGTTTCCCGGTAAGATCTTCGAGCGCCTTGTGCGCTCGAAGCCATCCGCCGGAGGCTCTAAGGAAACGCTGATTAAATCAGCGTTTCCTTAGAACAACCACATACCTGAAAAATCAGTTTATGGAAAATTAATAATATTTCGTGGACACCGGAATAAGCATGCGTATATAACAGCGAAAACACAATGACGAACACGCGGCCGGAAGGAAAAGGCTGCAAATAAATACATTAATTTAAGAGAAAGAAAAGGAAGGATACCATGACAAATACGAAGATCATAAAAAGAAAACATACCACCAGACTCATCGGACTCATCTGCGCAGGCATCATCGGCCTTACTGCCGCCAGCCAGGCAGCACAGACCAGTAAGGCAGCACAGCCCTATACTTTGGACAATATCCGGAATTATATCGTCGGCATCGATGAACCGGTTGAGCTTGAAGACGGCACGAAAACGACTGCCATCAATTTTGACAACGCTGCTACCACTCCCGCCCTGCAGCCTGTTGTGGATGAAGTGACTGAAAAACTGAAAATGTATGGAGCCATCGGACGAAGCGTGTCCCAGAAGGCCAGCTATTCCACAGATGTCTGCTCTGAAGTACGCGGCAAGGTCCTTGACTTTGTGAATGCGGATAAAGACAAGTACACCTGCATTTATGTGAACAATACGACTGACGGACTGAACAAGCTCGCTTCCGCCCTTGTCACTGATAAGAGTGATATTATCCTGACGACCCGGATGGAGCATCATTCCAACGACCTGCCATGGCGTGAACGATGCCAGGTGATCTATGCGGAGGTGGATGAACTGGGGCGCGTCCGTTATGATGAGCTGGAAGAAAAACTGAAGACGAACAAAGTGAAATATGTCAGCGTTACTGCCGCTTCTAACGTGACCGGATATGTGACGGATGTGCATCGGATCGCTGCTATGGCGCATCAGTACGGCGCCATGATCATCGTTGACGGCGCACAGATCGTTGCTCATCGTGCCTTCTCAATGGCCGGCGAGACCCCGGAGGAGGATATCGATTTCTTCGTATTCTCAGCGCACAAAATGTACTCACCTTTTGGCGGCGGTGCTGTGGTCGGCAGGACGGATGTCCTCAAGGATCATATGCCGCAGATGTACGGCGGCGGCACCATCGACATTGTAAGTGACTATAAGCAGGTCTATACTACCGCCCCCGGGAAGTACGAACCGGGTTCCCCGAATTATCCCGGCATAGTCGGTCTTGGCAAAGCGATCGATATCCTTCGGGAGATCGGGTTCGACAAGATTCAGGAACACGAACAGGCGCTGAACCGCAAACTGATCGACGGTCTGCTCGACCTGGGAATGAAGGTCTATGGCGACACGCAGGACATCTCTGACAGGGTCGGCGTGGTTACATTCAACGACGAACACACCAATTCCGCGCTGCTCGCCGGCAAACTCTCAAGGATGGGAGGTGTCGCCACCCGCCGCGGTGCTTTCTGCTCACATCCCTATGTATGGCGTCTGCTGGGAGTTTCGGATGATACAGTTATGACTTATGAAGGATGCGCCGAGCCCAAGACGCCGGGCATGATCCGCGTAAGTTTCGGTATCTACAACACGGAGGAAGAAGTAGACCGCTTCCTCGAGATCCTGCCCAAAGCGATTGAAGAAGTAAAGCAGGATCTGGCGAAAAACCCGCTTGACGCTCCGGAAGAATATTGATCACCGGGTAAGCACCGGGACTGCCCCGCTGCAGGAATGTTAAAACATTGAATTTGGAAAAATGCCTCGAAAGAGGCATTTTTTCGTCTCACAGGAAATTCCGTCGAATTTCCTATATGATTTTCCGCATTTGCGCATCACTGCAGATCATGAGAGGAATGACTCGGATGAAGCGGCCTCAGGGGCAGAATCCCTCATCCTGTCTAAGACTTGCAGGGGCCACAAATCTCTATAACTCGTCAACTGCAAAAACAGGGGCAACCCCAGGATACGCCGTGTAATCCTGATGATTACGCGGCTGTCCTGAGCTGCAGCCAGGCTTTGAGAGCCTGGCTTCGGCCCCTGTTTTTTTGTTGTCTCGTTAAGAGATTTTGTGGACTGCAAGATACGACCGGCTGAACCCTGCCCCGTCGGCCGCTCTTACTACTCAGCACCTCACGTTTTCCGCAGGTTTATGAAGTATCACATGGAACGCGCCATGTGGACAGGTTCCATGGCCCGCTCATTTTGATACACTTTTATACTGCCTGATGCAGTAGTTTCAACAAAGGAACTTGTCCGACTTACGCTCTCAGGCATGCGCACGGAAGGGATGTACAGTGATTGTTGGAGTGGGTCCGTGTCGAGCGGAAATAATCACCGTGCACCCCTTCCGTGCGTATGCCGTCTGTCTATGTGTTCTGGCTGCGGAAAATCATATACGATGAACGCTCCGCGAGGATGCGCACTCGCACGTAAGGAAGATGTCGCTGCGCGACCGTGCTCGGCGCGCAAAGTCCTGCTGTGCTCCCCTCATGATTGAGGGGATGGGGTGCTGATGTCCGCTTGCGGACTTTGTTCTTCTTCCGGGATTCGTAAGAGCAGTCCGGGAGACTGATTCCCGGGAGTGTAACCGGACAGGTAACGTACAGAGGGTATAATAGAAAAAAATAACAAAAAATTAGAACAAACATCATCTTATATAAATCACCTTTGATTGAGTTTTTTTGGCCCTACTGCTATAATTCAGGAAAACATTGTTTCTCTGCAGAGAGTGTGAAGCGATGGAGATCGAAAGAATGAAAGAGAAGAATAGAATCATACGGAAGATCATGGCAGTACTGCTCCTGTTTCTGTGCGCCGCACGGTGCGGGAATATTCAGGTAAATGCTTCCCAGACTGCGGCAGATCAGGATCTTTCGGGACATAGAGGCAGCATTACGGTAACGCTCAGATCGGACGGAAACGGTGTGTCCGGAGGGAGTTTTGCGGTCTATCAGGTTGCCGTTCTTTCTGAGAGCGGAAACGAATTTGCTTATACAGATGCATTCCGGGATTTTGCGGTCAGTGAACTGACTTCCGGATACAGTTCAGAGGACGGAGTATATGTTGCAGGGAATGTATTCGGTGATGATACGGAGGAGAACGCTGAATCAAATGCTGCGGCAAACCGGAAAATGGCGGAAGATCTGGCTGCTTATATCAGAACGGGAGGCAGCACAGTCTCCGTATATGGAACACTGGCTCTTGGAGACGGCACCGGAAACACACAGGCAGGGACCGGCACGTTCAGCGGACCTTCGGGAGAAGGGCTTCCGGCCGGATTATATCTGTTCCTGCAGGAGCAGCCCGCTGCGGATATTCAGCCGGTATCACCGTTTCTTGTCGGTGTCCCGAGGCTGGTAAACGGTGCCTATGTATTTGATGTGGATGCTTATCCGAAAACCGGCACTGTATCGGATATCACACCTGTACTGCAGGTATGTCCTTCTGTGCAGAAGCAGGTGACAGGATCCGGTGCTGATCCGACAATGGTCACAGACGTAGCAGAGGGCACCTATTTTCAGTTCGATTTTACCGCTCTCGGAACAGACGACCCTTCAGATCCCGACTGTCCCATGCCGGTAAATGATGAAGGATCTGCCGCGGACGGAGGACCGGTAGTATCTGCTAGTTCTCAGACACTTCGTCTGCAGATCGGAGGGACCGGCATCATTCCGGTAGGCACGATCACTTTTACCAGAGAAGGAAATTATTACTACCAGGTCACGGAGCGCAACGGGTCCGATCCTGATTATGACTATGATCAAAGAGTATACTGGCTGAAATATTCGGTCACCCCCAATGCGGATCATTCCGCACTGGAAGTCAGTGAATATCTGGTGAAGGATGGAAATGCCGAAGGTGAGCAGCTCTTTCCGGCAGAGAACGGAGAAGAACCAGTGTTTACCTTCACAAATGTGCAGTATCAGGAAGCTCCGGGAGGAGACGAAGGCAGCAGCGAGGAGGAGCCCACGGAGCCGACGCTGGACGGAGATAAGGGAGGAAACGGGGAGATTCCGGGTGAAGGATCTGCCGGCGGAACTGCCGGTGGTACGGGTACATCGGGTTCGGCCGTATCCGGAGCAAACAGTCAGACGCTTCCGCAGACCGGCCAGCTTTGGTGGCCGGTGTGGGTGCTTGCTGCGGCCGGCGCCATACTTATCCTGGCAGGGATTCTGATCCGGCGCAATCGGAGATAGAGAGGATAAACTGGTCCATGACGAATAGACAGAAGAAACAAGGCCTGTCCGGTACAGTTCTGATTCTCCTGGGACTGTTTTGCTTTGCAGGAGCGGCATTTTTGACAGCCTATAATTACTGGGATGCCGCCCGTGCGGAAAAAGCAAGCAGAGAGATCATGCTTCAGATGGAAAAACTTGTGGGTGAAACGGAGGATCTGTCTGATCCGGAGAAGGAAGATCTGCCTGCATCTTTGTCAGAGAGCAGCATGGCTTTGCCTGACAGCAGCGCGGAAGTCAGCTACCGGGAGATGCCGGCAGTGGAGATCGATGGCTGCATGTATATCGGCTTTCTGAATATCCCATCGTTGGATCTGACGCTTCCTGTAATGCAGAAATGGGATTATGAACGGCTGAAGATCTCTCCTTGCAGATACAGCGGAAGCTATTTTACCGATGATCTGGTGATCTGTGCACATAATTATGCACGGCATTTCAGCCCGGTGAAAGGAATATCCATGGGAGCAGATGTCTGGTTTGTCACGGCAGCGGGGAAAAAGATCCATTATACGGCGACCAACATCCAGACGATCGCGCCTGCCGACATCCGGGAAATGATACAGAATAACAAGAACAGCCTGAGCGGAAGCGAATGGGATCTGACGCTTTTTACCTGCAATACAGGGGGAACCACCCGATGTGCGGTGCGTTGTGAAAGAGTGGATGACAAATGAAAAAAACCGAAAAAGAACTGCGGAAATTGAAACGATCTGATCTCCTGGAACTGATGCTGTTACAGAGCGAGGAGATCGACCGGCTGAGGGAGGAACTTGACCGGACAAAACAGCAGCTGGAAGAAAAAACGGTTCGGATTCAGCAGGCTGGATCCATTGCCGAAGCGGCAGTTCAGATCAGCGGGCTGCTGAATGCAGCGCAGGAAGCCGCTGATATCTATCTGCAAAGCATAAAACAGATACATGTACAGGAAAAGGGAGACTGAATGGAAAAACAGACAAATATATCCGGGAAAGATCTTCCGACGACCGAACAGCTGCGAAAGGAGCTGCAGCGTGAGAAACACAGGCACAATTTTGCAGTGTCTCTGCGCAGTACACTTTTTGGGCTCGTAACAGTTGCGGCAGCTGCCATACTGGTTGCGGTGCTTCTGCTGCCCGTGCTTCGAATCTATGGATCTTCCATGAATCCTTCCCTCAGCGAGGGAGATATTGTCCTATCTCTGAAAGGCGGGGATTTCGAGACCGGCGATGTGATCGCCTTCTATTATAACAATAAGGTATTGGTCAAGCGGGTGATCGCCCAGGCAGGCGAATGGGTCAATATTGATGCAGACGGCAATGTATATGTAAATAATCGCCGGATCGAGGAACCGTATCTGACTGAAGCGCCGGCGCTGGGTGACTGTAATATTCCGCTCCCTTATCAGGTGCCGGAATCCAAACTCTTCGTTATGGGAGACAATCGGAGTGTATCCGTAGATTCCCGCAATACAGCTGTAGGGTGTGTTGCAGAAGAGCAGATCGTCGGAAAGGTTGCCTTTTGCGTGTGGCCGCTGAATCATTTCGGAATGAAATAAGGCAGACTATTATTAAGAAACAGACACCAAATTGTGGCATAATATACAAAATTGTGTTATATCTTTTTAATAATGGTTCATGAAATGCACATGTTAAAAAGATGGCAATATTTGCCAGGTAACTGAATAAGTAACTGTATTTGACTATTATGGACATTAAAGAAGACATTTAACAGATCCTCTTTTGTTCATACCGGCATAGACAAAGTTTGCTACGAGGACCTGTGGTATTCTAAGGAAACGCTGATTTAATCAGCGTTTCCTTAGAGCCTCCGGCGGATCGCAGTGCTGCGCAGATGAAGGCTTCCTTCGGAAGCCGCGCAGCACAATTAATCAGTGTTTCCCTAATATATGACAGGTAGTTTTTTATGGAAAAGCTGTGGACGATCATACTTTTACTTCTGAATAAGAATAAAAAGCATAAGCATTGGACACGTCTGGTACTTGCTGCGGCAGGTATTGTTGTGTTCTTTACTACTTATGCCCTGATTCTCCCGGCGCTTACGCTTGAGGAGGACACGGCAGAGGATATGCCCGGAATCTTTCTGGAAGAGGACGGGTTTTTTGACGATGCCTTTGAACCGGAAAATGACTGGGATGTATCCGTAAGTGAACCGGATGCTGAAGCAGGAATAGAGGATCTGCCAGGGATAGAGGATCTGGCAGGGATAGAGGATCTGCCGGATGAGGAAGAACCCGGATTTGAAATTCCCGGGGAGAGCATCTGGGTGATCGAGGGAGAAACGGAACAGATCACAGAGGAAGAAGACTTGCTCTTTGGTCTTGAAGATGCTTTTCCGGTTGACGATATGGAAGACCTTCCGGAGGATGGATTCGGCCCCTGGCTGCCGGAAGAAGACGCAGAAGCGTACGAAGAGGAATACGCAGAAGCGTACGAAGAAGAAGACGTTGAAGCGTTTGCAGAGGAATACGCAGAAACATTTGCAGAAGAGCACGAAGAAGAGTATGTTCCGGTGCCTGCTGCAGAAACAGAAACGGAAACTCTGGAAATTCTGGAAGTGATTCTTCCGCGCCGGAACGAAGAAGAAACGAACATGAATATTTATGAACAAGAGGAAATGTTCATAGATACGCAGACAGAAGAAGCGGCGGAGACAGCCGCGCAGGCAGCAACGGAAGCAGCAACGGAGACGGTCGCGGAAGCGGAAGAAGCACTGGAGACGGTTGCGGAAGCGGAAACGGAAGAAGCGACGGAGACGGTTGCGGAAGCGGAAACGGAAGAAGCGACGGAGACGGTTGCGGAAGCGGAAACGGAAGAAGAGGCGGAGACAGCCGTGCCGGTAGAAACGGAAGATGCGATGGAGACAGCCGCGGATCCGGAAACAGAAGAAGCGGCGGAGACAGTCCGGGAAGCGGAAACGGAAGAACTGCTGGGAACGCTGAGCGGAAGTATAACAGAAGCGCCGGCAGAAACAGAAACGCTCATGGAGGCAGAGACGGAGTCCGACCAGGAGATCCTCTCCTGTGAAGTACCGGTTGCAGGTGCGGATTATTCTCTGCAGATTCAATACAGTGCACAGGCGCAGATTCCGGAGGATGCAGAGTTTACGGCTTCTGCCGTAGAACAGGGAGAAGAGTATGACCGGATGGGCGGGCTGGCCATCGATACAACAGCCCGGGAAGAGGAGGTCGCTGCCCAGGATCTGATGCTTCGGGGGGTGTTTGACCTTCATATCACCGATGCAGACGGCAGGGATCTTCAGCCCGAAGAAGATCTTTCCATATGCGTCCGCTTTGGAGATGAACGTGATGCGGAAAGAGACTTCTATGCAGTAAGTTTTGCCGGGGTGCAGACCGAAGAACGCTTAGAGGAACCGGTGCAGGAAGAAGAACTGTCAGTGCTTCCCACGCTGACGGATGAGGGAACAGCGCAGTTTGAAGCGGGCAGCGCCAGTACTTATGCCATCGTCGGCACGACTCTCGAGAAGACCGTGCTGGCCAGTGACGGATACAATTACAAAATAACAGTTTCCTTTGGGGAGAATACAGGTATCCCTGAAGACACACTTCTGCAGGTACAGGAGATCGGGCAGGAGACCGCGGATGAATATCGTTCGCAGGCAGAGAATGCACTTGGCTGGGAAGAAGGCTCGATCGGATATGCAAGATTCTTTGATATCAGCATTGTGGATGCTGCAGAACAAAACAGACAGTATCAGCCGGCAGAAGGTTCAACGGTTGATGTGCAGATCGAGCTGGAAGATTCGGACAGCGATCAGCTGAGTGTCGTCCATTTTGCCGGGGAAGAGGCTTTGCCGGAAGTGATGGATACAGCGGCTTCGC
>CACZZH010000182.1 GCA_902785635.1 uncultured Lachnospiraceae bacterium
TTTGCGGAGCAAAACGAACGAGTGAGCGTGGAACGCTCACGAGTGCGTCGGCTTTCAAAGCTTTGCGGTTTTTCTTACCGGAACGATATTTGACTGTATGCAGTTTTGAAGATATGATGAAGGCAGGAGGAAAGAAATTATTTCTTGACAATCCGAAATGCTTATGATAGTATCTTCGTTGTGAGTGAGAAATCACTTTCGCGGGAGTGGCGGAATTGGCAGACGCGCAGGCTTCAGGTGCCTGTGGCCGTTAAGGTCGTGTGGGTTCAAGTCCCACCTTCCGCATAAAGAGTCCGTAAGGGCTCTTTTTTCATGCAAAGAAGAGCAGAAGTCCAAAGTTCCTGTAATCTTCTATTGATTCAATTGAAGAATTCTGTTAATCTATTTAGGTATCATTACGAAAGTGTTGCAGTATTGCTCTGGAACGTTCACGAAAAGGGCGGAAAACGGGACGGTATACTGCAGTCAGGAGGAAGAGAATGTCCAGCAGATATAATGACAACCGTGACGGATCCGGTTTCGGAGGGGGCAATCGTAAAGGACCGCGTTGGATGCGGCTGTTCGGTATTATCCTGAGTATCGTATTGGCTGTAGTGGTTGTGGGCGGTGCGCTCATATTGAATTATGGATCACATCTGATCAGCCTTACTAATTATGTAAGTGATCAGGAAGTAAAGGTTGTGGAACGTGAGGAGGAGCTTCCTTCAGAGGCAGTCGAGACTGTAAGTACGGAAGAAAGAATCGGTACAGCCGTTTCCGATGATCAGCTTCAGGAGATCCATGAGGCTATGAAAGTGCCCGAGGAGAAAGTGGAGCAGGTCGTTAAGAAGGACGAGGAAGTTTATAATATCCTTCTTGTAGGCGTTGACCGCAGGGATAAATCATGGAATGGTAACTCCGATGCCATGATGCTTGTTTCTCTGAACTTCAATGATAAGCGTGTGAGTGTAGTCTCCCTGATGCGTGATACTTATGTTGAGATTCCGGGAGTAGGTTATAACAAACTGAATAATGCGTATGCCCGAGGCGGCGGCCCGCTTCTTACCGCGACGATCTCGGATATGTATAATGTCGATCTTACCAGATATGCGGCAGTTGACTTTGAGAACCTGATCGAGATCATTGACGCACTCGGCGGCATCGACATGGAATGGACGGATGCAGAGGTCACAGTTGCCAACGGCTACATGGTCGACATGTGCGATACTCTCGGCATCGATGTTGCTCCGTATCTTCTGCCCGGAGGCGGTGAATATCACTGCATGGGTGTACAGGCCGTTGCTTATGCAAGAAACCGTTATGTGGGCAATTCCGATTATGCCCGTACAGAGAGGCAGCGTTATGTGCTCACCCGTATCCTTGAGCGCATTAAGGAAATGAGTGTTGCCGAGATGACAAGCTTTATTACAAAGGTACTGCCGCTTGTCACGCATAATCTGAAGACCAGTGATATCTGGGAGCTTGTTTCAAGAGCGCCGGAGATCATGGAATATAATATCGTTATGGACCGTATTCCGTATGATGGTCTTTATGATGTGATCTATGTGAATGGTCAGGATATGCTCGTTCCGGACTGGGAGCAGACAGTCATCAAGCTTCATAATACGATCTATGGTGATGGTCAGGCCAGTGAGAACAGCGATAATGATGTGAAAAAGAGAACGGAAGGAAATAACGAATTCTCCTATGACTTTGAGGACGAGATCCTTAAGGGGAAAGCCCAGGCGGAAACACCTTTCGTAAACGGCTGACCGCCGGTGTTACAAAAACCAGTATAAAAGAAACCCTGCCGGAAATGCATGAGTGATCATGCAGAACGGCAGGGTTTTAATAAAAGCATTGCTGCATATGCCGCGAGCCGGAAAAGAAGATTATTCTACTTCCGTGAACTCATCCTTGGAAGCTGAGCAAAGAGGACATACCCAATCTTCCGGAAGATCCTCAAATGCAGTACCGGGCTCTATTCCGTTGTCCGGATCACCGACTTCGGGATCATAAACATACCCGCAAAGTTCGCATTCATATTTCATAATATTCACCTCCTTAAAAAATGTGAGAAAATCACGATTTCCTCTCTATGACCTGCCCTTTGTGCGGCCATAAACATATGTGTGAAAGCAGAGCTTTCATACTTCACCGGAAAGGAAATGTACCAGTGCATCTACAGCTGTCTGCTCATCGCTGCCCTCACCTGTGATCGTCAGCACGCCATCCCTGGGATTGAAAGACATCATACCCATGATACTCTTGGTGTCAAAGGTACCATGGTTATTCCGTATCATCAGTGAACTGCTGAACGAACATGCAAGCTGGACAAATTCAGGAACTTTGTAGATTTTGGAAGAACCGTCCAAAGTTACAGACCTGGAATACATAATATGACCTCCTTTCCGATTTTGATCCGTTATTGGCGGATAATTAATTGTCACTGATTTTACGGAAAATGTCAAGTGTCATCCACCGCTGATCAGGCACATTGCAAAAGATGCAGCGGTATGATACTATTAATAATCCGATAGGGGTGCAGTAAGAGTGTTGAGCAGTTGAGAAAAGCAGTGAGGTTTTTTATGTATGATGTAATTGTGATCGGAACCGGGCCTGCAGGCCTTTCAGCAGCCATCAATGTACGTCAGAGGGGAGGCAGCGTACTCTGTGTCGGAACAGCGTTGGAGAATAATCCCCTTCTGAAAGCAGAGAGAGTCGACAACTATCTTGGACTTCCGGGGATGACCGGAAAGCAGCTTCTTGACACATTTCTTGATCACGCAAAGAAGTCCGGTGCCGAATTCCTGCAGGAGAGAGTCCTGAATACCTACCATTCGGACAGCGGCTGGATGGTAAGCGCAGGTTCACAGGTCCTGGAATGCAGATGCCTGATCTTTACAGGCGGTATTATGAGAGGAAAGCCCTATCCCGGAGAGCAGGAGCATATCGGAATGGGGGTCAGCTATTGTGCGACCTGCGACGGAATGCTTTACCGGGGGAAAAATGTGGCGGTGATCGGTTTTGGACCTGCTGATCGTGAAGAAGCAGAATATCTGGAGGGAATCGGATGTAAGGTCCGTTACTTTGAAAAACCGAAAAAAGTTGAAATACGCGGGGAAGGAAAAGTTTCTTCTGCGCTTGTGGATCAGGAGGAAGTGGCGGCTGACTGTGTGTTCGTGCTTCGCCCCTCACTTGCACCTTCGTCCCTGTTCCCGGAACTTGAGCTGGAGGATGGGTATATCCGTACAGACCGTATGATGCATACCAATCTGCCCGGTCTTTATGCTGCAGGAGACTGTACAGGCAGACCTCTTCAGGTGTCGAAGGCAGTCGGGGAAGGACTGATCGCAGGACAGCAGGCAGCAGATGAAGCGAAAAAAATGAAATAGTGCAGATATGATATAAGAATGCAGAACGGAAAACTGGAGGAAACTGGAATGAACATAGTATGCCTTGATATGGAAGGCGTTCTTGTGCCGGAGATATGGATCGCTTTTTCACAGGCGACCGGAATACCGCAGCTGGAGCGGACCACACGTGATGAACCGGATTATGACAAGCTTATGAAATACCGGCTTGGTATCCTTAAAGAGCACCATCTGGGGCTTCGGGAAATACAGCAGGTGATCGCCGGAATTGAACCGCTTCCCGGTGCAAAGGAGTTCCTGGATGAACTGCGTTCCATGACGCAGGTGCTGATTCTGAGTGATACATTTGAACAGTTCGCAATGCCCCTGATGAAAAAGCTCGGCTGGCCGACGCTGCTGTGTAATACGCTGGAAGTGGCGGACAGCGGTGAGATCACCGGCTACAGGATGAGGATCGCGCATTCCAAGCTTTCCACGGTAAAAGCGCTGCAGTCCATCGGATACGAAACGATCGCTTCAGGCGACAGCTTTAATGATCTCGAAATGATCTGCGCTTCCAAAGCAGGCTTTCTGTTCCGTACGACGGATCAGATTCGCAGGGATCATCCGGAGCTTCCTGCATTTGAGACCTTTGATGAACTTCTGGATGCCATTAAAGGTTGCCTGAATGATTAAGAAAATCCTAATGTGTTTTGCGAAACACTTATGGTAAGATGTGATTGTTGCGATTTTTAACTTTTGATAACGATGGAGCAAACAGAGGGTGAAAACGACTAAATTTCTCGGTATTACTGTCGGTATACTTGCCGTTGTTCTTGCAGGTGTGCTGATTGGCGGGGGTGCCTACCTGAAAGGGGAATATAACCGCACGACGTATTACGGAAGGACACTGATCAACGGGAGGGATGTATCGAACGAGACTCCCGAACAGGTGTTTGAAGATATTATGCGTACCTGCCGTACACGAACGGTTGTGATCAACGAAAAGGGAGAGGAGAGCATCACAGGAGATCTTTCTCATTTCGGCTACGATGTGGATGAGGATGCTTTGCTTGCGGAGCTGAATGAAGCCCTCGAAAAGCAGAAAAGCGGGTTTGTTGTTCTCATCAGCAGCTTAATGAACGGCAATTCGTTCCGGATCGATATCCCCTACCATTTTAATGAGCAGACTTTTACGGCTGCGGTCAATGCAGATGCCCTGAAGGAAGAACGTTTCCCGAGCAAGGATTCGGAAATGGTATTCCATGAGAAGGAAAAGGAATACGCCATTACGGACGAGGTCTACGGAAATGAGATCCGCGATAACCAGCTTCAGGAACTGGTGCAGGGAGAACTGGATGCTTTTGTGAAGGAAGATATTGCAAAAGTCCTGGTTACGATCGATATCCCTGAGAGTTTTTACATCCTGCCTGAAATAACACATGATGATATTGAACTCAACAATATCGTTAATATTTACAACAGGTATGTCAAAGCCAGTGTCACATATGTATTCGGCAGCTATAAAGAAAAGATCGACTGGGACACCATTAAGGACTGGATCGTGATCGAAGACGGCGTCGGAAGCATTAATGAAGAGCTTGCCTATGAGTATGTAGAACAGCTTGGGTATAAGTACGATACACTGCATTATGACCGGAATTTCCATACTTCCATCGGAACAGACATCGTGATTCCGTCTTCGGAAAATGATTATGGCTACATGATCTATACGGATGGGGAGTTTTCACAGCTGCTTCAGGATATTGAGTCGAACAAGGATGTGGAGCGTGAACCGGTGTACTATACGACCGCGTCGGATTACGGAAACCCGGTGTTTTACAGAAGAGACGGACGGGATGATCTGGCCGGCAACTATGTAGAAGTCAATATCACAATGCAGCATCTGTGGTTCTACAGAGACGGGGGACTGGTCGTTGATACGGATGTGGTAACGGGATCCGTTGCGCGCAACTCGGAGACAAAGACCGGTGCTTTCCCGCTTGCCTACAAGGAAAGTCCTTCTGTTCTGCGTGGCCAGGACGCGGCAAACGGGTATGAGACGAAAGTCAACTACTGGATGCCGTTCTATGACGGGCAGGGTCTTCATGACGCGAGCTGGCGCTACTCTTTCGGTGGCAATATCTATATGACCTCCGGATCTCATGGCTGTGTGAATATGCCGCCTGCTGCCGCGGAGGTACTCTATAATAATATTGAAGAAGGGATGGCGATCATTATTTATAAATGATCGGCTCTGACTGGGGACGTGAACGCGTCCCCTTTTTCTTTTTTAGGTTGATGGACCTGCTTTTCTTATAG
>CACZZH010000183.1 GCA_902785635.1 uncultured Lachnospiraceae bacterium
TGTAACAGCTTCCGGAGCTGTTTCATCTGCAGCTTCGCTCGCTTCTTCTGCTGCTGTTTCTACAGCTGCACCACTGTACAGAGAATTCAGCGCATCCAGCGCTGCCTGGGATGTCACCGTCGCTCCGGCGATCGCTTCGATGCCGTCCTCGCCGAATGCGAATGGTCCGGTCTTGCCGATGAACTGTTCCGCGAAAGATGCTTCTTCGCTCACTTTTGTTCCAAGTCCCGGGGTCTCATTCGGAGTATCGATCGTAAGGGCTGAGACACTTCCGTCATCGTTCTTTACAAGATGTACCGTTACATCGCCGCCTTCGATACCGGGTGCGCTTGCTGTCTCTTCACCCTCCATAGGAGCTGCAGGAGCCGCTTCTGTCTGGCCTTCCGCCTCAGCCGGGCCTTCTGCAGCGCTTTCCGATGCGGATTCATCCGCTGCCGGAAGCAGAGACTTGTCACCTTCAGGCACAATACTGTTGAGTGCATCCAGAACTGCTCCGGATGTCACGGATGCGCCTGTGATCGCTTCGATGCCGTCCTGTCCGTACGCAAACGGAGCCATCTTGCCGATGAACTGGCTGGTAAAGCTGCTGTCAGAGGCAGTCTTTCCGAGGCCGTCGGTCTCATCCGGCGTATCGATGGTCAATGCAGCGACAGAATTGTCGGCATTCAGACGGACAGTAACAGTCACATCACCGCCAAATCCCTTCACAGTCGTGGAAACAGGCTCTGCAGACTGCGTGCCGCCGCCTTCCATGATCGTATTCAATGCAGTGATAACTGCAGTAGATGTATACGTTGCTCCGGAAAGAGCCTCGATTCCGTCCTCACCATAGGCGAACGGTCCGCTCTTGCCGATAAACTGACTCGTAAATGCTTTTTCGGAAGCCATCTTTCCAAGACCGTCGGTCTCATCCGGCGTATCGATCGCAAGATATTCAATGGTTCCGTCATCAGCAAGACCGACATTTACGGTCACTGGTCCGCCAAAGCCCTGTTCAGTAGCTGATACGGTCGATCCGGTATAAACTTCTTCCTCTTCCATCAGTCCAAGCTGATAGGTATAGATATAGTTCGCAACAGAGTTGACTCCGCTGATAACAGCACGGGAAGAAGTAGAAGCACCGGTAACCGAATCAACACCGTCCTCATTCAGGACGATCGTCGGTACTTTCCCCTTGAACTGATCCGTAAAAGTAGCATCCTGTGTTTTTGCACCAAGTCCGGCAGTTTCTGAAAAATCAGAACCGCCCACGGAAATACCAGTGATGACACCATCTTTGTCCACGCCGGTGATGACTTCGATCGGGCCGCCAAATCCGGTAACGGTCGTCTGGCCGACATACCCGACTACATTTCCGTCTGCATCAACACCTTCAAAGATGTTGTCCAGATTGTACTTGCTCTCCTCAACTTCGAGTTCCTCGATCTGATCAGCTGTTTCAAGGACACTTGACCTGGCTGCTTCTTTTTCGGCAGCCTCCTGCTTCACGATCTGATCCTTGGTAAGCCGATTGGTCATGCTCAGCAACAGACCGGCAGCGAGACCGATCAGACAGAGCACCAACCATGAGGGGCCTTTCTTATTCACTTCCCTCATCCTCCTTGCTATCAACATGCGGTACATACCGGCCGGCGTGTACCTGGGTCAACGGGTACCTGTAATATATTGAAATTCGGTCTTTCTTCTCTACTGTTCCCGGAGGAAGCAATATATGGAGAATACACAGAAAGAACCGGGATTTCCGGAAACAGGATTTTTATTTTTGAATCATGTACTCATCCGCTCCGGATGAATAAACGGCACTCCGGTCTCTGGCTATGAACACCGCTTCGATTCCCTCCATCGTCTCGATCAGTTCAAGGCCTTTTTCCGTGCCAAGCGCGAAGGCAGCTGTTGCAAGCGCGTCTCCCCACATGGAGCTGTCTGAGAAGATCGTAACCGAAGCCAGCTCATTGTTTACCGGCATTCCGGTGGCTGTATCAAGAATATGATGATAATAAACACCATCGAGTTCAAAGCCGCGTTCATAGATGCCGCTGGTGACCGTGGATCCGCCATAGTTGGCCGCAACAAGCATATAATTTCCGGTAGGCTCATCGATATCCTGAATCCCTACCTTCCAGGGCGTACCGTCCGGTTTCAGTCCGATCGCAACGATATTTCCCCCGAAGGAAAGAATGGCACTTTCGATGCCGCGATCCTCAAGGTAATATTTTACCGCATCAGCAATATAGCCCTTTGCCACACCGCCCAGATCGATCATCATTCCTTCCGGAAGAGTCACTTCGTTTCCGTCGATCTCAACCCTGGAATAATCGATGAGCTGTGCAGCCTCTTCCAGTTTCCCTGCATCCGGGAGCACTGCCGCGCCGGATGTGAAATCCCATAGAGTCGAAGCAGGAGCGATCGTCACATCAAATGCGCCGTCGGACGCTTCACTGACGCTTGCCGCAGTCTGAAGGATCTCGATCGTATCATCGGAGACTGTTACGGGCTTTCCCTGCGCATGGTTGATATTCCACACATCGCTTCCCTCAACAGTCCTTGAAAGAAGCCTTTCATATCGGCCGCACTCTTCCAGAGCATCATTCAGAATCTGCACATCCTCCGTATAGGCAGTCAAAGTGATCACGGTATCCAGGTAAAAACCGACTGCTGATTCTTTTGACATTTCCGCGTGTGCGCTCATTCCGACAGCTGCCGTCAGAAATGCCGCAGAAAGCAAAACTGTATAATATTTATTGATCTTTTTTAAACCCATTCGTCTGATCCTGTTCTACTGTTTTTTCCTATGTACTGTCTGATGTATTTTCCGAACCTTTTCCGGTCAGAAACCGGGACTCTTCAGAGCATGAAATACCATTTTCGCGACAAAACCGGTCAGACATCCCACTGCTGCACCGATACCAACAAGAAAAGGAAGATAGGAATACAGCAGAGCGGGCGTTTGAACGATCAACGCAGCCGCGATCACCTGTCCGATGTTGTGGGCTACAGCTCCGGTGACTGAAACGCCCATCACTTTATATTCCGGATGAGAGCGGATCACAAAAAACAACGCAAATCCTGCGATTGCCGCGATTCCGATCAGGATCATGCACCAGAGTACCTGTCCGGCAGGATGAGGATGTGTCTTCCAGAGAAGAAGGTCACTCAGGACAGCCAGTCCGCCGATCACAAGTGATCCGATACGGGGCGATCTTTTAACAAGATGCATAACGATAAGGCTCAGTGCTCCTCCGCTCAGACTGTAAAGAATCGCGCTGAGAGACCCGAACATGAATCCGGACAGAAGGACCTTTGTAAGCATCAGAAGAATACTTGCCTTCCAGTCCATGAGAAATACCGCATACAGCAGAACCGTATTCGCCAGCCCAAGTTTAATACCCGGAATCGCTCCTCCGAGCAGCCAGGTGAGAGGAGTCGCGCGGTCAATATAGCCAAGCACAAGCGAAAGCGCTGCCAGAAGGCCGAACAATGCTGCCTGACCTGCTTTTCCGGACGGAAAACCTTTATTATTCTGCGTCATTCACTTCTTACCTCGACTACGATCATATTCGGCAGGCATATAATAAAACCGCCGAGGACCCTTGTCTCCAAATTCTCTCTGGTGACTTCTCCCATATTCACGCAGTCCTGGCCGTCACAGTTGGCGGAATCCATATAAACGGCTTCACCTGTCAGCCTCACCAGATTCTCAGAACCGTTGATCTGATGGATCAACACCGTGTGCTCCTCTCCGAAAGGAAGATCCAACAGCGGATACCCGTTATATGTAATGTAAACGCGAACATCATCATCGCTTTCCGGATTTACGGAAGGTTTCGTATAGATCTCGTCATCCAGAAAAATCGTAAACGGAGAAGCGGCTGCTTCTGTCTGCTGCTCTGTTTCGATGGCGACAGTCTCTGTGTGCTGCTCTGTTTCGACAGCGACAGTCTCTGTGTGCTGCTCTGTTTCGACAGCGACAGTCTCTGTGTGCTGCTCTGTTTCGATGGCAGGAGCCTCTGTCTCCATGGTGATTGCTTCAACTGCCGTTTCACTCTGTCTATCCCTGACGGATGTTTCCACCCGTTCTGTCTCTTTTTGCGTATTAGAAGAGCCGGAACAGCCGGCCAGCAAAACAGCTAAAACTACCGGCATACATTTCCGGAACATCTTTCTCCAGGACATGTAATTCCTCCAGATTTTTATGCACGAAAATACCATCGCCTGCCATATTTTAAGAATTTGCTGCAAGCGCGATGGATCAATACTATACTATATTATTAAATGAATAATAATGCGAAGCTGCCGACGTTTTTGTTCGTTATCTTATCGGCCGCTTACGCGGACAGTTCCTTCGGAACTTCCGATAAGATACATTATAACGAAAGGCTGTCTTCTCGTCAATGACAGGAAACCAAAAAGAAGAACTGCCCGAAGACAGTTCTTCTCATATTAATCTATTTGATCAGAAACGTTTTTATACAGGATAAGCTCCGTTCTTCTCATCGGCCGCATTTGGGTCTACGCCGGTCTTCTGTGCCTGTCTGTACTTGAAGAAGTCTGTAGCGACCTGCGGGAACAGTGCATAGGAAAGGACATCCTCTTCCTGCTCCTTCCACTGTGCCATTTCTGCATTCAGCTTCTCAAGCTGCGGCGGAATATCATCTGCCGGACGATGCGTGATGACAGGAGCATCGCCTATGCACTTCTTGACCACTTCCGGATTGAAGGGCTTAACGGTTGCGCCGTATTTGCCGGACAGTACATCCTTGGTCTCCTTCGGAACCATCTTGTAGCGTTCGCCTGCGATAACGTTCATAACAGCCTGCGTACCGACAATCTGTGAGGACGGGGTAACCAGAGGCGGTTCACCCATATCCTTACGTACACGCGGAATCTCTTCAAGCACTTCGTAGAACTTATCTTCTGCATGCATTCCGGCCAGCTGGGAAGTCAGGTTGGACAGCATGCCGCCCGGTACCTGATACAGAAGCGTCTTAATATTGACGCCCAGGTTCTTCGGATTAAGAAGACCGGTCTCAAGCGCTTTGTCACGCAGGGGACGGAAATAATCTGCGATCTCCGCAAGAAGATTCTGGTCAAATCCAGTATCATACGGAGTTCCCTTGAAGGTCTCGACCATAACCTCTGTTGCAGGCTGGGAGGTACCCAGAGCAAACGGAGATATGGCGCAGTCGATCACATCAACACCCGCTTCCACTGCCTTCAGGCAGGTCATGGAGGCTACACCTGAGGTGTAATGGGTGTGCAGCTGGATCGGAAGCTTCGTAGCGCTCTTCATTGCCGTGATAAGCTCAGCAGCCTTATACGGAAGCAGCAGTCCTGCCATATCCTTGATGCAGATGGAATCTGCTCCCATTTCCTCGATCTTTTTAGAAAGATCCATCCAGTATTCCATGGTATAGGCATCGCCCAGTGTATAGGACAGTGCCACCTGCGCATGAGCCTTTTCCTTGTTGGCGGCGCGAACTGCTGTCTGCAGATTGCGAATATC